>JANMTD010000159.1:0-1553 GCA_031390075.1 Deltaproteobacteria bacterium | reverse complement strand
ATCGAGAGGCACGAGCGGCCGCAGGTCCGGCGGAATCACCGGCACGACCTCGAGCACCATGTACTCCGGGCGGTTGATCGCCGACTCGTTGAACGCGTCGAGCACCTTCAGGCGCTTGGCGATCTTCTTGCGCTTCGCCTCGGAGGTCGCCTCGCGCATATCCTCGCGCAGTCGCGTGCACTCGCCGTCGACATCGAGCTCGGCCAGCAGCCGTCGCACGGCCTCGGCGCCGATCCCGACCTCGAACGCGTCGCGCCCGTGGGCCTCGCGCAGCTCCTGCAGGCGCTCGTCGGAGACGAGCTCGCCCTTCTCGAGCTCCGTGTCCTTCGGATCGAGGACGACGTGGGCTTCGAAGTAGAGGACCTTCTCGAGGTCACGCAGCGTGATCTCGAGGATGTTGCCGATGCGCGAGGGCAGCGACTTCAGGAACCAGATGTGGGCCACCGGCGAAGCGAGGGTGATGTGGCCCATGCGCTCGCGGCGAACCTTCGACTGGATGACCTCGACGCCACACTTCTCGCACACGACGCCGCGGTGCTTCATGCGCTTGTACTTGCCGCAATTGCACTCGTAGTCCTTGACCGGACCGAAGATCTTGGCGCAGAAGAGCCCATCGCGTTCGGGCTTGAACGTCCGGTAGTTGATCGTCTCCGGCTTCTTCACCTCGCCGAAGGACCACTCGCGCACCTTGTCCGGACTCGCCAGCGAGATGCGGAGCGAGTTGAACGCAAGCGGGTCCTTGGGCTTCTCGAAGAGATTGTATAGATCACGCAATGATGGGTCCCTCTCTCGGGTTTCCAGCGATGTTCGTTCCGTCGAGCCGCGTCACTTCCGTCAGACCGGCGGCCCCTCTTCGCGCATCTCGATGTCGAGGCCGAGCGCCTGCAGCTCCTTCACGAGGACGTTGAAGCTCTCGGGGAGTCCAGGCTCGAGCGTGTGCTCGCCCTTCACGATCGATTCGTAGATCCGCGTCCGGCCCTGCACGTCGTCCGACTTCACAGTCAGGAACTCCTGCAGCGCGTAGGCGGCGCCGTACGCCTCGAGCGCCCAGACCTCCATCTCGCCGAGACGCTGTCCACCGAACTGCGCCTTGCCGCCCAGCGGCTGCTGGGTGACCAGGCTGTAGGGCCCGATGGAGCGGGCGTGCAGCTTGTCGTCGGCCAGGTGGTGGAGCTTCAACATGTAGATCGTGCCGATCGTGACGTCGCGGTCGAACGCTTCTCCGGTTCGTCCATCGAAGAGCACGATCTGGCCCGATGTCGGCAGCTCCGCGCGCTCGAGCTCCTGCTTGACCTCGATCTCCGAGGCGCCGTCGAACACGGCCGTCGCGACGTGGATCCCCTTCGTGACGTTCTCGGCGAGAGAGTCGATCGCCTCGTCGGAAGCGCCTTCGATCATCCCGGCGATCTCGTTGTCGGAGTAGATCTCCTTCAGCTTCGCCCGGATCTCGGCCTTCGTCGCCTGGCGCTCGAGGAGCCGCCGGATCTGACGACCGAGGCCGTGCGCCGCCCATCCGAGATGGGTCTCGAGGATCTGGCCGATGTTCATGCGCG
>JANMTD010000096.1:0-10564 GCA_031390075.1 Deltaproteobacteria bacterium | reverse complement strand
CCCGAGGTCCTGATGGAGACGCTCCACGCCGCGAGCGTGAAGCTCGAAGAGGTCGACCTCTTCCTCTTCCACCAGGCGAATCTGCGCATCAACGAGGCCGTCGCGCAGAAGCTCGAGATCCCGGCCGCCAAGGTCCTGAACAACATCCAGCGCCTGGGCAACTGCTCCGCCGGCGCGCTCCCCATCCTGCTCGCCGAGGCCTCCCGCGAAGGCCGCCTCGGCAAGGGCCAGATCGTCTCGCTCACCGCCTTCGGCTCGGGCTTCACCTGGGGCTCGGCGCTGCTCCGCTGGGGCTGAGTTCCTGACGCATCGCATTAATGCCCCGCAGCCGGGGTTGACCGGATGACGCACCGCGTCTAGCCTGCCCGCAGCCGCGCCCCCCGAATTCGTCTAGCCACGACGAGACACGACCAAGGAGCCACGCCCATGAGCACCCGAAACGCCCGAGCGACCGAATGGAACTGGGAAGACTTCCGCCCCGAGTGGGCCAACGAGGGCATCGAGCGCATCAACGCCGAGCTCGAGAAGTGGAGCGACCAGCTCCAGTCGCGCAGCGAGAAGTTCCGCAAGCAGAGCCAGAAGCGGATCGAGAAGGGCATCGCCCAGATCCAGGAAGAGCTCCGCAAGCTCCCCGCCGTCCAGCGCGCGCAGGAGATCCGCCTGGATCTCGAGACCCGGGTCCAGACGAACCTCGACGCCGGCATCGACCGCGTCTACACGCGCCTGAACCTCGCGCGCCTCGAGGAAGTCAAGAAGCTCGAGAAGAAGATCGCGCTTCTGAACAAGAAGCTGCGCGCGCTCGAAGACCAGCCGAGCGCCTGAGCCTTCAGGCCTTCAAGAGCCGATCGCGTTCGCGCCCCGAACTGGCGCGCGAACGCGGACTCGGAGCACTTCGACTCACAGCTTGAGCGGCGTCAGCTTGGCGCTCGACTCGCGCACCGCCTTGCGGTCCGCCTCCGGCAGCGGGATCAAGCCGCGATCCGACAGATAGCCTTCGCCGCCGGAGGCCGTCTCGCTCGTGAACTCGGCGATGAACTCCCGCAGGCCGGGGACCTTCCCGATGTGGGCCGACTTCACGTAGAAGTAGAGCGAGCGCGAGACCGCGTAGGTCCCGTCGGCGATCGCCTCGAAGGTCGGCTCGATACCCGCGATGGTCGAGCCCTGGATCTTGTCTGCGTTCTGATCGAGGAACGAGTAGCCGAAGATGCCGAGGGCCTTCGGGTTCGCCTCGAGCTTCTGGACGATCAGGTTGTCGTTCTCGCCCGCCTCGACGTAGGCCCCGTCCTCGCGGATCGCATGCGCCACCGCCTGGAAGGCCTTCTCGTCCTTCGCGCGGATGGCCTCGAGCATGGGAATCGTTCGCGCACCGCCCTCCATCGCGATCTCGACGAAGGCGTCCCGCGTCCCCGAAGTCGGCGGCGGCCCGAGGACTTCGATCTTGACGGCAGGCAGCGACTTGTCGACGTCGCTCCAGAGCTTGTAGGGGTTGGCGACGAGCTTGCCGCCGACCGGGACCTGCTTTGCGAGGGCGAGGAAGATCTGCTGGAGCGTGAGGCTCGACCGGGCGGATCGCTTGGAGCTGGCGAGCACGATGCCGTCGAAGCCGATCCGGACCTCGACGATCTGCTTCACGCCATTGGCGGCACACAGCTCGACCTCCGACGCCTTGATCCGCCGCGAGGAGTTGGCGACGTCCGGCGTCTTCTCGCCGACACCCTGGCAGAAGAGCTTGAGGCCGCCGCCCGAGCCGGTGCTCTCGACGACCGGGGTCTTGAACTTGCCGGCGCGGCCGAAGCGCTCGGCGACCGCGGTCGCGAACGGGAAGACGGTCGAGGACCCGACGATGTGGATCTGGTCCCGGGCCTGGGCCTCGCGGGAGATCGGGGTGAACAGGGCGGCGATCAGGAAGAGGACGAAAAGCCTGAAGGCGACATGCATCGATCGATTTCCTTTTTTGAGTTCCTATGTGAACGCGGCGGAAGTTACGTGCGGTCCGTGCGTTCGCCCTGAAGGCCCTGTGACAGTTCCGTGACGAATTCGAAGCTCAGCGTTGCGCCGCGTCGGCGAAAGGCCATCGATTCGCCTCACTTTCCGATCCGGGTCGGGCACCCTAAGTTCTGCCGCGGCCGGGTCGAAACGCGGTCGGGGGGGCTGAAGGTGCCGGATCGGGTCCACATTCGTGTGGAGCGCGACCTCGAGTCGCTGCGCGGCTGCGCTGTGCGGATGGCCGAGCTGTGTGAAGCGATTCTCGCCAAGAGCCTGCGCGCGGTGAGGGAACGGAGCCCCGCGCTCGCTGCCGAGGTCAAGCACGACGACCTCGCGATCGACCAGCTCGACATCGAGATCGACGATCTCGTGCTCCAGATTTTGGCCCTCGACGCGCCGGTCGCCTCGGACCTGCGCCACGTCATCGCGATCAAATCGATCGCGACGGACCTCGAGCGGATCGGCGACATCGCGCGCAACATCGCGGGCTGCGCCCGGCGGCTCTCCCAGCACTCCCCCATCCGATTCGGTGACGAGCTCGCGGCCCTCGAAGAGGGCAGCCGGACGGCGCTTCACAACGCGATCCGCGCCTTCCGCGAGCTCGACGTCGAGCTCGCGCGGGCGGTCCTCGGGGCCGACGACAAGATCGACGAGCTCGAGGGCCGCATCATCCGAGACGCGATCGGGCGCCTCTCCGTGACCCCCGAGCACACGGAGCAGGAGATCGACCTGATCTTCATCACGAAGGATCTCGAGCGCGTCGGGGACCACGCGACCAACATCGCCGAAGAGGTGATCCTGGCGGCCGAGGCGAAGAACCTGAAGCACGCGGCGAAGCTGTCGGCCCGACCGCGCTAGTCCGACCTTCGCTCGGCTTCGATCGCGCTGAGGGCCTGCTCGACCGAGCCGCCCGTCTGCCGCAACAGGTCCTGGGCCCGCGCCGCGTCGACGCCACCGAGCTCCATCAGGATCCGGACGGCGCGCTCCCGGAGCTTGCTCGAGACCGGCGAGACGTGGGTCATGTGATTTCCGCGCACGCGGCCCATGCGGACCATGACGGCCGTCGAGAGCGCCGCGAGGATCATCTTCTGGGCGAGCCCACCCTTCATGCGCGTCGAGCCCGTCACGACCTCGGGACCGACCTCGGGCAGGATCGCGATCTCGACGGAATCGGCGAGCGGGGAGCCGGGATCACAGGTGATCGCGATCGTGCGCGCCCCGAGCCGCGCCGCGGCCTCGATGGCGCCGAGGACATAGGGCGTCGTGCCGCTCGCCGAGATCCCGACGACGACGTCTCCGAGGGTCACGCCGCGCTCTTCGAGCTCGAACGCACCGGCATGGAGATCGTCTTCGGCCCCCTCCACCGCATGGCGCAGGGCGCGATCACCGCCGGCGATCAACGCCTGGACCCTTCGCTCCGACACGCCGAAGGTCGGCGGAAGCTCCGACGCGTCGAGCACACCGATCCGCCCGCTCGTGCCCGCGCCGATGTTGAACCAGCGGCCGCCGCCCAGCAGCGCACAGGCGAGCACCTCGACCGCCTCTGCCATCTGTGGGATCACGCGGCCGACCGCGGCGTGGGCCTGCCCATCCTCGCTGTGGATCAGCCGCAGCATCTCCTCGGCGCTCATCTCGTCGAGCGCGCGTGAGCTCTCGAGGGCTGCCTCCGTCGGACGTTTCTCCGCCATCGCACTGGTTTTCGGCCCATTCATAGGCAACTTGAATGCAGCCCCTCGGCCGCCCGCCCGGCGAGCCCCGAAACAGGCCCGTAGACTCCCGCCATGCTGAATCAGGAGCTGAATCAGGAGCTGGATAAGCAGCCCTTCACCGTTGCCCGTTCCACCCTCGAGAGCCTCGAATGGGCACGCCTGATGGCCACCCTCGCCGGTCGCTGCCGGACGGCCCAGGGCAGCCGGCGCATCGCCGCAGGCGACGGCTTGGCCCTCTTCGAGGCGGACGAGCACGGCGTCCGGACCCGGCTCCTCGAAACCACCGAGGCGCGCAGCCTGCTCGACCGCGGTACCCACCCCGAGCTCGGCGGCTGCGTCGACCTCGACGCCTGCCTCACGCGCGCCGAGAAGGGGGGTCTGCTCGAGCCTGCGGAGCTCCTCGACGTCCGCACGACGCTGAAGCTGATCCTCGGGGCCGCGCGTTTCTTCGAGGCCCGCCGCGAGACCTTGCCGGCGCTCTCGGGCCTCGCCGATCCCCTCGAGCCGCGGCCGGAGCTGGTCGCCCGCCTCGTGCGCTGCCTCGACGAGAGCGGCGAGGTCAAAGACGAGGCCTCGGCGGCCCTCGCCGCCGCGCGCCGGGACCAGTCCCGATTGTCCGGCGAGCTCCAGACCCGGATCGAGCGCGAGCTGCGAAACCCCGACTTCGCGTCCCACCTCTCGGACACCTACTACACCGTCCGCAGCGGCCGCTTCGTGCTGCCCGTGCGCGCCGACGCCCGCGGCCACGTGCGGGGCATCGTGCACGACGCGTCGCGTTCGGGGACGACCGTCTTCGTCGAGCCCGAGGGCATGGTCGAGGCGAACAATCGCCACCGCGAAGCGGAGCTCACCGTCGAACGCGAGACGCTGCGCGTGCTGCGCGAGCTGTCGGCTGCGGTCGCCTCCCAGGCCGCGGGCATACGGTCCGATCTCGACTGCATCGGCCGGATCGATCTCGCCTTCGCGCGCGGGGCGCTCGCGCGGGAGATGGACGCGCATGCGCCGCACGTCGGGCGCGAAGGCGTGCTCGATCTGCCGGGGCTGCGGCATCCGTTGATCGCAGCCGGGCAGTGTGTCGCCAACGATCTGCGCGTCGGTGCGGACTTCTCCATCCTGATTCTCTCGGGTCCGAATGCGGGCGGGAAGACGGTGGCGATGAAGGCGATGGCGATGGCGGCCCTGATGGCGCGGGCGGGGCTTCACGTGCCGGCGGATCCCTCTGCCCGGGTCGATCTCTTCGACTGCGTGCTGGCCGACATCGGGGACCACCAGAATCTCGCCGAGAGCCTCTCGACCTTCTCGGCTGCGATGGCGAACCTCTCGGAAGTCCTGCGCATCGCGTCGCCCCACGCCCTCGTGTGTCTCGACGAGATCGGTGTCGGGACCGATCCCGCCGAGGGCGCGTCGATCGCCCAGGCCGCCCTCGAAGCCCTCGCGGACTCGGGGGCCCGCGTCGTGACGACGACGCATTACAACCTGTTGAAGGAGATGGCCGAGCTCGACCCGCGCTTCGCGAACGCGAGTGTCGAGTTCGATCCCGAGACCTTCGCGCCGACCTACCGCGTCCGGATCGGTCGACCGGGCGCGTCGTCAGCGACGACCGTCGCGGCGCGCATGGGGATTCCGGCGCGGGTTCTCGAACGGGCCGGCTCGCTCCTCGACCGCGAGGACCGCCGCCTCGACCGCATGCTCACCGAGCTCTCCGCTTCGCGCGCGATGCTCGAGGCCGAGCAGTCCGCCGCCGTCGCCCTGCGGATCGAGAGCGAGGAGGTCCGCGAGGAATACCGCACGAAGCTCGCCCGCCTGCAGGAGCGCCGCGACCAGCTCTTCGGCGAGATGCGCAGCGAGCTCGACGTGGCCTTCCGCGACGCCCACGGCGCCGTCGCGCGCATCATCGCCGATCTGCAACGCGATCCGACTTCACGGCGCGCCGCCGATGCCCGACAAGAGCTCGCGGCCCTGCGCGAGCAGACCGACGAGGCGCAGCTAGAGCGCGGCATCGAGCCCGAGCGGGCGCCGCTTTCGCCCCGTTCCGCGGCGCTCGTCCCGATCGACTGGCCGCGGGCACGGCTCGGCGATGCGGTGCGCACCGCCCAGGGTGCGCTCGGCACCTTGCTCGCCCTCCCCGACCGCCGCGGCCGCGTGAGCGTCCAGACTGCGGGCGCGAAGCTCACACTCCCGCGCGAGCAGCTCGGCCGAGCCGAGCTCGCGGCAGACCAGGACGCGCGACGCGGGGAACCGGGCCCGCCTGCGGCCATACGGCGTGAGCCGGTTCCGCCGATGCGGCTCGGGGGTATCGTCGAGATCGACCTGCGCGGGCTCCACGTCGAGGAGGCACTCGAGCGGCTCGATGCGGGGCTCGACGAGGCCGCGGTCGACGGGCGCGACGAGCTGCGCGTGATCCACGGCATCGGCACGGGGGCGCTTCGGCGAGCCGTGCGCGAGCACCTGCCGCGCTCGACCTGGGTCGTCGAATGTCTCGAGGCCGCGCGCGACGAGGGCGGCGCCGGGGCGACCCGCGTCGTCCTGAGAAAGGATTGAGCGCCATGTCGAATAACGAACCGGACAGAGAGCCGGATAAAGATTCGAATGAGGCGCCCGAAGACGACGGGTTTCCCAGTGCCGATCAGCTGATCGGGACGTTCATGGGCGAGGCGTCGCTCTGGCCCGTGCTCGCCGTCGTCATCGGCAGCGGCGGCGCCTTCACCGCGGCGCTGATGATCCTGGCCTCCGTCGACCGCAACCCCTTCGCCGCGCTCGCGCTGCTCCTGATCCTCGGCATGACGATCGACGTGGTCCTCCGCTCGCGGCGACATCTGGGGTACCGCAACGGCGCGCGCCTCCTGCTGCTGATCTGGGGCGCGGGGATCGCCTTCGCGGGGATCGCCGTCTGGAGCGGCATCGCCTTCGCGAGCTGACGGCTCTTTCTGGGCTGAAGGCTCAGCCGAAGTCCGCGGCGAGGTCGCTTGCGGCCCGGTCGCCAGAGAGGATCGCGGCCTCGAAGCCGGCGCCCGAGTATTGATCGCCCGCCCAGTAGAGACGGCGGCCGAGCGCCCGTCGATCGCGCTGCACGCTCGCGAAGCGCGCGAGTCGCCGATAGCTCCCGACCTCGAAGAAGGGAACTCGGGCGCGGGAGAGCCGCGTCTCGAGCACGCGCTCCTCGAATCCGGGGCGCGCCCGCGAAAGCGCCCGCAAGCAGCTCTTCGTCACGACGTCGTCCGCCTCGCGCAGCGCCCGCTCGCTCACGGCATCGCGCACGAGCGCCACGATCTGGCTCTGCCCCTCCGGCGCGCGGCCGAGGATCTGACCCGGCTCGATGACGAAGGCCGCGAGCGGCGACGCATCACCCCGCGCGAAGCGGATCTCCTGGGGAACGCCGCCGTCGACACCGTCCACCGCGACCGCCAGGCAGGTCAGCGACCGCTCCCGCACCTGCGCGAAGTAGTCGTGCTCGGCCGTCGTGACGAGACGCCCCGCGACGCGCACGGCCTCGCGCGCCGGCAACGCCATGACGACCGCGTCGAAGGACGCCTCGCTGCGCGTGCCGCCCCCGTCGATCGCCTCGATCCGGTAGCCACCCGACGGCTCTTCGTCGATCCGGTTCACCGCCGTGCTGCGAAAGATCCGCAGCCCCTCCGCCGCCGCCTGCGCGAGATCGAAGAGCGGTCGCCGCGGCAATCCCGCGAGCCCGGGCCGCCGCTCGCCGAGTCCCCGCGCCTTCGCGAACTGCAGGAGCACGACGCGGGAGAGATCTTCGACCGAGTCGCCGTAGCTCGCCTGGAGCTCCGGGGTCAGCCAGAGGTCGAGGGCAGGGCTCCCGAAGTAGAGCTCGACGTGGTCGCGCACGCTTCGGAAATCGAGGGCGGCCGCCCGCTCGGGCGCGCGGGCGTCGAGCTGGGGCGCATAACGCGACATCAAGCGCGGCCAGCGCAGCAGCTTCGGCGTCTGGAGCAGCGGCCAACCCGGGATCCACGCCGCACCGCGCAGGCTCGTCGGCTCGATCGGATGCGCGCGGCCGCGGTGCCAGGCGTTCACCTGGACGGGCCGCAGCGGCAGCATGTCGTCGCCGAGGCCGAGCTCGACGGCCCAGCGCAGGAGCGACACGTTCCTCGCGTCGAGGACGGGCCAGGCGGAGTCCATCCAGTGGCCCGACTGCCACTGTCCGCCCGCGCGGCCGCCGATCTGCTCGCGGGCCTCGTAGACCTCGACGTCGAAGCCACGCCGCACGAGCTGCCACGCGGCGCGCAGGCCGGACAGGCCCGCGCCGACGACGGCGACACGGGCTCGAGATCCCGGTTCGGCGCTCATCGTGTTCCGGGCTCTCGCCCCGCGCGCAGGCCGGCGTCGAGCGCGCGGCGCACGTCGTCGAGGGTCGTGAAGGGAATGAAGGCGCGGCCGCGCTCGCGCAATGCGTCGACGAGGGTGTCCTTCGCGAAGGCGAGATCGGCCTCGAGGGCGCCGCACTGATCGGAGACCCGCCCGTTGCCGATGTGGACGCAGAACGCGCCGGGATGCTGCTTTCGATAGGCGGAGATCAGGCTGCGCTTGCAGGTTCCCGTGCCGCAGCCGCATTCGGGATCCGGTCCGCCGGGCGCGATGCGCCAGGTGTCGCCGTGGTATTCGAGGTGATTGGCGCGGTAGGCGAAGTGGATGCCGTGGATCTCCTGGAGGCGCTCGAGATTCCAGTCGAAGCCGTCGGACAGGATCTGGAAGGGGACCTGCTGCGCGCCACACCATTCGACGAGGGCGCGCGCACCGGGGTCGAGGGTGATCGTGTGCAGGAAGCGGACGAGCTCCGCCTCTGGCAGCTCGAAGCCGTCGAAGAGCTCGACGACGTAGCTCCAGGCCGTGAACTCGCCCTTCTCGAAGCGGGACCAGAGCTGTCGACGCCGCTCGGCGAGCCGCTGGCGGGCGAGGGTCGAACCGACGTCCTGGACCGAGAACGTGCCGTCGAAATCGCAGAAGACCGCGAGCGATCGATCCGCGGGGATCGTGGGGTCGAGCTGCTCTTTCAAGGGCCTCTCCGGGATTCGCGCAGGCACCGTGGGTAGCGCATCCTCGCCACCGCGGGAATCCACTCCGAGGGTGTAAACAGGCGCTTGCGCGGCCCGCAGCGGGTCGCGAGGTCGGGCGATCGATGACGCTGGAAGACGAGCGGGGACAAGGACTTGCGCGGATCGCGCAGCGGACACCGGCCGCCGCACGCGCCGCGTGCGAGGCGCTCGCAGACCGTCTCGCGGGCCGCGGCGGGCCCCTCGTTCTCGACGGCGCGACGGGAACCGAGCTCGAGCGGGCCGGCCTCGCGACGGGGCTTCCGCTCTGGTCGACCCACGCGCTGCTCGAGGCCCCGGAATGCCTGCTCCGGATCCACGCCGCCCAGCTCGAGGCCGGCGCCGAGATCGTCACGGCCAACACCTTTCGGACGCAACAGCGGACCCTCGCCCGCGCCGGACTTTTCGAGAGCGACGCGCGCCTGACACGCTTTGCGGTCGAGCTCGCCCGGCTGGCCTCGATCGACCGCCGGATCGATCGCCGCGGCAGCGCACGCCGACCGAGCTGGGTCGCCGGCTCGCTCCCGCCCCTCGAGGACTGCTATCGCCCCGACCTCGTCCCCTCGGACACCGAGCTCGCCATCGAACACGGGCGCCAGGCCGATCTATTGGGCGAAGCCGGCGTCGACCTGATCCTGGTCGAAACGATGAACAGCGTCCGGGAGGCGCGCGCCGCCGCCCACGCGGCGAGCCGAACCGGTCTCCCCTTCGCCGTCTCCTTCGTCGCCTGGGACGGGGCCCGGCTCCTCTCGGGCGAGCCGCTCGCGGAAGCGGCCGCGGAGGTCCGGGATCTGGGGGCGGCCGCGGTCGGTGTGAATTGCCTTCCGATCGCGAATCTCGACGCCTGTCGTCGCGCGCTCGCGGGCCTGAGAACGGCGCTGCTGGTCTCGCCCAACCTCGGCCAGCCCGAGGCGCGCACGGGCTTCGCCCGCGACGGGTCGACCGATCCGGTCGCCTTTGCGAACGCGTTCGGCGACTGGCTCGCGCAGCCCGCCGTGATCGTGGGCGGCTGCTGCGGGACGACGCCGGCCCATATCGCCGCCCTCTCGGCCCGGGTCCGCGGAGAGCTCCGCGCGAGCTGAACCGCCCTCGAGCGGGGACCTCGGCGGCCTAAACGCGGCGCGCGGCGCGACAAATTGGGTCACCCTCGGCGCACGCCTGCCCGCTCGCTTCCAGTCGCATGCAGCGCCGCTTCCGGCTCGCGACCTTCGCGACCGCAGGAAACCCTCCAGGTTGAAACAGGGTTTTTTAGCCCCGATCTGGCACGGTGATTGCTCTACCTGGATGCGTTGATCGTGGGGCGTCTCCGAGGAGCGGGCCCCCATTCTCGCGCCCGGGCTGGCTACCCCTCCCTTCGCACAACTCGTGCGAGGAGCCAGCTCGGGCGCTTTGCATTTCGGGCCCCTGTTTCGGGCGCCTGTCCGGCCGGCGTACACTGCGCGTCCGATGGGGACCCGCATGCGCAGTGAAGATCGCGCGACGTCGAAGCGCGCGAAGAGTACGGGCCTCCCGCCCCTCCTTCCGACACCGAAGAGCGTCCGGCGCCGACGCGGCGAGCTGAAGCTCCCGCCGGAGCTGCCGCTCTTCCTCCCGGCTCCGGCCCCGACGCCCGTCCGCGGGACGGACTCGAGCCTCGAGCGCTCCCTCCTGATCGCTGCCCAGGCTCTCCAGCGAAGCTGGCGTGCGAGCTGCGGCGTCGAGATTGCGATCGAGCGACCGCGGACACCGCCCCGGGTCGGCCCCGCGATCGTCTGCCGGCTCGATTCGCGCGCCGCCCTCGCGCCGAGAGCCCCGACGGCGCGCGACGCCTATCAGCTC
>JANMTD010000076.1:0-32977 GCA_031390075.1 Deltaproteobacteria bacterium | reverse complement strand
CGGGGGCTCGCGAGCGACGGCGAGAGCGCGGTCGTCACCGAATCCCGCCTCGACGCGCAGGACGCGGAGGAGGCGATCGCCCTCTACGAGCAGCTCTTCGGCGTGGACGACGCGCGCACCGGACAGGTTCGCGCCGTCCTCCAGAACGCCCTCGACCAGTACCTCGAGACCCACCGCGCCCAGCGCGTGATCGGGTTCGAGCTGCGGCGGTTCGTCAAGAATCGGCCGAGCAGCCTGATCGAGGCCTATACGACGCTCGAGGATCTCGACGCGCTGTTCCGTTACCACCGCCGGCTCGGCCTCTCGCCGGGCGAGTACAAGCGGATCCAGCACGGCTGGCTTCGCAAGATCCAGCCCGACGGCATCGCCCTCGAAGAGCTGGCCGAAACCGTCCACCCGTCCCGTTATGTGCGGGGAAGCGACATCCTCGACATCTTCGGTCAGTGATCCTGTCAGTGAGGAGCGGCGCCGGTCAGGGCTTCACGACCTCGACCGTCCCGAGTCCCTCGAGCTGGGGAACGAGATCCTTCGCCGGTCCCAGGACGACGATCGCGACGCGCTCCGGGTGCAGGCGTGCCTTCGCCGCGGCCCGAACCTCCTCGAGCTTGACCGCGCCGACCCGACCCCGGAAGGTGTCGAGGGAATCGTCGGGCAGGCCGTGGACCTCGAGATCGACGAGCGATGCGAGCATCGCCCCCGAAGTCTCGAGGGAGAGGCCGAAGCTGCCCACGCTGTAGCTGACGAATTTGGCGAGCTCCACCTCGTCGATCGGCCGGGCCTCGCGGATGGCTTCCATCTCACCGAGCACGAGGTCGACGACGCGCCGCACGGTCTCGACCTTCGTGAACGTCGAGATCTGGAAGGGTCCGGGCTGGCGCCGGAGCGAGAAGCCGGAGCCGACGCCGTAGGTCAGTCCGTTCTGGCCCCGCACGACCTTCATCAGCCGCGAGGAGAAGCCGCTCCCGCCGAGAGCGTCGTTCATCAGATCGATCGGGATGCGCTCCGGCTCGCTGCGGGCGATGCCCTCGTGGCCGATCAGGATGTGGGCCTGGACGAGGTCGGGCTTGTCGACAACGACCACTCGGCGCGTCTCGGGCGTGCGGGGCGGCGGGGCCGGCGTATCGGCGCGGGGCGCGACGTCGGGGAGTCCCCCGAAGCGCGCGGCTATCTCGCGCACGAAGGCGTTGGCCTCGACGTCGCCGACCGCCCAGAAGATCGCGTTCCGCGCTACGAACCGCGTCGTCCAATAGGCGCGCACGTCTTCGACATGAAGCGACGCGAGCGTCTCCGCTGAGCCCTCCTCGGGAAGGCCGTAGCGATGCCCGTCGTAGAGCGCGCGCAGGAAATGCCAGCGGACGAGGGTCGCCGGCTCGTCCATCGCCGCCGCCAGGCCGGCGAGATGCTCTCCGCGCGCCTTCTCGAACTCCGCCTCGTCGAAACGAGGCCGGAGCGTCACGTCGGCAAGGATCTCCTGGAAGAGTGCCCGGTCCTTCGAAAGGCCCGAGAGCGAGACCGTCGTCGCGTCCCAGCTCGCGGAGACCGACAGCGAAGCGCCCACGTCCTCGATCACCTGCGCGAGCGCCAGCCCGTCGCGCTCACCCGCGCCGCGCTGCATCACCTCGGCGGCCAACGCAGCGACCCCGGCCTTCGCCGGATCGACGCTGCCCGCGCCGCGACGAACGGACATGCCGAGGGAGACCCGCGGCAGGCGCGCGTCCTCGAGCACGATGATCTCGATCCCGTTCGGAAGCGTCGTGCGATGGAGGAATTCGGCGGACACGATCGGCCCCACGGCCGGCGCCGGCGGCGGCTCTTCCCAGGCGGGACGCGTTGCGAAGAGGCCGCAGCCCGAAAGCAGGAGCGTGATCGCCAGCGCGGCGGGCAAGGCGCGGGCGCAACGAGCGAAGCGGGCGTCACGATCGATGCTCATCGCGCACCCTCCTTCTTCACGGAAACTTCGGCATCCGCGACCGCAGGCGGCGCGATCACGTGGACGACGGTGCGCGTCTCGGCCCGCAGATAGGTCTTGACCACACGCTGCACGTCCGCCGCCGTCACGGCCCGGATCGCGAGGATGCGCTCCGAGAGCGGGCGCACGCGATCGTAGGCGACCATCTCCCGGCCGATGCGCGCCGCGAGGGCGTGGTTCGTCCCGAGCCCGTCAACGAGCGAGACCTCCAGCTGCTGACGCGCGCGCGCCACTTCCTCTTCGGTCACGCCCTGCGCCGCGACCGCATCGATCTCGGCCATGAAGAGCGTCTCGACCTCGTCGAGGGACACACCCGGCCGCGCCGCCGCCTGGGCGTAGAAGAGCCCCGCGCGATTGAGCTCCATGTATCCCCCCACCGCGTAGAGCGCCTTCTCCTTCTCGTAGACGAGCGAGCGGTAGAGCCGGCCCGTTCTGCCCTCCGACAGGATCGTGCTCGCGATGTCGAGGGCCTCGCCGTCGGGGTGACCCGTCGGCGGTGCATGCCAGCCGGCCATCAGGATCGGCGTGTTCAGCTCGAAGAAGACGTCCCCGCGCCGTTCCCCGCGCTGCTCTTCGACCGCGGTCGTGTTGCGCGGGATCTCCGGGGCGGGCTTCAGCTTGCCGAAGGTCCGACGGATCCGCGCGAGGGTCCCCGTGGTATCGAAATCCCCGACGATGACGATCGAGAGATTATTCGCCGCATAATAGGTGTCGAAGAATGCGCGGCATTGCTCGACTTTCACGTGCTCGATGTTGCTCCGCCATCCGATCGTGGGCCAGCGATACGGATGCGCCTGCCAGGCGAGGGCGGCGAGCATCTCGAAGGCGAGGCCATCCGGGCTGTCCTCGGTCCGGAGCCGTCGCTCCTCGATCACGACCTGCCGCTCGGCCTCGAGGATCTCCGGCGAAATGATGAGGTTCGCGAAGCGCTCCGCCTCGAGGTCGATCACGAGGGGCAGCGATTCCCGCGTCACGTCTTCGTGGTAGACGGTGACGTCGCGGCTCGTGTAGGCGTTGATCATGCCGCCGCGCTCGGTGATGAGCTGGGCGTGGAGGTCGTCGGCGACGTTCTTCGAGCCCCTGAACATCATGTGCTCGAAGAGATGGGCGATCCCCGTGTAGAAGGATTCGTCGGCGGAGCCCGCGTTCACCCAGACCTGGAAGGCGACGACGGGCGTGTGGTGGTCCTCGAGCAGGTGGACCTTCAGGCCGTTCTCGAGGGTCACCGTGGTCAGCGCGTCGACGGGATCCTTCAGCGTGGAGGCTTCGGGGATCACCGGGGTCTGCGCGCGCTCCGAGGTTTCCCCGAAAGCGGGCGCGACGACGAGGATTCCGATCGCGGCCAGCGCCATCGATGTGAAGCGACGGGTTTTCTGCATGGCGGGGACCGTATCCCCTGCGCCCCGGGGTGTCGACGGTTTCTGCGTTCGGAATCGGGCAAAGACCGGCGTTTGCGGGCATGCGCGCGCATCGGCCGGCGGCGCGGCGAGCGGAAAAATCGCTAACGTCGGGCTGCGGTCGTCGACCGGAGGGGCGAGGCGGAGTGACGAGCAAGGTGAAGAGCAAGGTGACGAGCGACGTGAAGAGCAAGCTAGAGAGCGACGTGCAGAGCGACGAGAGTTTGAAGGCGCTCCTCGAATCGGCGCGCACGGTGGCGGTCGTCGGAATCAAGGACCGCGAGCAAGAGGACGCGTTCCGCATTCCGCAGTACCTGCAGAAGGCGGGCTACCGGATCGTCCCCGTGAATCCGAAGCTCGCTTCCGTCCTGGGTGAGCCGTGCCGGGCGAGCCTCTCGCAGGTCGAGGGGGCGATCGACATCGTCAATCTATTCCGCGCATCGGAGCACGTGCCGGCCCACGTCGACGAGATCCTGTCGATGAAGCCGCGACCCAAAGCGGTCTGGATGCAGCTCGGGATCCACCACGGGCCGTCCGCCCAGCGCCTGCGCGACGCGGGCATCGAAGTGATCCAGGACCGCTGCATGATGGTCGATCACCGGCGCCTGCTCGGCGCCCGCTCGGCGCCTTGAAGCGCGAGCCCGGGGATCGGCTCGTCTACTCGAGCGATGCGGGGCGCATCTGTCCCGCGTGTGGCCGGCGCATCTCGGCCTGCGAATGCCGAGGCAAGGGAGCGCGCGCCCGGATCGCCGCCCGCGAAGAGGCCGACCCGGCCCTTCATGGATCGGCCCTTCATGGATCGGTCAAGGCGAGCGACGGGGTCGTGCGGGTCGGCCGATCGACGAAGGGCCGCGGCGGCAAGGTCGTGACGACGGTCTCCGGCGTGCCCGGCGGCGACGACGCGCAGAAGGCCCTCGCCGCCGAGCTGAAGCGCAGCTGCGGAACCGGCGGGTCGGTCAAGGACGGTGTGATCGAGATCCAGGGCGAGCACCGCGACACGCTCGTCCGAGCCCTCGAGACCCGGGGCTTCACGGTCAAGCGCGTCGGCTGAGCTCCTTCACTTCGTAGCGCGCGACGCGCCGCGCGAGCCATGCGACGCCGAGCAGATCGGCCCAGACGA
This sequence comes from Deltaproteobacteria bacterium, assembly GCA_031390075.1. Taxonomy (GTDB): domain Bacteria; phylum Myxococcota_A; class UBA9160; order UBA9160; family UBA4427; genus UBA4427. Next base: position 28,491 of record JANMTD010000076.1, on the reverse strand, counting down.
CCCGCAAGCGCATCCAGATGCCGTATTTCGAGCGCCCGTGGCGCCGCGGGCGGTGGCGCACGGGCCGCTCGACGATGCGCGCACCTTCGAGCGCGAGCAGCACGGGCAGGAAGCGGTGGCCCCCGCGAAAGAGCTTGAGGCGTTCGAGCGGCGCCCTCCGCATCACGCGCAGGGAGCAGCCGATGTCCGCGATGCCATCGCCGAGCACACGCCGGCGGATGCCGTTCGCGAGCCGCGAGGCGACGCGCGCGGAGAAGCGGTCCCGGCGCTCGACCCGCACGCCGCAGACGCAATCCGCCTCCGCGAGGGCCGCGACGAGGGCCGGCAGATCGGCGGGATCGTTCTGCAGGTCCGCGTCCAGTGTCGCGACGATCTCACCCCGCGCCGCGCGAAAACCCGCCTCGAGGGCCGCCGATTGACCCGAATGGGGCGACAGCGACAGCAGCCGGACCCGCGCGTCCTGCGCCGCCAGAAGCCCGACGACGACACCCCCCGCGTCCGTACTCTCGTCGTCGACGAAGATCATCTCGGACTCGAACGCAAACCGATCGAGCACGCGGGCGAGCTCCGCATGCAGCTCCGCGAGGGACGGCGCCTCGTCTCGAAACGGGATGACGACCGAGAGCCACGGCATCGGGCTAGTCCTCCCGATTGAGCACGAAGTAGCTGCCGAGCTCGCGCCCATTGCGCGCCGCCGAGCCGATCGTCACGTCCCGCGAGACGCGCCGCAGCCGATCGACCATGAAGCCGTAGACGAAGCGCGCGAGCCCGGACTCGTTCGAACGGATCGCGGGCCAGTGCGCGGGCCGCGTCGGGGGCAGCCGCCGGTAGTCGACCAGGACCTCGGGCCGCTCCGGATCCGCGACCGCCATGAAATAACCGGGCCCCGTGAGTCCCGAGAGCGCCTGGAAGTTGAATCCGGCCAGCGCATCGGGGGCATCCGGCAGAGCTCCGGGCAGGCGGCAGAAATGCTTCTCGAAGAGCCGGAAGGCCGGGAGCGTGTTGCGGCCCCGATGGCGAACGGTGTCGAGCGCACGCCGATCGGGGGGCACCAGCTCCCGGAGCTCGACGGCCGCGAAATCGCGCACCTTCTCGTAGAGCCTCCGCTGGCCCGCGCGCGACAGGGCTCGCACGACCGCCGTGCGCAGGCCCGCCGGCAGCGCATCGAGGAGCTCTGCGATCACTCGCGGCCGGACCGCCGGGTCGCGGACGAGCGCTTCGAGCTCGGCAGCGATCCCCCGCTCGTCTCGCGCTCGCTCCCCGGAATTCGACACACGGCATCTCCCTGGCAGGGACGTTACCGTCGATCTTCCCTGTGAAGAAGCTGCCCGTGAAGAAGCCGCCCGTGCAGAACCCCCCCGAAATCGACGTCCGATCGCTCGATCGGGAGGACCGCTTCGCCGACCCGGGCGGCGAAGTGCTGCGAGCGGGTCCGCGCCGCGCGCTGCTCCCCTGGATCGCCCTGCTCGGCGCCACGATCTTCTTCACGACGGATCTCGCGAACATCGATCTGTGGGCCCCCGATGAGCCGCGCTATGCGGCGATCGCCGAGGAGCTTCGAAGCGGCCGCCACGGCGCGGGCGGCCTGCTCCTGCTGCACCTGAACGACGAGCCCTACAGCCAGAAGCCGCCGCTCTACTTCTGGCTGGCGGCGGCCCTGGGTCTCGCCACGGGCCGGGTCGACGAGCTCGCCGCGCGATTGCCTTCGGCGCTGGCGGGCGTCGCGTGTGTGATGGGGACCTACTGGATCGCCCGCCTGGCGCGGCTGCCCGGCGCCCTGGCCTGGCTCGCCGCGGGTCTGCTCGCCACGAGCTTCCGATTCGCCTTCACCGCCCGGCGCGCCCAGCTCGACGTGCTGCTGTGTGCCTGCGAGCTGCTGGCGATCGGGATCTTCCTGTTCCTCGAGACGCGCCGGGGCGGCGTCGAAGGGGCGCGCCGGCATCCCGCGCTGCTCGTTGGCCTGCACACGGCGCTCGGGGCCGCAGCCCTCGTCAAGGGGCCCGTCGGCTGGCTTCCCCTGCTCGTGTTCGCGGTCTACCTCGCCTGGGAAGGGCGGCTGGCGGCGTTCCGGAGTCTGGCTCCGCTCTGGGCAGGGCTCTTCTCGATCGCTCCGCTGCTGCTCTGGATCGGCGCTGCGGCGGCGCTCGCGCCCGACGGCTTCGCCCGGGAGGCCGTCGGGACGAACGTCTTCGCGCGCTTCTTCTCGGGGACCTCCCACGCGCGGGCGTTCTACTACTACGCCTATCAGCTGCCCCTCGACTTCATGCCGTGGACACTGCTCCTCCCGGCCGCGGTCGCCACCCTCGCGCGCGCAGCCCGCGCGCCGGAGCCCGCCGCCACCCGCGCGGGGCTTTCCGACGGCGCGACCGCCCGCTTCCTCGCCTGCTGGATCCTCGTCCCCCTCGCCTTCTTCAGCCTCTCGGCGGGCAAGCGCGGGCTCTACCTGCTGCCGATCTTTCCCGCGCTGGCGCTCGCCTGCGCGCTCGGCGTTCCGCGCGCGGCCGGCAGCCCGAATCCCGAGCGGCGCCGCACGCGAGCCCTCGCCTGGGCGATCGGCACGGTCGCGATCGTCGAGTTCGCGGGATTCGTCTTCGTGCTGCCCCGACTCGACTCCGAGAAGTCGCCGCGGCCGATCGCCCGGGCGATCGCAGCCCACACCCGCCCGGACGAGATCGTCGCCCTCTACGGGCTTCGCCCCCTCGCGGGCGCGATCCCCTACTACGGGGATCGACGCGCCCGTTCGATCGAGAGCGAAGCGGAGGCCAGGCTTTTTCTCGCAGGCGAAGGCCGCATGATCCTGATGCGCGCCGGCGACCTCGACCGACTCGGCCCGCCGCTCGGGCTCGCGGTGGTCGAGCGATTCCGAAGTGGACGGCGTGCGCTCGTCCTGGCACAAACGGCAGCGGGTGCCCCGACGGGTTCGGCTGCCCCATAGGGGCGCGCCTATCGTTCGGACCGCCTCCATCGCCTTTCGGCAGCGCGGCGAAGTGTGCGCCAAGACACCCGATCGATCGCGTTTCGGGGCTGAAGCCGACGGCTTCGTCCGCTACTTTGGCGAAACTCGCTCCTCGGGCAAAGCCGATCTGCGTCGCGCCCCGTTCGAACTCTCGCCCGCGCCCGCATCTGCCCGCATCACGCCCGCAAAAGGAGACTCCGATGCCCCGAAAAAACGAGCCGATTGCCACGCCGACGGCAGCCAGGGTGGCCGAGGAAAAGGCGGAGCTGCGGATCGGGGACAAGTCCTGGGAGTTTCCGATCGTCATCGGCAGCGAGGGCGAGCGCGCCATCGACATCACGAAGCTGCGGGCGAAGACGGGCCACATCACCCTCGACCCGGGCTATGCGAACTCCGGCTCCTGCCAGAGCGCCATCACCTACATCGACGGCGAGGAGGGCATCCTCCGCTACCGCGGCATTCCGATCGAGGATCTGGCTGCTAAATCGAATTTCATGGAGGTCAGCTACCTCCTGATCTACGGCACGCTCCCGACCCGGACCGAGCTCGAGCGCTTCGAGACGGCGATCCGCCGCCACACGATGCTCCACGAAGACCTGAAGCGGATGTACACGGCGCTGCCGAAGGACGCCCATCCGATGGCCGCGTGCTCGACGACGGTGGGCGCGCTCGCGACCTTCTACCCGGATTCCCTCGATCCCCGGGATCCCGCCCAGATCGACATCTCGATCATTCGCCTGATCGCGAAGCTGCCGACCCTCGCGGCCTACGCCTACAAGCACTCGATCGGCCAGCCCTTCCTCTATCCGCGCAACAACATCGACTACGTCGGAAACTTCCTGCGCATGATGTTCGGAAATCCCTGCGAGGAGTACGAGGTCGACCCGGTCGTGAAGAAGGCCCTCGACCTGCTCTTCGTCCTGCACGCGGACCACGAACAGAACTGCTCGACGAGCACCGTGCGCCTCGTCGGCTCCTCGATGGTGAACCTCTTCGGCACGATCTCGGCCGGGATCAATGCGCTCTGGGGACCGCTGCACGGCGGCGCCAACCAGGCCGTGATCGAGATGCTCGAGTCGATCGCCGCAGAGGGGACGAGCGCCCGCGACTACCTCGAGCGCGCGAAGAGCGGCGACGAGAGCGCGCGCCTCATGGGCTTCGGCCACCGGGTCTACAAGAACCATGATCCGCGGGCGAAGGTCATCAAGAAGGCCTGCGACGAGGTGCTCGAGCGGATGGGCGTCCACAGCAAGCTGCTCGAGATCGCGAAGGAGCTCGAGGAGATCACGCTGAAGGACGACTACTTCGTCGAGCGCAAGCTCTACCCGAACGTCGACTTCTACTCGGGCGTCATCTACAACGCGATCGGCACGCCGGCCAACATGTTCACGGCGATGTTCGCGATCGGCCGGCTGCCGGGCTGGATCGCCCAGTGGAAGGAGCTCCACCAGGATCCCTCCTTCAAGATCGGCCGCCCGCGCCAGATCTACACGGGCGCGACGAACGCGAAGTATGTCCCGATCGAGGGGCGCTAGGCCTCCGGCCGCCCGCGCGCGATGGGACCGACCGGCTGCTACACGACCGCGCGCGTCAGCGCCGGTCGGATCGAGCGCCTGGAGCGGCATGCGGGGCGCTTGAGGCGCGATGCCGAACGGCTCTCGCTCCCGCTCCCGGATCGACGCGCGGTCGAGGCCCTCGCCCTGGCCGTCGTCCGGGCCGCGCTCCGCCGCGGCGACGGTGTCGTGCGGGTCGAGTGGGCCAGCGCGGGCGATGCGCGGCCCACGCTGCGCGCGACCACGCGCCCCCTCGGCCCCGACGCGCGGACCTGGCGCGTCGCCACGGCGAAGACCGTGCACCCGGGTCCCGCCGATCGCCCCAACAGGAAGGCGCTCGGGGTCAAGGCGCTCGGCGTGCCGGCCTACGACGAGGCCCGGGGCGAGCGGGCGAGCGCCGGTGTCGATGAGGTCCTGCTCTTCGACGCCGCCGGTCGGCTCGTCGAGGGCAGCCGCTCGAATCTGATCGTCGTGAGCGGGGACGGGCTCGCCCGAACACCCGCGCGAAGCCTGGGCGGGGTCGAGGGCCTCGCCCTCGAGATCGTGCGCGAGTTCGCGCCGGAGATCCGCGAGTCCGTCGAGATCGAGCGAGACGAGCTCGCCTCGGCCGGGGAGCTGATCGCGACCAATAGTGTGCGCGGAGCCGTGGCGATCGTGGAGCTCGATGGCGCGCCGATCGGCGATGGCCGCCCAGGCCCCTTCGCGATCCGGCTGCGGGGACTGTTTTTCAGGAGCTGAGTCGCGCGACCGTCCGCGCACACGACCCGAGTAGCCCGGTCAGTGGACCGATTCGGGGGCCCCGAAGACAGAGGTCAGCACGTCCTTGACCGAGATGGGTCCGACGCCGGGCCGGATCTCGAGCATGCGCTGCTCGAACTCGGGGCTGTGGGCCGACGGGAATTCCTTGCAGAACTCCGAGTAGATCCGGACCAGGACTTCGGCGGCACCGGCCGCATCGACGTCCGAGAGGTAGAGCAGCGCCCGCTCGCGCGTCATGCGGAAGATCTGGTCCTCCACGCGGAGCGCGCTGACCAGATAGTCGACGTAGTCGGGGAAGAAGAGGTCGCCCTCTTCGGCCGCCACCCCGACCACGACGGAGCAGACCGCGTGGTGGGTGGCGAGGTCGCTCACCCGCGCGATCATCGCGGAGAGCTTGCGCGGGTCATCGTTTTGATCACGGTTCATTTGGGCTTCGACCATAACAGGCTCTCTATCGACGCCGGTTCGCGAGATCTGAAGACTGGATCCGATGGACCGCGAGATCCCCGCGGCTCGACCCGGACCCCATGGGGGCCGCTCGGGCGAGCTGCTTTTTTGATGCTGCAGCGATTCCAGGCGGGGCCGCCTCTTCTGCGGGAATGCGGCCTCCTCTAGAGTCCGCTCGCCCGGACCCGGTCGAGTCACAACGCTCCGGGTCCACCAATCGGGAGCAGCGCCTCTTGGGTTCCCCGGCAGCGAACGAGTGTTTCTCGATCGACGAGGCCGAAAGCCGCAAGCTGGCCCGCTCCTTCTTTGCGCTCGCGGGTCTGACCTACGTCCTGGTGGTCCTGGGCGCCCTCGTCCGGGCCCACGGCGCCGGCCTCGCCTGCCCGGATTGGCCCCTCTGCTTTGGCGACGTGATCCCCCGCCTCGACTTCAAGGTCGCCTTCGAGTTCGGCCACCGGGTGCTGGCCGGAAGCGTCGCGATCCTCTTCGTCCTGCTCGCCCGAGCGACCCTTCGGCAGCCGGTGCTGGGTCCGCGACTCCGCACCGCCCTCGCTCTGGCCGCGGGCCTGCTCGCCCTGCAGATCGTGCTCGGGGGCCTGACCGTCCTGCAGCTGCTCGCCTCCTGGACCGTCACGTCCCACCTCGTGACGGGCAACGCCTTCGCGCTGGCCCTCGTCCTGATCGGGCGCCGCGTCGGCGAGCGCAGCGGGTCCACGACGGTTCCGAGCGAGCGAGCCGCAAGCCGGCTCGAGCGCGTGGCCACGACCGCCGTCGCCGGCCTGCTGATCTGCCAGATCGTCCTCGGCGGGCTCGTCTCGTCGAGCTACGCCGGACTCGTCTGCCCGGATTGGCCGACCTGCATGAACGGCGAGTATTTCCCGACCTTCACCGGCATCCAGGGCCTGCACGTCCTTCATCGCACCGTCGGCTACAGCCTGCTCGGAGCACTCCTCGCAACCGCGTTCCTGGCCCGCCGCCATCCCGCGCTCTCGCGCTGGCTCGGGCTCGCGAGCGCCCTCGCCCTCTGCCAGGTCGGCGTCGGTGTGGCGAACGTCCTGCTGCGGCTCCCGGTCGAGATCACGGCGCTCCACTCCGCCCTCGCCGCCGCCCTCGTCTGCACGCTCGGCATCGCCGTACAGATCGCCTGGCGGCGCCCGCGCGCCTGAGCGCAGCGGTCCCGATTCGTCGCCACGGGCGCGGCCGGCATGCTACAACCCGCACGCCCGAGCCCTCTCCGGGCCGGAGGAGAAGCGATGCGACCCAATCAGATCTTCGCGGCGATGAGCCAGGAGAAATGCGGCCAGATCATGGAGAAGATCTCGCAGCAATCGCCCGAGGCCGTCAAGCAGACCGTCGCCGCGGCCGCGATCGCGCTGAAGTTCCGACCCCAGTTCCTGTTGAAGCAGCCGCTCGAGATGCGCGTCTCGTCGGTGCGGCGCGCGCTCTCACGCACGGGCTCCAACCCCCTCGCCGAGGAGCTGCTCGCGGTCTACTTCCTGAAATGCCGGCTCGATCTGCTGGCCGAGTGGCTCGACCTGCTCGGACTCGAGCACGAGGAGGGCATTCTCAAGGCCGACGTGACACCGAGTCCGGCCGAGAAAGAGCTGCGCGAGAAAGTCACGCGCTTCCGCGCCGCCGACGGCGACGAGGACCGGGAGCTGCTGCTCCAGGCCTTCGCGGCCCAGACCGCGATCCAGTGGCCCGTGCTCGACGCGATGCTCGAGAAGTCCTAGGGCTCTCGACCGCCGCTCAGGCCTACCCCTTCACCGCCGCCATCAGGGCCTGCATCTCCGCCGCGATCGAGTCGGGGATCGTGTAGTCCTTGTCGGAGTGGATCGCGCTCCAGTTCGCGGCGATGTCCTCGGCCGATACGTCGGCACCGACGCCCGCGAAATGGCCCTTCGCCATGCCGATGAAGATCCGCGCGTAACGCCCGCCGCCGACCGAGTAGATCGAGTGGGTCACGTCGCACTGCTCCGAGCAGAGATAGACGACGAGCGGCGTCACGAACTCCGGTTTCAACATGTCGGCGAGCTTGCCGAGCAGCTCTTCCGTCAGCCGCGTGCGCGCGATCGGGGCGATCACGTTCGACTTGATGTTGTTCTTCGCGCCCTCGACCGCGATCACGTTCGAGAGGCCGACCATGCCCATCTTGGCCGCGCCGTAGTTGGTCTGGCCGAAGTTGCCGAAGATGCCGGCGGCCGACGCCGTGTGGACGAAGCGGCCGTAGTTGCGCTCCTTCATGGCGCGGAAGGCGGGCTGCGAGACGAAGAAGGCGCCTTTCAGGTGGACGTCGAGGACGATCTCGAGCTCCTGCGGCGAGAGCTTCGCGAAGGACTTGTCGCGCAGGATGCCCGCGTTGTTCACGACGATGTCGACCTGGCCGAAGTTGTCGAGCGCCGTCTTGATGATCGCCTCACCGCCCTGCGGCGTCGCGACGGAGTCGTAGTTCGCGACCGCCGTGCCCCCCGCCTTCGCGATCTCGGCGACGACCTGGTCGGCCATGCTGGAGCCCTTGCCCGTCCCGTCGGCCGCCCCGCCGAGGTCGTTCACGACGACCTTGCCCCCGCGGCGGGCGATCTCGAGGGCGTAGGTGCGGCCGAGGCCGCCGCCGGCGCCGGTGATGACGGCGACGCGGTTGTCGAATCGGATCTGGCTCATGGGGGTCTCTCCTTGGGATCGTGCACCATAGCAGCGCGCGCGAGGCGTCGATGGGGGCGGATCCGGCCGGCGGGCCGCGCGCGACCGGCCCGGTCGGTGTTACCAATTGGGCCGGCGGATTCACACGATTCAGCGATCGCCCGAGGCATTCCCCGATGACGACCTCCCTCTCGAACGGCTCCGCAAGCGACTCTCCCGACGAATCGGAGGCGGCGACCCGCGAGCGCTACAGCGAGGCGGCCCGGGTCCGCGAGGCCGCCCTCTGCTGCCCCGTCGACTACGACCCGCGCTACCTCGCGGCGATCCCCGCCGAGGTGATCGAGCGCGACTACGGCTGCGGGGATCCGTCGCGCTATGTCCGAGCGGGCGACACGGTGCTCGACCTCGGGAGCGGCGGCGGCAAGATCTGCTTCATCGCCTCGCAGATCGCCGGGCCCATGGGCCGCGTGATCGGGATCGACATGAACGAGGAGATGCTCGCGCTCGCCCGTACGGCGGCGCCCGCCGTCGCGAGCCACATCGGCCACGCCAACGTCGAGTTCCGCCGCGGCCGGATCCAGGATCTCGCCCTCGACGTCGAGCGACTCGACGCCTGGCTCGGCGGCAATCCGGTGAAGAGCATCGACGATCTCGCGCGCCTCGACGCCGAGAAGGCGCGGATCGCCCGGGACGAGCCGCTCGTCGCCAGCGACTCGATCGACCTGGTGGTCTCGAACTGCGTGCTCAACCTGGTCCGCGAGTCCGACAAGGACGCGCTGATCCGCGAGATCTACCGGGTCCTCAAGCGGGGCGGGCGGATCGCGATCTCGGACATCGTGAGCGACGAGCCGGTGCCCGAGGCGCTGAAGCGGGACCCGGAGCTCTGGAGCGGCTGCATCTCGGGGGCGTTCCAGGAGCTCGACCTGCTCGAGCGCTTCGCCGCGGCGGGCTTCCACGGGATCGCGATCGACCAGTGGGCGAGCACGCCCTTCGCCGTCGTCGACGGAATCGAATTCCGCTCGGTCACGGTCACGGCCTGGAAGGGCAAGCAGGGGCCGTGCCTGGAGGCCGGCCAGGCGATCCTCTACCGGGGCCCGTGGGAACGGGTCATCGATGACGATGGCCATACCTTCGAGCGCGGTGTGCGCACCGCCGTCTGCGCCAAGACCTTCGGCATCATGACCAGCGAGCCCTACGCCTGCGAGACCCTCGGAATCGAGCCCGCGACCGCGATCCCCGAGTCCGAGCAGATGCTCTTCGATTGTCAGCGCAGCGAGCCGCGGCACCCGCACGAGACCAAGGGCGGCGAATACCGCCAGAACAAGCCGCCCTCCGGCGCGTGCTGCTGATGCGCGGGCCGGAGGTCGACTCCGCGCGCTTCGACGAGCATCTCCGCGAACGGGGCTTCCCGCCGCTCCGGCGCGCGCGGGTCACGACGATCCAGCTGAATATCGGCCTGCGCTGCAACCTCGCCTGCCATCATTGCCACGTGGAGTCGGGCCCGAAGCGCAGCGAGGCCCTCGACGCGAAGGGCCTCGCGCGCATACTCGAGCTCCTCGCGCGCAATCCCGAAGTCGACACCCTCGACATCACCGGCGGCGCCCCCGAGCTCCACCCGGGCTTCCGAGACCTCGTGCGGGGCGCCCGCGCCCTCGGCCGGCGCGTGATCGACCGCTGCAACCTGACGGTGCTCGAAGAGCCGGGCCAGGCGGATACGGCCGCCTTCCTCGCCGAAGAGCGCGTAGAGGTCGTGGCGAGCCTTCCCTGTTACGGGGAGGAGAACGTCGATCGCCAGCGCGGGCGCGGCGTCTTCGAGGGCAGCCTCCGCGCGCTCCGGCAGCTGAACGCCTTGGGCTACGGACGCGAGGGCACGGGCCTGCGACTCGACCTCGTCTACAACCCGGTCGGCGCCTTCCTGCCCCCGTCGCAGTCCGAGCTCGAGGCCGAATACCGCGAACGCCTCGCGGCAGACTTCGGCATCGTCTTCGCTCGCCTGCTCACCCTCACGAACATGCCGATCAAGCGCTTCGCCCATCAGCTCCACCGCGACGGGGAGTACGAGGCCTACATGGGCCTGCTCGTGAACCACTTCGAGGCCGCGAATCTCGGGGGCGTGATGTGCAGAAGCCTGATCAGCGTCGGCCACGACGGGGCGATCTACGACTGCGATTTCAATCTGGCGCTCGGGCTGCCGCCACCGGGCCCGCGGCGCACGATCTTCGACGTCGAAGACCTGGGCCTGCTCGAGGACGCGCCGATCGCGACGGGCGCCCACTGCTTCGGGTGTACGGCGGGAGCGGGCTCGAGCTGCGGCGGCGCGCTGCGCTGAGCGGGCAGAAAATGAAGGGTCAGGCGAAGAGATCGAAGAGCGAGCCGCGCATCTCCGCGACGACGCCCAGCACGCGCGCCGAGGCCGCGTACTGGGTCTTCGAGACGATCTGATCGACGATCTTCTGCTCGAGGCTCACGGGCTCCGGGGACGGCGCCGTCGTGACGCTGGCCTGCGAGCCACCGGACGGGGCCGACGTCTGCATGACCCGCTGCGGCCGGAACCCGTCCGTCAGCAGATTGGCCACATTGTGGGCGGACACGGCGACCCGCGTCTGCGCGCTCTGCATGCCCGATAGGGCGATTCCCATGGCGTCCATGGCGAGCTGATTCGGCGCGTCCCGCAAGAATCCTGAACCCAGGCGGGAACTCGCCAGATTCTTGCCACACGCCTGCGCCGGGTCTGCTCGACGCCCCCGCCGCCATTGCGTAGCCTCGTCTCGCGCGGTGTCGGCCCGGCACCCGGAGGAGACGAAAGCTTGGCAGTCCGCATCGGCATCGGTCTCGGACTCGGTGGCTTTCCCTTCGACTCGATCCGGGCGTTTCGGGCCTGGCTCGACTTCTGCGAGGGATCGTCGATCGATTCCATCTGGCAATCGGATCGAGTCGTCTCCCGCGATCCCGCCCTCGAACCGATCGCCCTGCTCGCGATGATCGCCGGGGCCACACAGCGCCTCAAGCTCGGGACCAACGCCATCGTGCTGCCCTTTCGCGATCCGATCACCTTCGCGAGGCAGTGCGCGACCCTCGACCATCTGAGCGACGGGCGACTCCTGCCCACCGTCGCCGTCGGCCGGGACGATGCCCCCGAATGGGCCGCCACGGGGCGCAGCCCGAAGGGTCGGGGCGAGCGCGTCGACGAAGCGCTCGAGGTGATCACGCGGCTCTGGGCTTCGGAGGTCGCCGACTTCGACGGGCGCCACTACTCGCTCCACGGCGCTTCGATCGCCCCGCGCCCGAAGCAGTCGCCGCTGCCGCTCTGGATCGGCGGCGCTTCGCCCGGCGCGATCCGGCGCACGATCCGCTTCGGCAATGGCTGGCTCGCCCCGCTCCAGAGCCCGGCGGAGGCGGGTGCGACCGTGGCGACGATCCGCGCGGAGTCGATCGCCGCGGGCCGGCCGATCCCCGACGACCACTACGGCGCGACCTTCCTCTTCCGCATCGGCCCCGGCTCGAGCGACTTCCCCTTGCCGATCCGCGGCGACGCCGATTCCGGGATCCAGAAGCGGATCCAGAGCGTGCAGGCGATCGGCGATGCGAGGGTCGTGCTCGACCGGATCCGCGAGTTCCGGGCCGGCGGGATCACGAAATTCATCGCGATTCCCCTCGCCCGAAATGCCGCCGAAATGGCCGAGCAGAGCCGGCTCCTCGCGGCCGAAGTCATTCCCCACGCCAACGACTGATGGCGACCGCGGCGTTTCCCGCGCGGCCCTCGGAGGATTCCCAGGTGTCCTTGTTCCGATTCCTCGGCCTCGCAGTCCAGGCCGATCCCGCCGCCCGTGAGCCCGAGAGCCTGCGCGAGCTCGGCGCCCGGCTGTCCGCGCTCGCCCCGAAAGACGCGCGCTTCGTCGCGGCCTTCGCCTATCTACTCGCGCGCGTCGCCGGGGCCGATCTGCGCACGGAGAACGGGGAGCGAGAGACGATCGCGACGCGGCTCGGGTCGCTGGCCGGACTCGAGGGCGAGCGCGCCCGCATCCTCGCCGACGCTGCGATCGCCGCCGCCGCGAGCCACAGCGCGAGCGACGATCATCTCGTCGCGCGCAGCTTTCGCGAGATGGCGACCGACGACGAGCGCCATCTCCTGGTCCGGTGTCTCTACGCCGTCGCCGCCGCCGACTCGAACATCACGACCCCCGAAGACAACGAGATCTTCGAGATCGCGACCGAGATCGGCATGGGTCGCAGCGACGTCGTCGCGCTCCGCGCCGAGTTCAAGGAGCATCTCGCCGTGCTCAGGGCGCTTCCTCGCGAACGCTGATCGGCTACGCTCGCGCGCGCACACCGAAAAACCAGGATCGAGAGGGGAAATCGAGCATGGCCGCACGCACTTCGGGCAAGAAATCGAAGGCCGCCAAAGATAATAAGAAGGCGAATAAGAAGTCGACCAGGAAGAGCCCGGCCAAGAAGGGCACGGCGAAGAAGGCCACCGGCAAGAAGACGACGAAGAAAGCCGCGAAGAAGGCCCTGAAGAAATCGTCGAAGAAAGCCGCGGCGAAGACCGGCGCGAAGGCGACGAAGAAGAAGGCCGCCCGGCCGGTTCCGGCGGGCACGGGCATGCTCGTGCGCACACGGATCGCGGGCGTCGCGAAGCGGCTCCTCGGCCCCTCGACGACGTCCGGCGGTGTCTCCGCCTCGGGCGGCATCAGCCACACGAATCCCGCCCGCTCGGCGATGCTCCGGCGCCTGCTCGGCTAGCGAGCCCCCGGACCGGCCGCCTCCGACGCCTCCGACGCCCCCGAAACGAAGAGACCGCGCGACATCCAGTGTGTCGCGCGGTCTCTTGTTTTCTCGAATCTCGAAGGGCGCTCGATGAGCTCTCGATGAGCTGAGGGCTCAGCTCTCGTCTTCGTCCGCGATCTTCGACTCGTACTTCTTCTTCAGCTCGGACTGCTTGTCCGACGGGACCGGCATGTACTTGGCGAACTCCATCGTGAACTCCGCCTTGCCCTGGGTCATCGAGCGCAGATCCGTCGCGTAGCCGAACATCTCCGAGAGCGGGACCTCGGAGTCGACGGTCGAGAAGCCGGCCTCCTCGCTCGAGCCCATGATCTGGCCGCGGCGCTGCATGATGGTCTTCAGGATCGCACCCTGGAACTCCGACGGCCCTTCGACCGCGAGCTTCATGATCGGCTTGAGGATCTGGGGTCGGGCGCGCGGGTAGAACTCGCGGAACGCACCGCGGGCCGCCGCCTGGAACGCCATCTCCGACGAGTCGACGCTGTGCGCCGCACCGTCGTTGATCACGATCCGCATCCCGATCACGGGGAAGCCGATGAGCCGCCCCTTCGGCAGACAGCTCTTGAAGCCCTTCTCGACGGCCGGGATGAACTCGGTCGGAATCGAGCCGCCGCGAACTGCATTGACGAATTGAAAGTCCTTGTCCCCTTCGTCGTCGGCCGGGATCGGCTCGACATAGCCCGCGACCTTGCCGTACTGGCCGGAGCCGCCCGTCTGCTTCCGGTGCGTGTACGAGAACTCGGTCTTCTGGGTCACCGTCTCGCGGAAGGCGACCTGCGGCTGGCCGGTCTCGACCTCGCAGTTGTACTCGCGCTTCATGCGCTCGACGTAGACCTCGAGATGGAGCTCGCCCATGCCCGAGATGATCGTCTCGTTGCTCTCCTGGTCGACCTCGGAACGGAAGGTCGGGTCCTCGCGGACGAAGCGGCCGAGCGCCTTGCCCATGTTGTCCGACGACTTCTGGTCCTTGGGCTTGATCGAGAGCGAGATCACCGGCTCGGGGATGTGCATCGACGTCATGGCGACGTTGATGTTGCCGTCGGTGAACGTGTCGCCCGAGGCGCACTCGACACCGAACAGGGCGACGATGTCCCCCGCACAGGTGTCCTCGATGTCCTGCATCTCGGCGGCGTGCATGCGGATCAGGCGTCCGACCTTGTGCTTCCGGTTCGTGCGCATGTTGTAGATCGTGTCGCTCTTCTTGAGCGTGCCCTGGTAGACGCGGATGTACGTGAGCTGCCCGTACCGGCCATCCTCGAGCTTGAATGCGAGGGCGACGAGCGCCTTGGTCCGGTCGTTCGGGATCACGACCTCGGCTTCGTCGTTGCCGAGATCGACGGCCGTGTTGCGCACCTCGGTCGGGTTCGGCAGATAGTCGTTGACGCCGTCCAGCAGCAGCTGGACGCCCTTGTTCTTGTAGGCCGAGCCCATGAACACCGGCGTCAGGTTCATCGTGAGCGTGCCTGCGCGGATGGCGACCTTGATCTGGTCGATCGTGACGCTCTCCTCGAGCATCGCCTCCATCAGCTCGTCCGAGAACATCGAGACGGCGTCGAGCATGATCTCGCGGTATTCCTGCGCCTGGTCGACGAGGTGTTCCGGGATCGCTTCCTCGCGGATCTTCTCGCCGTTGTCGCCGTCGAAGTAGAAGGCCTTCATCCGCACCAGATCGATGATGCCCTGGAGGTCGACCTCGAGGCCGATCGGAAGCTGCGTCATGACGGCGTTGTGGCCGAGCTTCTCGCGCAGCTGCTTCGTGACCTTGAACGGGTCGGCGCCGGAGCGATCGAGCTTGTTGATGAAGGCGATGCGCGGAACGTTGTAGCGCTTCATCTGGCGGTCGACGGTCATCGACTGGGACTGGACGCCGGCGACGCCGCAGAGCACGAGGATCGCGCCATCGAGCACGCGCAGCGAGCGCTCGACCTCGACCGTGAAGTCGACGTGGCCGGGGGTGTCGATGATGTTGATCTGGTTGTCGGCCCACTGGCAGTAGGTCGCCGCCGACGCGATCGTGATGCCGCGCTCGCGCTCGAGGTCCATCGAGTCCATCGTGGCGCCGACTTCGTCCTTGCCGCGCACTTCGTGGATCGCGTGGATGCGTCCCGTGTAGTAGAGGATGCGCTCGGTCAGGGTCGTCTTGCCCGAATCGATGTGCGCGCTGATTCCGATATTCCGGACCTTGGTGATATCACCGAGCATCGTCTTACCCTCTGGCTCTCTTGCCCACTGGCTCTGTTTCCGGGTTCGTCGGGCTGGCGGTCTTGCCGCCCGCCCCTCTTCGTCCATTCCCGCCCGGCGGTCGACTAGCGAAATCGAGAGCTGCGTCGAAACGACGCGCTCGCGAGCGCTTGGCTCCACGTCTCGGGACGCGGCGATGGAGGGGGGTCTGACCTGTTCAGGGCGCGCAAATTAGCGGTATGGCGAGGGAAAATCGAGCCCTGGAGCGCATGAACCCGCTCTGGCCCCGCAGGAATCCAGTCGCGGTGGACACCTCGACGCGTGTCGAGCCCGAGCCCCACCCCGCCGCGACTCGCGTCAGGCGAGCCGGTCCCCGACTTTCAGGCCCGATTCGAGGGCGGGGCGCTTCGAGTCCCCGCGGCGCAGCTTGGCGATCCGAAGCGACCCATCCCGGGCCGCCAGGACGAGCCCCGAGGATTCGATCGCCGTGATCGTCCCCGCCGCGGACCCTGTCGCCTTCGCCCCGCGCTCGAGCGCGCTGCCGTAGAGCCGGACGACCTCGTTCCCCAGCATGGCCCAGGCCCCCGGCTGCGGATCACAGCCGCGGATGCGCCGGTCGAGCGCGCGGGCGTCGCGGTCGAAATCGAGACGCGCCGCGGTGTCGTCGAGGAGCGGCTGGAAGCTCGCGCCCTGGCTCGGCTGCGGCGCGAGGCGGGCCGTTCCGCCGGCAATCGCGGCGACGGTCTCGACCATCGCGTCGACCCCGAGCGCGTAGAGCTTGTCGAAGTAGAGTGAGGCCGCGGTGTCCGAGGTCGCGATCTCGATTCCACGGTGTTGGAGATAGAGCGGGCCCGTGTCGACGCCCGCATCGGGCTGGAAGACCGAGACGCCGGACTCGCTCGCCCCCTCGATGATCTGCCAGGCGAGCGCACTTCCCCCGCGATAGGCCGGCAGGATCGACGGGTGGAAGCAGACCGATCGGTGCCTCGGATGGTCCGCGATCTCGGGCGGCAGGATCACGGTCGTGAAGGGCAACACGTTCAGATCCGCGCCGAGCGCCCGGTACTCAGCGACCCGTTCTTCGATCGCCCGGCCCGCCCGGCGATAGCCCTTGTATCGAAACAGCGGCCAGCCGCGGGTCTGCGCCTCCTCGGCCAGGGGATCGGCGCGTCCCCCGCCGTCGGGCGGCACGTGCACGCCGACGAGCTCGTGGCCCGCCTGCGCGAGGCGAATGCAGACGTCTCGCCCGAAGGGCGCCTGACCGAAGACGGCGATGCGAAGCGGCATCATGCGACCATAACACGAGGGCTTCGCGCCGGACGGGATCGCGTATCGTCGAGCGATGGTCGACGAGCCGACGGAATCGACAAGCCCGGCTCTGGACGTGCCCATCGAGGGTGCGTGCGATCCGACCTTTGCCGCCGTCCGGGAAGCGTTTCGCGAGAATTTTCGATCCCGCGGCGAGATCGGGGGCGCCCTCTGCGTCCTGCTCGAGGGCCGAGCCGTCGTCGATCTCTGGGGCGGCCACTGCGACCCGGAGCGCCGAACGCCGTGGGCCCGCGACACGCTCGTCAACGCCTACTCCGTCGGCAAGGGCGTCACGGCGATGCTCGCCCTCTCGCTCGTCGAGCGCGGAGAGCTCGACCTCGATCGACCCGTCGCGGCGGACTGGCCCGAATTCGCCGCCGAGGGCAAGGGAGCGACCACCCTTCGCATGCTGCTCGCCCACCGCGGCGGCTTGCCCGCCGTCCGCAAGCCGCTCACCCCGTCGGCGATCTTCGATTGGCGCCAGATGGCGGGTGCTCTCGCCGAGCAAGCGCCCTGGTGGGAGCCCGGCACGGCCCACGGCTACCACGTCAACACCCACGGCTTCCTGGTCGGCGAACCGATCGTCCGGCGCCTCGGACGCCCCTTCGGCGAGATCCTCCGCGAGCGCCTCGCCGGTCGTTATGCGGCGGATTTCCACAGCGGCCTTCCGCCGCGTGAACACGCCCGCGTCGCCACCCTGGTCCAGACGACCGCCCGGTCGGGATCGATCACCCCTTCGACCGAAGAATCGCTCCCCGAGAGCCTGGCGACCGGCGATCCCGCGATCGACGCGATGCTGCCCGCCGTCTACTTCAATCCGCCGGGCTTCTCGGGCTTCGGGACCGTGAACACGCGGGCGTGGCGCATGGCCTCGATCCCCTCGACCAACAGCCACGCGACCGCGCGCGCCATCGCCACG
The DNA here is from genome assembly GCA_031390075.1 of Deltaproteobacteria bacterium. Lineage (GTDB taxonomy): Bacteria > Myxococcota_A > UBA9160 > UBA9160 > UBA4427 > UBA4427. The sequence goes on along the minus strand of JANMTD010000076.1, from coordinate 10,943 downwards.
CTCTACGACGTCTTTCTCCGGCGCGACGTGTCGCAGGGCGGCCTCGTCGGCCCGGGGCTCCGCGCCGAGGCGCTTCGCGCGCAATCCGACGGCCCCGACTGCGTGCTCGGCAAGCCCTCGCGTTTCGGGCTCGGCTTCCAGCTCCCGCAGCCGACCCGGCGCCTCGGCGGCAGCCCCGCCTGCTTCGGCCACTACGGCTACGGGGGCACCCTCGGCTTCGCCGATCCCGAGTGCGGTCTCGCCTTCGGCTACCTGATGAATCACCCCGGCGATCGCTGGTACAACCCGCGCACCGTCGCCCTCGTGGAATCCGTCTACGAAGCACTCGGGCGCCCGCTCCCGCCCTGACTCTCCTAAGGGAAGAGCACTAGACCGGAACGCGGCTGCGATCGCCGATCGTGCCGTGCACCGCGGCGGGATTTCCGTAGGCGAGCGAATGCGGCGGCAGGGATCGCGTCACGAGCGAGCGGGTGCCGACGACCGACTGCTCGCCGATCTCGACGCCGCGCAGGATCGTGACGTCGGCGGCGATCCAGCAGTGGTCGCCGATCCGGACGGGCGAGATCTGCTGGCGACGATCGGCGTCGAGGTCGTGCTGATCGGCGTCGAAGACGCGCGAACCGGGGCCGATCCAGACGCGGTCACCGAGCTCGAGAGCCGCCTTGCTGCTCAGGTGGCAGCCGTTCAAGAATCCCTCGCGGCCGATCCGGATGCGCGCGCCCGCAAAGGCGAAGAGGATCACGGTCCCGAGATCCGAGCGCAGCCAGGTGTCCGCCCCGATCTCGACGCGGGCGCCCTCCGCCACGGAGATGTGTACCCCGCCGGTGCGGCGCTCGGTGTAGACGCGGGGGCCGATCACGAGCGAGGCGCCCGGGGCCAGGGCGAAATGCGACGAGGCGAAGTTGCTGCTCGCATCCGGCGCGATCGAGAGGCCGGGATGGCGGACCGCGAGACGCCGGAGGCGATGGCGGTCGAAGCGCTGGATCGTCTTCAGGCTCAGGCGCCTCATGCGCGTCAGACGCGTGAAGCGCGAGACCCGGGGCGCCGGACTACTGCTGGACGGTTCCAGCCGGACCGTCCTTCAGGCGGAACGTGATGAAGCCGTGGGTCGGATCGTAGGGGGAGAGGCCGACCGTCACGCGATCACCGGGGATCACGCGGATGCGGAACCGGCGCATGCGGCCCGAGAGCTGCGCAGTGACCTGTTGTCCGTTTTCCAGGGTGATCTGGTAGCGACCGCCGCCGAGGATCTTGTCCACGCTGCCCGTCGCTTGAATCAGGTCGTCTCGCGCCAAATCGAATCAATCCTTCCGTCGCTCGCCCTGGTCGAAATGCGACCGGAGATAAAGAGGCACGCAGAGCTGTGCGGGGGCCTGGGGCGGGCGCAGGCTAGCACGAGGCCCCCGCGTGGGCGAACGTAAAAGGCATGGGGCACCGACGGCGACCCTTCCGCAGGGAGCGCTGGATTGCGCCAGGGCCGCTTCCCAAATCCGGCCGGGCCTTGCTAGCCTGCCCGCCCGCGGAGAGGTGGCGGAGTCCGGCTGAACGTACCTGACTCGAAATCAGGCGTACCCGCAAGGGTACCGTGGGTTCAAATCCCACCCTCTCCGCCATGTCTCGTCTCTCGCTCTCTCGCGACCCTGGATCGCCGCGTCCGAGGAGACACCTCGGAGGAGACACCTCGGAGGAGTCGGCCATGCAGCTCGATCCGATCGGCCGCGCGCGGTGACGCAGCTCTCGCTCCGCTTCGACCTGCGGATCGCGCCCTTCGCGAAGACGACCTTCGCAGGTCAGCACCGGGCGATGCTCGAGATGGTTTCCTGGGCCGACCGCATCGGCGTCGAGACGATCTGCTTGTCCGAGCACCACGGCGACCCGGCCGGATACACCTCGGCGCCGCTCACCCTCGCAGCGGCCATCCTCGGCCGCACGGAGCGGCTGAAGGTCCGGGTCGCAGCGGCCCTCGTCCCGCTCCACGATCCGGTCCGCCTGGCCGAGCAGATCGCCACCCTCGATTGCCTGGCGCCGGGACGTCTCGAAATCATCCTCGGCGCGGGCTACCGGAGCGCCGAGTTCGCGATGGCGGGCGTCGATCGGCAACAGCGCGGAAAGCTCCTCGAAGAGTGCGTCGCGGTCCTGCGCGGGGCCTTCTCGGGCAAGCCCTTCGACTGGCGCGGCCGCGAAGTATTCGTCTCCCCACCGGCGGCGACCCCCGGCGGACCCGCGATCTTCGTCGGCGGCAAGACCGCGGCGAGCGCCCGCCGCGCCGCGCGCCTTCACTGCGCCTACAGCCCGGCGGTCGCGAGCCACGACGTCATCGCCGCCTACTACGACGAGAGCCGGAAGCTCGGCTTCGCGACGCCGGAGGTCTTCGGCTGCCGGAGCTTCGGCGCGTACCGCGCCCGATTTCCGGCGAACGCGCCCGCCGCGCCGGGCTTCGTCATGCTGAGCCGCGATCCCGATGCGACCTGGCAGCGGATCGGCCCCCTCGCCGTCCACGACGCCACCACCTACGCCGCCTGGCAGGAGGACAGCGTCGTCTCGGACACCGCGGTCCCCGGCGCCGCGACCTGGCAGGATCTGCGGGCGAGCGGCCAGTTCGCGGTCGTGACCCCGGAAGAATGTCTCGCCCTCGCGGCCCGCGACGGTTCGCTCATGCTCCACCCACTGATGGGCGGGATCGAGCCGGCGCTCGCCTGGGAGGGGCTTTCGATCTTCGAGAGCGAAGTGCTAGCGCGGCTCGACGGCCGTCCCTGACGAATGGAGAAAGAAAGAACGATGGCTCCGAAATACGCACTCGCCCCCGAATTCGCCGCGCAGAAGGGCTTCACGCTGCCCTCGAATCGACTCGTACTCCGGCTGATCGATGCCGCGTTTCGCTGGCAGCGGCGGGGCTTCCCGTGGAGCGACGCGGTCTCGGTGCGAACCCATCGCGTGGCCACCGGCGGTGCTCGCCCGATCGACGTCCTCGAGGTCTCGCCCCGGAACGCGACCGCTGCGACCCCGGCGATCGTCGATTATCACGGCGGCGGCTTCTTCCTGTCGACGATGCGCGGACATCTCGCCTACGCCGAGCACTACGCGCGGGACGCCGGCTGCCGGGTCTTCCTGCCCGAGTACCGGCTCTGCCTGGATCACCCCTTCCCCGCGGCTCTCGACGACGCCTACGCCAGCCTCGAATGGGTGCATGGGAACGCCGCGACGCTCGGCGTCGACCGGGATCGCATTCTCTTGCTCGGCGACAGCGCGGGTGGTGCACTCGCTGCCGGCGTGACGCAACGCGCCCTCGATGACCACGGGCCGAAGATCCGAGCCCAGGTCCTCATCTACCCCGTCACCGACCACGAAACGAAGACCGGATCGGCCCTCGGCTTCACCGACACGCCGGGCTGGACCTCCGGCTCGAATCGCAATATGTGGAAACTCTACCTGGGCGGGGCGTCGCGCGCGGGAACCGGCGCTTCGGCAGCCTCTCCGCCCTACGCAGCACCGCTCCACCGCGCGAGCTTCGCAGGCCTGCCGCCCGCGTTCGTCGAGGTCGCGGAGTTCGATCCGCTCCGCGACGAGGGCATCGCCTATGCGCGCGCCCTCGAGAAGGCGGGCGTATCCGTCGAGCTGCACGTGATCCAGGGCGGGATCCACGGCTACGACCTCGTCGAAGGCAGTCCAACGGCCGCCGCGGCGCTCGCCATCCGCCTCGAAGCGATCCGGCGTCTTCTCGCCTGAGGACGGGGAATCCGTGACGTTCTCGACGGCGCTTCGAATCAACATGACCGGCCTCTGTAAAGACCCGAAGGTCGAGTCGATGCGCTACCGCGCCGCGCTCGACATGGCGGCCTTCGCCGATCAGCACCGCTTCTCCGTCGTGAGCGTGGAGGAGCACCACCTCGCCGAGAACGGCTGGCTGCCGTCGCCGCTCTTGCTCGCGGCGATGATCGTGGCGCGGACCGAGCGCATCGCCGTGAACGTGACGGCGCTCCTCTTGCCGCTCTACGACCCGATCAAGCTCGCCGAGGACATCGCGATCCTCGATCTCGCGAGCGGGGGCCGCTTCAGCTTCGTGGCCGGCATCGGCTACCGGCCGGTCGAGTACGCGGCCCTCGACAAGGACTGGGCCGAACGCGGAAGACGCATGGACCACGTCCTCGAGACGCTCTTCAAGGCGTGGAGCGGCGAGCCCTTCGAGTACAACGGCGTGACGATCCGGGTCACACCGACGCCCCGTACGAAGCCCCATCCGCCCTTCGCGATCGGCGGCATGACGCGTGCCGCCGCCCGCCGCGCCGCCCGTTTCGGCCTGCCCTTCTATCCGCCGATGGACCTGCGCGAGCTCGAGACCGTCTACCGCGAAGAGCTCGCGCGGCATGGCAAGCGGGGCATCGTCGTCTACCCCGACGCGGCCAACGCGATGCTCTTCCTCGACGAGGACCCGGAGCGCGCGTGGAGCGAGCTCGCGCCCTTCTTCCTGCGCGAATCGCGGGAGTACGCGTCGTGGCGGCGCGAGGGCGTTCCGCGTCCCGGCGAGCAGCCGGTCGAGACGATCGCGGAGCTCCGCGCGCAGCGGCGCTACGAGATCCTGACGCCCGCGGAATGTGTCGCGCGGATCCGGACCGGCGCCCCCGGCACGACGATCTGCCTGCATCCCCTCGCCGGCGGGATTCCGGTCGAGCGGGCGTGGGATTGCCTTCGGCTCTACGAAAGCCGGGTGCTCCGCGTCCTCGCCGGCGACTGAGAGCCCGGAGCCCACGACGAGGCAGACTCGGGGTCCGCCATGCGGCCGGGCGATTCTGTTAGCCTGCACCCACCAACGGGGAGAGCACATGGACGTTCGTCGCATCGATGCCGTGGTCGTGGGCGCAGGCTTCGCGGGCCTCTACATGCTGCACCGGCTGCGCGGCCTCGGCCTCGAGGTCTGCGCAATCGAGGCCGGGAGCGGGGTCGGTGGGACGTGGTACTGGAATCGCTATCCGGGGGCGCGCTGTGACATCGAGAGCATGGAGTACTCCTACCAGTTCTCCGACGCGCTCGCGCAGGAATGGGAGTGGAGCGAACGCTATGCGACGCAGCCGGAGATCCTGCGGTACGCGAATCACGTCGTCGATCGCTTCGACCTGAAGAAGGACATCCGGTTCGATACGCGCGTCGTCTCCGCGCACTACGACGACGACGCGCAGCGATGGCAAATCACGACCGATCGCGGCGATGCGATCACGGCGCGCTGGTGCGTCATGGCGACGGGTTGCCTCTCGTCGGCCAATCTGCCCGACATCCCCGGCCGCGACTCTTTCTCGGGCGGTGCCTATCACACCGGCCGCTGGCCCCACGACGGCGTCGACTTCCACGGCCAACGCGTCGCCGTCGTCGGCACCGGCAGCTCTGGCATCCAGTCGATCCCGCTGATCGCCGAGCAGGCGAGCCAGCTCTTCGTCTTCCAGCGAACGCCGACCTATTCCGTGCCGGCCCACAACGGCCCGCTCGACCCGCGCGCCGTTCGCGAGATCAAGGCCGACTACCCGGCGTTCCGCGCGGGCAACGCCGCGCAGCCCTTCGGCGCCAACTTCCAACAGAGCGAGGAACGCGCCCTCGCCGTGAGCGAGGAGGATCGGCGCTCGGGCTACGAGCGACGCTGGCAGGCCGGCGGCCTTCCGTTCCTGGGCGCTTTCGCCGACCTGCTCGTCGATCCCGCCGCCAATGCGACCGCCGCCGAGTTCCTGCGCGCCCGGATCCGCAGCGCGGTGGCCGACCCGGCCGTCGCCGAGCGCCTCTCGCCCCGCCATGTCGTCGGTTGTAAGCGGCTCTGTGTCGACTCCGACTACTATGCGACCTACAACCGCCCGAACGTCACGCTCGTCGACCTGCGGGACGAGCCGATCGAGTCGATCGACGCGGCGGGCCTCCGGACGGCGGCGAAGCACTACCCCGTCGACGCGATCGTCTTCGCCACGGGCTTCGACGCCATGACGGGTGCCCTCGAGCGGATCGACGTCCGCGGCCGCGGGGGTCGCAGGCTCAAGGAGAAATGGTCCGCCGGCCCGCGCGCTTATCTCGGCCTCGCGACGGCGGGCTTCCCGAACCTCTTCCTCGTCACGGGGCCGGGCAGCCCGTCGGTGCTGAGCAACATGCTGCCCTCGATCGAGCAGCACGTGGACTGGATCGCGGATTGTGTGGCGCACGTCGAGGCGCGCGGGGCCGGCACGATCGACGCGACGGTCGCTGCCGAAGACGCCTGGGTCGAGCACGTCAACACCGTCGGCGCGCAGACGCTCTTCCCAGCCTGTAGCTCCTGGTACCTCGGCGCCAATGTCCCCGGCAAGCCGCGGGTCTTCATGCCCTACGTCGGGTTTCCCGCCTATGTCGCGAAGTGCCGGGACGTCGTCGCGAAGGGTTACGAGGGCTTCAAGTTCGCATGAGCCGGGGGGCGGAAACGGGAGACCCCACGATGAGCAATCGCTGCCCGGGACCTTCCTATCAGGACATCCTCGATCGCGACGCGGTCGCGGCGCCCGAGATCCTTCGCGAGACGGCGTCCGATCCGCTCGGCGCCGACGACCTCCCGATCGACGCCTACCTCTCGCCCGAGCAGCATCGCCGCGAAATCGAGGGCCTCTGGCGGCGGGTCTGGCAGATCGCCGGACGCGTCGAGGACGTGGCCTCGCCGGGCGACTCCTTCGTCTACGACATCGCCGACGACTCCCTCGTCGTGCTCCGCACACTGGCCGGCGAGCTGCGCGCCTATCACAACGCTTGCCTTCACCGCGGGACGCGGCTGCGGGACGAAGCGGGCCGCCTCGAGCGGATCCGCTGCCCCTTCCACGGCTTCACCTGGAGCCTCGAGGGCGAGCTTTGCTTCGTGCCCTGCCGCTGGGATTTCCCGCAGATCGAGGACGAGCGCTTCCGACTGCCGCAGGCGAAGGTCGCGACCTGGGGCGGCTTCGTGTTCGTGAACTTCGATCCCGAATCTGCGCCCCTCGAGGACTACCTCGAGGATCTCCCGCGACATTTCGCGCGCTGGCCCCTCGAAGAGCGCATCGTCGCGGCCCGCGTCGAGCGGCGGGTCGCCTGCAACTGGAAGGTCGCCGTCGAGGCCTTCATCGAGACCTATCACATCGTGGGCGTCCACGCGGCGAACCTGCCCTTCTTCGGCGACGCGAATTCCCAGTACGACGTCTGGCCCGGACAGCGGCACATGAATCGCATGCTCAACGCCTCGGGTACGCCCAGCCCGCACGTCCGCGGCGAGCTGTCCGAGCAGCGCGTGCTCGACATCGCTGCGCGCTTCGGGATGGCGCGGCCCGGGTCGCAGGTCCCGCCGGGCGGGACGGCGCGTGAGGTCCTGGTCGCGTCGTCGCGGGCGCGGCTCGAGGGCGGGCTCGGCTTCGACACGAGCGGATTCTCCGACGCCGAGGTCCAGGACGTGATCCAGTACAGCCTGTTCCCCAACGTGGTGCTCTTTGGCGGCCTCGGCTCTCCGCTCTTCTACCGGGCCCGACCGGACGGGAACGACCCGCACTCGTGCCTCTTCGAAGTCATGCTGCTGCTGCCGGCCGCGGTCGGCGCCGAGCGACCTCCCGCCGCCGCTCGGCGCTGGCTCGAGCCCCACGAGAAATGGAGCGATGTCCCCGAGCTCTCCTTCTTCGGGCCCGTCCTCGACGAGGATCAGGCGATCATGCCCCGGGTCCAGCGCGGTCTGCGAGCGTCGCGCAAGCCCGGGGTGACCCTCGGCCTCTACCAGGAGAGCCGACTCCGGCACTTCCGTCGGACGCTCGACGAGTACGTGCCGCGGCCCGCGACGACGAGCCCCCGCGACAGCCTCCCTTCCGAACGGCGCTGATCGGATCGCCCGCGACAGTGGGCTACGCGTCGCGAATACGACGCGCGTCGTGTGGGACGCTTCACACATCGGACCTCGATTCACGATTAGACTCGCATCGAAGATCAGGGGACGGTGAATCCCTTCGAGGAGGATCGTGCGATGCGTCGAAACGTTCTGGTCGTGGCAGCCGGAGTCATGGGATTGCTATTCGCTTCGAGTGGCCGCGCCGTCGACGGGGCGATCGAGATCAATGCGGTGGCGGCAGCGGCCGGAGGCGTCACGCCCGGCGACGCCCCGGGCTTCCCGGTCAGCCTGAGCCGACCCGGTCGCTATGTCTTCACGGGAGACCTCGATCTGCCCTCCGCCGGGGTGACGGCCATCGAGATCCTCGCCGAGGCCATCACGGTCGATCTCAACGATTTCACGATTCGCGGGGTCGTGACCTGCAGCGGGGCACCGACGGTCTGTACACCCAGCGGTGCCGGCGTCGGAATCCTCGGTACAACCGCCTACACGGTCGTGCGCGGCGGGCGCGTGGTCGGAATGGGCAACGACTGCATCCGCCTCGGTGCCTCGGCCCGCGTCGAAGGCGTAGCCGTCGCCCAGTGCGGCGACGAGGGCATCGAGCTCGGCCTCTTCGCCGTCGTTCGAGACGCCCAGAGCATCGCGGCCGCCGGCGACGGAATTGCGGTCGGCGGGAGCTCTCGCGTGCGCGACAGCCAGGCGTACAGCAGCGGCGGCTTCGGAATCCGCACCAGCAGCCATGCGATCGTCGAGGGCAACCAGCTCGCGGGCAACGACGACGGGGGCGTCTGGGTGACGGACGGTGTCGTGCAGGGCAACTCGATCGTCGGCAACACGGGTTCCGGCGTGTTGCTCGACGGTGCGGCCAGCGTGGTCGGCAATCTGATCGCCCGCAACGGCGTCAGCGGCACCGGGGGCGGCAACGTCGACAGCGCGGTCGTCGCCCACAACGCGCTCGTCGCGAACACGTTCTCGGGGGTATCGAACATGAACGACCTGCTCGTCGTGGAGAACGTGGTGTCGGGCAATTCCACCGGCGTCGGATGTCCCGACCTCGCCGGCATCACGGACTCCTGCGCCGTCCTCGAGAACGCCGTCGCCCGCAACACCGGTCTCGGAATCGCCGGCACCGCCCTGCCCGGGTACTCGGCGAACGTCGTGACCGGCAATGGCATCGACGTCGTCGGCCCCGGCTCGGTCGGGTTCGGAGCCAACATCTGCGGCGCCGACACGATCTGCCCGTGAGCGGCTCTTGGCGGCGCCGATCCCGCCCGCGAAAAAGATCGGCCTCTCCCCTGGGGTAAAACGCTGAATTCCGCGTCACCTTTCCTGGTGAGGTCACCACTCTTGGAGTAGCCTCCAACTTTGTTCGATCCTCCATCGACTGCAAGCCGAAAGAGTCCCATGGCCGCCGGAATCCATCCGTCCCAGTCCGTGGGCCGCCGCGAGCGGCGCAAGCTCGAGGTCCGCGCGCGGATCCTCGCGGTGGCGCGCGAGCTCTTCGCCAAGCAGGGCTTCGAAGCGACGACCGTCGACGAAATCGCGCGCGGCGCGGACGTCGTGCCCGCGACCTTCTTCAATCACTTCCAGAGCAAGCAGGCGCTGCTCGGCCTGATGGCCGGCGAGGTCTTCGAGACGCTGCACGCGATGACGGCCCAACATCTCGAGGGCCCGGGCTCGAGCGTCGAGAAGCTCCGCCGCTTCATCGCGTCGACGACCGACACCATCGCCTCGAGCCGGGGCGTCGCCCGCGACGTCTTCCTCGAGTTCCTGAAGAGCGATGCGACGCCGGACGAGCCGCATCCCTATATCGACCGCCTGGTCGGCCCCTTCGTCGCTCTCGTCGCCGAAGGCCAGAAACACGGCGAATTCCGATCCGATCGAAGCGCCCCGTTCCTCGCGCAGATGGCGGTCGGCATGCTGAATTCCGCGATCACGAGCTGGCTCGCCGATCCCGACTATCCCGTCGAAACCGGCCTCGCCGACGCCGCCGAATTCGCCCTCGAAACGCTCCGCGCGAAGCCCTCCGCAATCGAACAGGCCTGACACGATCTTCACCCGTCCAGCCGGACGCCACCGCAAGAAGGACCCCCCAGATGGACATCGATATCGACTTCGCACACGCCTCGAGCTGGGACGAACGCATGCAGGAGCGCACGCGCTGGCTGCGTGAGAACGCTCCGGTCTACTGGAGCGAGAAGACGGGCGCCTTCATCCTCAGCCGCTACGACGACGTCGTCCACGTCTCGAAGAATCACGCCGAGTTCTGCTCGGGCGAGGGCGTCCTGCCCGGCCAGATGAACGCCAAGATCGGCATGATCGACGAAGACGAGCCGCACCACGGCGAGATGCGGGGCCTCATCAACCGGGGCTTCACCCCGCGCATGGTCCGCCGCTGGGAAGAGGTGTTCCAGCGCCTGACCGACGAGACCCTCGACAAGGTCGCCGCCAAGGGCGAATGCGATTTCGTCGAAGACCTCGCCGTTCCCATGCCCCTGATCCTGATCGCCGAGATGATCGGGATCCGCAAGGAGGACCGGCACCGCTTCCATCAATGGTCCGATGCCATGATCGGCGCGCAGGGCAACCTCGACAATCCCGTGATCACCGCCGCCGCGGGCAAGGCCGCCCTCGAGTACTACACCTACCTCGTCGACATCATCGCCGACCGCCGGAAGAACCCGAAGGAGGACCTGATCAGCATCCTCGTCCGCGCCAAGGAGGACGGCGTGCTGGTGCAGCACGATTCGGACCGGCACCGGTACCACATGGGCGCCGAGCCGACCGACGAGCAGCGCGCGATGAGCAACGACGAGCTGATCAAGATGTGCGTGCTGCTGATGGTCGCGGGCAACGAGACGACGCGAAACGGGCTCTCCGGTGCGATGCAGCTCCTGATCGAGAATCCCGACATCCAGAAGCGCCTGGCCGAGAATCCGTCACTGGTTCCGGGGGCGATCGAGGAGATGCTCCGGCTCGTCTCGCCGGTCCTCTCGTTCGCGCGCACGGCGACCCGCGACACGGCGCTGCGCGGCGTTCCGATCGCCAAGGGCCAGAAGGTCCTGATGCTCTACGGCTCGGCCAATCGCGATGCGGAGGCCTTCAG
>JANMTD010000062.1:0-14267 GCA_031390075.1 Deltaproteobacteria bacterium | reverse complement strand
ATGTGCATCTCCTGGTATCGACCGGCCCCTAACCCAAGGCGTCGCGTGGGGATAGGGGGCGAGGGCGCCGCGCCAGGCCTGGCGCGCGACCTCGAGGCTCGGATTGCGTTCGAGAACCGTCTGCACGAGCGCCCGCCGGTCGAAGGTCTCATTGCCTTCGAACAAACGATCGCCCGCGTCGAGCGAGCGATCGACGGGAGAGGCCGACCGCTCCCAGTCGTCGGAGAGCGAGCGGTAGCGGATCGAGCTCTTTGTCTGACACGCCATCGCCAGACTCGCGAGTCCGAAGAGACACGCAACACGGCGGGCAGTGCGGCCCCGGGAGAAGGCTGCACGCATGGGAGATCACCTCGCGCACCAGGAGGTTGAAGCGGCCGCCGCACGAGCGGGAGGCCTGAAGCTCAACGACGGAGTTGCGCGAAGCTCAGATCAGGAGGACGACGGAGAGGCGCAGCGGCGACGTGCGGAGCGCCCGCGCGGCGTCGGCACTTTGCCGCGGAAGGCGCGGCGAATCGATTGCAATCGGAGGGGCTGGCGGCAGGACCGCGTGCAGATTCGGGATCTCATGGGCGGTGGGCGCGACCGACGACAGCGGTGTCGGGGCCTCGTCGCAGCAGGCCCGGTTCGCCAGGCTCGAACCGCAGTCCTCGAGCTTCCCGGACGCGAGCTCGGCCGACATCGGGCAGCAATTCGGGGCACAGGCCATCGCCGCGAGCGCGAGGCTCGGCGCGAGGGCGAGGACCGCCATCAGCACCAGGGCCGCGAGGGATTGATGTCGTGCCATCGAGGAAGTCCTAACAATGCCGCTTTCGGCTGTCAACACGGAAACCTTGACGGGTCGCCTGGTTCCGGGCGCCGGCCGCTTCAAGCCGGCTGCATCAGGGCGATCAGGGTCGCGGCCCGCGGATCGTTGCAGAGCCGCTCGACCGCATCCTCCCGGGAGAAGGTGGCGGCGATGTTCGAGAGCAGCTCGAGCTGCGCACCATCTTCCGATCGCGGCGTCAGGATCAGGAACACGAGCCGGACGGGAACACCGTCCGGTGTGTCGAAGTCGATGCCGGTCGGCGAGACGCCGACGGCGACGACGGGCCGGGCGAGGCCGACCAGGCGCGCGTGCGGCGCCGCGACCCCGCCGCCGAGGGCCGTCGAGACGAGCTGCTCACGCTCGAAGGCGGCGGCGGTGACGAGGCTCTCGTCGAGGCCCGTCGCGCGTGCGGAGACCCGGACCAACTCGCGGATCGCGTCCCGGGGCTCCCGCGCCCTGAGGGGTGAGACGAAGCGGTCGGGGGTGAAGGCGTCGACGAGGCGCAGGCGCGTCTGCGTCGGGAAGAGCCGGGTGATCATCGGACCGGAGAGCATCGAGGTCGCGACCGCCATCACGACGAGCGCGACGAACGTCGTCGACCCGATCAGGCCCGCCTCGCGGGCGACCAGAGCCAGCACGATCTCCATCGCGCCGCGCGCATTCATCGCGAAGCCGATCGCCCAGGCCTCGCGCGATGCGATCCCGGCCGCCCGCGCGCCGAAGCCGCAACCGACGATCTTGCCGACACACGCGATCGTGAAGATCAGCACCACGACTCCGAGATCGAAGTCCGCGATGAAATCGGCCTTGAGTCCGATGCTTGCGAAAAAGAGCGGTGCGAAGAGCACGGACACGAAATCCTGCATCGCCCCCCGCGTCTGCTCGCGGAAATGCGGCGAGCCGGCGGCGGTGGCGCCGACGAGGAACGCACCGAACATCGCGTGCATCCCGAAATACGCGCTCGTCGCGGCGCCGCCGAAGACCAGCGGCATCATCACGGCGAGCGCACTCGCCGGGTTGCGCGTGCGGCGATGCACCCAGGAGAGGAGGTAGTGGACGAGCGGGCGTCCGGCGGCCCACAGGGCGACCGCGAGCCCCATGACGACGAGGCCGCCGAGCGCGCTCGGCGGCGCACCACCCGACGACAGGTTGCCGAGGATGAAGGCGAACAGGATCCACCCCGTGGCGTCGTCCAGGACGGCCGCCGCCATCACGGTCATGCCGAGGTCGCTGCGGTAGACGCCGAGGTCGAGGAGCGTCTTCGCGATCACGGGCAGCGCCGAGATGCAGAGCGCGGTGCCGAGGAAGAGCGCGAAGAGCCAACGCGGCTGATGGCCTTCCCAGCCGAGGGCTTCCGGAATGAGCCAGGCGACGCTCGCGCCGACGATCATCGGCACGATCATGCCGCCCGCAGCCACGACCACCGCGTGCCGCGCGCGTCGACTGACGCTGGCGACGTCGATCTCGGCGCCCGCCATGAAGAGGAAGACGACGACGCCGATCAGGTTCAGACCGTCGAGTAGTTGGGCGCGGTCGCCGGTCATGGGGAAGAGCAGCTGCTGGGCTTCCGGCGCGAGGCGCCCGAGCAGGGTCGGTCCGAGCAGGATGCCGGCTGTGATCTCACCGACCACGGCGGGCTGCCGGAGACGGCGTGCGAGGGTGCCCAACGCCTTCGCGCTGGTCAGCAGGAGGGCGATTGCCAGCAGCAGGAATGCGTTCGATTCACCGTGCACGGGCCGAGAGTAGGTGAGTGGCCTTTCGGCGTCACTCGACCTCTTGCTCCGTGCTCAGCCCTGCGTAGCCTCGAACTTCACGATCAGACGGTCGAGCTTGTTCTCGGCGACGAAGGGAATCCAGCGCGGCTCGTTCCCGAGCGCGAGCGAGTCGCAGCGTTCGACGAAGCACGCGAGCGCTTCTTCCAGGGTCGCGCGCGCCATGGCGTGGCCCAGGCAGAAATGCGAGCCCATGCCGAAGGTGAGTGACATCACGGTCGGGTCGCGGCGGATGTCGAAGCGCTCGGGATCCTGCCAGCGCTCGGGGTCCCGGTTGGCGGCGCCGAGCACGACCGCGATCGGCTCGCCCTGCACGAACGGGATGCCGAAGGCCTCCTGCGCGATCGCCGACTTCTGGCCGATCGCGATGATGGCCGGGCGGTAGCGGAGCGTCTCCTCGCAGGCGCCCTTCTTCCAGGTCTCGAGGTCGCTGCGGAGCAGGGCGGCCTGCTCGGGGTGGCGGGTCAGCTCGAGGATGCCGCTCGCGAGCACGCTCCCCGTGCTGGCTCCGGAGCCGAAGATCGTCGAGAAGAGCGTGATCAGCTCGCCGTGTGTGAGCTCGCCCTCGATGTCCTTGGCCTGCGCGAGATGGGTCAGCAGATCGTCCCGGGGCTCGAGCCTGCGCTTCTCGTAGAGCTTGGCGACGTAGTCCATCGATTTCTGGACCGACTCGTTCGCCGCGGCACGCAGCTCCGGCGTCACGCGCGGACCGAAGCAGTCGACGATGTTGACCCGCGCCATCGAGGCGAAGGAGCCCGAGAGCTCCTCCGGGCTGATGCCGAGAAAATCCATCATGACCAGGCGCGGGAGCGGCGCGGCGTAGTCCTTGTGCACGTCGAGCTCGCCCGCGGCCTGCACGCGGTCGAGCAGCGCATGGGCGTGCTTCCGGATCAGCGGTCGGATCGCGTCCATGTTGCGCTTCGAGAGGGCACCCGTCGCGCGGGAGCGGACGCGGCGGTGGTCGTCGCCTTCCATCACGCCGATCGCGTTGCTGCGCCAGGTATGCATCGGGTCGCCGGGCTTGAAGCCGCGGCGCTCGAGGACCTCGATGCCCTCGGCGATGAAGTCCGTTCCCTTGACCGCCCAGGCGGCGTCGTTCCAATGCAGCGGCACGACGTGGCCCTGGTCGTTCTGGGCCACACGATGCTGCTCGCGCAGCTTTCGATAGACGGCGTAGGGATCCTGCCAGTAGTCGGGATCCGAGATCGGGAGGACGGAGATCGATTCTCGCATCGGTTCTCGCATTGGATGGGCCACTCGCTTGCGGGGTCGGATGCGCCCGGATACTGGACCCGGGCAGCGACCGCGAGCATGGCACTCTTTACGACGCGCTGCGACGCGCCGCGGCATCCAGAGGGGGCGGCTCGCAGGCTCTCGTGGGCCGCTCCGCCGCGCTAGGCTCCTCGTCCCCGGCCCCGCTCCCCTCGAGCACAGGAGAATCCCGCCATGGCCCGCAACTCCGACACCATCGACCGATTCATCGCTGCCTGGAGCAAGAAGGACGTCGAGCTCATCATGAGCTTCTTCACGCAGGACGCCGTCTACATCAACGTGCCGATCGAACCGCCGAACGTGGGTCAGGAGATGATCCGCAAGACCATCGACGGCTTCGTCGGGATGGCGGAGGCGATCGAATTCCGCGTGCACCATCAGGGCGAGTCGTCGACGGGAATCGTCCTGAACGAACGCACCGACCGCTTCAAGATCGGCGGGCGCTGGGTCGAGGCCGGCGTGATGGGCGTCTTCGAGCTCGAGGGCGACAAGATCAAGGCCTGGCGCGACTACTTCGACATGGCCCAGTTCACGAAGGCGATGACGGGCGGCGCCTGAACGAGAGCGAGCCCGCCAGCCGCGCGCGCAGTTCGGGCAGCACCTCGCGGCCCAGCCGTTCGATCTGCTCGCGGATCGCCGCGTGGTCGACGCCGACCTGGTGGATCCGCAGGTTGAGCGCCTGGGAGCCCGTCGCGCGGGCCGCCTCGGCGAGGCGCTCGGCCAGCTCTTCACCGCTCTCGGCCGCGACCAGCTCGTCCCCGCCCCAGCTCGCCTGGGTCTTCTCCGACGTGTAGCTCTTGTAGAACGCGAGCTGGCTCTTCGAGGCCTCGCCGGGCGCGGGTCCGATCCAGACGCGCCGGATCAGGATGCGCTCGGCCGGTCCGCCCGCGTCGGCGTGGACGCGCGAGAGCGAGGCCAGGTGCTCGGTGGTCTGGAGCGAGTCGTAGAGCAGGCCCGCGCCGAGCCGCGCGGCGCGCAGCACGGCGGGCGGGCTCTGTGCCGCGATCACGACGGGAACCGGAAATTCTCGGCAGCGGCGCAGCGCGGCGTCCCGGCCGAGGGGCTCCGGCGCCTCGCCACGCAGCGCCGCGACGATCTGCGGCAGTGCTTCCGCATAACGCTTGAAACGCGTCGACCAGTCGAGGTCGGCCAGCTCGAAATCCTGTGCGAGTCCGCCGACGGCGAAGCCCGCACCGACCCGGCCCGGATGGCGCGCGGCGAGCCAGGCGATGTCCTCGGCGGTCTGCGACCAGTGGCGGAGCGGCAGCAGGATCGGACAGGCGGCGGCCCAGCCCGTCTCCATCGCGTCGAGGGCAAAGCTGGCGAGCTGGATCGGGTTCGGGAGGTAGCTCCCGAAGCCACCGTGGTGCTCGGCGAACATCACGCCGTCGAAGCCGACCCGGGCGCCGGTGGCCGCCTGCGCGCAGAGCTCCTCGAGCAGGCGTTCGGCGCCGAGCTCGGGGGCGTAGAGACGCAGCGAGACGCTGCCGGCGGCGAGCGGTTTCGGGTCCACGCGAGGGAGTCTGTCGCAGGGCGACCGGCTCCGCCGCCGGCGGGTCCGGATCGCGGTGCAATACTAGGGAGGCGCGTAAAGGTCCGATCCAAAGCGCGAAGGAGACCGGCATGGGCAGTGAAGATTGGCGCAGTCTCTCGGCCGACTTGAAACCGGGCCAGCTCCATTACGAGGGCTGGTACGCCGCCGCCCTGGCGAGCGAAGTCCCGGCGGATCGCGCCATCGGGCGCCCCTTCCTCGACAGCCGGATCGTCCTGTACCGCAAGGCGAGTGGTGAGCCCGTCGTGCTCGCTGCGCGCTGTCCCCATATGGGCGCCGATCTCGCCGTCGGCGAAGTCCAGGGCGACGAGATCCGCTGTGCGTATCACCATTTCCGATTCGCAGCCGACGGCCGCTGTACGAAGGTCCCCTCTCCCGGTCCGATTCCCAAGGCTGCCCGGGTCCACAGCCATGCCTGCGTCGAGCGCTTCGGGATCGTCTGGGTCTACCACGGGGAAAAGCCCCTGTTCGGCCCCGCCGAGGTCCGGGATTACTCGGAGGACGAGCTCCAGATCGCGACCCGCAAGACGAACGTCTTCGGCTTCGCCCCCTGGCTCACGATCGGCAATACCTTCGACATCATGCACCTGCGCCACGTCCACGGCTTCCAGTTCGACTTCGACCCCCGCTCCGTGCGCTATCAGGGGGACCACCACATCGAGGTCGAGTACCTCTTCGAGTCGCCCGAGCTCGGCAAGTTCGAGCAGCGCATTCGCGTCACGGGGACGAATGCCGTGTCCTACGTGACGGCGGCCGAGACCACGACGATCGGCCTCTTCACCTCGACGCCGATCGGAACCGCGTCCCAGACCTACTACGTGGCGGGGGTGCCGAAAGACCCGGACCTGTCGCCCGCGGAGCTCGAACGGAGGCTCGCCGAGCAGGTGGCCCTCGGCGACGTGCTGCTCGCCGACGACGCGCGGACGCTCGCCGGCATCGACTTCCAGGTCGGTGCCCTGGTCGAGGAGGACCAGGCGATGGCGCGCTACATGCGCTGGGTGTCGAGCTTCCCGGCGGCGAGGGCTGCGGGGCGCTGAGTTTCCCGTTACTCTCGGCCGCGTCCCCCCCTTGTTCGATCGATCGACACCGACTGCCCAGGCCCACGGCGAAGCTCTTGCGGAGCCGTCTGCCGGGAGAGTTCACGATGCGCGTTCTTCACCGCATTCCGGTCGGCTTTCTTGTCGGGAATCCCGTCGAGAATCCGATCGTCGCCCTCGTCGGAATGAACGCCTGGGGAGCGGGCTCGCGATGACCCCGCCCGAGACCCGCGACATCCATCAGCTCGCCGACGGCGATGCCGTCTTCGTCGCGATGGAGACGCCCGAGGCGCCGTGTCACATTGCGGGCCTTTCGATTCTCGATCCCTCGACCCGCGCCGACTTCGGCTTCGAGACCTTTCTCACGGTGCTCAGCGAGCGGATCGCGCTGATCCCGCGCTTCCACTGGAAGCTGCGCGAGGTTCCCTTCGGTCTCGACTGCGCCTACTGGGTCGAGGATCCGGCCTTCGACATCCGCGAGCACGTGCGGCGGATCGCGCTCGCTGCTCCGGGCGACCGGACGACGCTCGCCCGACTCGCGAGCTTCCTGCATGCGCAGCCCCTCGACCGGGCGCGACCGCTCTGGGAGTGCTGGTGGATCGAGGGCCTCGAGGGCGGCCGCGTCGGCGTCCTGATCAAGGTCCACCACTGCCTCGTCGACGGTCAATCGGGCATCGGCCTCACCGAGATCCTGATGGACCTGTCCCCCGAGCCGATGTCGCCCTCCCACGCAGCGACCGCGAGTGCCGGCGAAGCCTCGCCGCGTGCGCCCGCGCTCTGGGAGATCGGCCGGCGCGCGCTCGAGAACGGATTCCGACGTCAGCGGCGCATGGCGCTCCACGCGGGACGCGCGCTCCGCGATCTCTCGAAGATGCCCCGGTCGCTTCCGCTGGCGCTGCTGCGGCGGGACGAGCCGGTCGTGCCGCGGGTGTCGTGGAACGGCAGCCGGCTCTCCCGGCATCGGGAGTTCGCGTTCACGAAGCTCCCGCTCGCGCCGCTGCGGGAGCTGAAGAAACATTTCGGGGTCAAGCTGAACGACGTGCTGTTGGCGCTCGTCGGCGGCGTGCTCCGGAGCGTGCTGATCGAGCGCGGGGAGCTGCCGGAGGCCTCGCTCGTGGCGCTCTGTCCGGTCTCGCTTCGCGATCCCGGCGATCAGAGCATGGGCAATCAGCTGACGAGCATGCCCGTCTGCCTGTCGACCCATCTCGCCGACCCGGCCGAGCGCCTGCGCGCGATCCACCTGAGCGCGGACGGCGCCAAGCAGCGGACCCGCGACGGCGCCTTCGAGTTCATCACGGCGCTCGGTGAATCCCTCGCCCCCGCCGCGCTCCACCTCGTCATGCAGACGGCCCACCGCGCCCCGCGGCTGGCGCCGATGCCTGGCAACCTCGTCTGCTCGAACGTGCGGGGGCTCCCGATTCCGACCTACATGGCGGGGGCCCGGGTCGAGGAGCTCTATCCGATGTCGATGCTCCAGGTCGGGAGCGGCATGAACGTGACGGCCGTGTCCCACGACGACCAGGTCGACATCGGGTTCCTCGTCGACCCGAAGCTCGTGCCCGATCCGTGGCTCTTCGCCGATCGCCTGCCCGCCGTGCTGGCGGAGCTCGAGGCGGCGGCCACCCGACTGGCGCCCCCGGTTCGGCGCCGTCCGCGCCTCGAGCCCCTCGCCGAGAGCGAGCCTCTCGACCTCACGCTCCTGATCGCGACCGTGAGCCGCAAGCGCAATCCCGGCTGAGGGGGCGGCGCATCCTGCGAGCGACGCGCACTCCCTGTCAGGGTTTTCGCGACCAGTCCTCGACGACCGTTCTCCGCCAGATCCGCCATTCGCCGTCTCGCCGCTGCCATTCGTCGAGATAGCGGAGAAAGAGCTGCAGATGTCTTCCGTCGGGGAACACGCTGGCGTTGTCGCAGTAGGCCTCGCTCTTCGCCGTTCCCGCGGCGAGGTCGACGTCGATCAGGACGTTGCCGAAGTGGTGCGACGAAACGGCGACGGCGGGAAGCACTTTTTGAAGCCACGCGACATAGTCGGGAATCGTGCCCTCGAAGCTCCCGTGTGAGTCGTAGCCGTCGGGCCAGTAACACGCCGTCACCTGCTCGAAGTCGCGCCGGTCGACGCCCTGCGCATAGCGGTAGAGCACCCGGGTGATCGCACGTTCCGCCAGCAGTCGGTCGAGCTCGCTCACGTCGTTTCTCCTGGGTTCGGGCCGGTGGCTCACCGGGGCTCCGCGCCCGGCGATCGGCAGCGGTCGACGACCGCCGCGCCGCCCTTCGAGCGCCGAGCGGATCGCGACGACGTCGCCCACGTTCTCGAGGGTCAC
Source organism: Deltaproteobacteria bacterium (assembly GCA_031390075.1). Classification (GTDB taxonomy): domain Bacteria; phylum Myxococcota_A; class UBA9160; order UBA9160; family UBA4427; genus UBA4427. The sequence goes on along the minus strand of JANMTD010000062.1, from coordinate 5,508 downwards.
GAGCCCGACGAGCGCGCCGGCCTGCAGGACCGGCATCGTCCGACTCGTCTTGCCCTCGAGGCGGCGGAACGCCGCATCGAGCATCTCCGTCGCCTCGATCGAAACGAAATCGCGCTGCATCGACTCGCCGACCGTCGAATCGGCGCCGCGGCGGGCCAGCCCCTCGAGCAGGGCCTGTCGCGTCAGGAGGCCGACGACGGCGCTGCCTTCGAGCACCGGGAAATCCTGCTGTGCGCCAGCCAGTGTCGCGTCGACGGCGCGGGTCAGGGAATCCTTCGGCGCGAGCACATGAAAGACCGTCTCCATCGCGCGCACGACGGGAATCCCGGTGAGGGCCGCGCGCAGCTCGACGAGACCCGCTTCCTGGGCGGCGCCGATCCAGACGAAGAGCGCGATGACCATCAGGAAGGGATTCGTGAAGAAGCCGACGAGGCCGAAGAGCAGCGCCATCGCCTGGCCGGCCGTCGCGGCGATCCGGGTCGCCCGCGTGTAGCTCATGCGGGTCGCGAGCCCCGCGCGCAGGACCCGGCCGCCGTCCATCGGGAAGGCGGGCAGCAGGTTGAAGGCGGCGAGGCCTGCGTTGACGAACATCAGCCGCTCGAGGAACGAGCCCTCTGTGACGCTCAGCGGCTCGACGGGACCGGTCGCGGTTCCGGCGATCTGGAGTATGAGAAAGATCGCCGCCGCGATCGCGACGTTGACGGCGGGACCGGCGAAGGCGACCCAGAGCTCGTGGACCGGCTCTTCGGGCATCCGTTCGAGGCGTGCCACGCCGCCGATCGGAAGCAGGGTGATGTCGCGGGTCCGGATGCCGAAGCGGGCGGCCGTGAGCGCATGGCCGAACTCGTGGAGCACGACGCAGCCGAAGAGCGCCAGCACGAAGGCGACGCCCTCGAGGGTCTTCGCGAGGTCGTGGCCGACCGCCCAATGGCTCGCCACGACGAATCCGATCAGGATCACGAAGGTGGCGTGGACGAAGACGCCGATCCCCCGGAACTCCGCGATCTTCCAGGACCATTTCACGGCTTGCTTCCCACGGATCGGTTCCCTCGCTCGGCTGCGGATCGCGACAGGGCCTAGCGTACCCGCGCGACTTCGGTCACGCTTGGATCCCCATGAAGCCAACCCTCTCGACTCGAGCCCGCCTCGTCTCGATTTGCTCGCTGCTCTTCATCCTGCTCTCGATGCTCGTCACGGGCGAAGCCCTGGCGGGCGAGCCACGCGAAGGCGAACAGATCTGGGCGATGGCGCTCGCCCAGGGCGGCTTCGGCTTCGTCCATCCGAAGCTCTCGCGCGTGCGCGGCTGGCTCGAGCTGCAGGGCCGCTGGCGGAGCTTCGGCGAGTCCTACGAGACGGGCTTCCTGCCGCGCGTGGCCCTCGGCTACGCCGTCACCGATCAGGTCACGCTCTTCTCCGGCTTCGCCGCGATCCAGATGGACCCCGCCCAGAAGAAGCCCTTCACCGAGCTGCGCCCCTGGCAGCAGCTGACCTGGAATCTCCCCGTGAAGGGCTTCACGCTCCAGTCCCGCACGCGCCTCGAAGAGCGCATCCACCAGACGAATCTCGGCTGGCGCTTGCGCGAGTTCATCAAGACGACGGTGCCGGTCCCCGGCACGGATCGCGTCTTCCTCTCCGCCTACGAAGAGCTCTTCTTCGATCTCGACGACACCACCTGGGGTCAGCGCAGCGGCTTCCGCCAGAATCGCTTCTTTGCAGGCCCTGGATTTCAACTCGACCGCGCCAAGCACGTGTCGCTCGAAGTCGGTTACCTGAACCAATGGCTCGACAAGCGCAACGAGGACCGGGACAACCACGTCCTCTCGCTCAACCTGTTCCTCAGTTACTGACTCCGACTGGCCCCGACGGATCCTGGCCGCCGCTACGGGACGCAGACGCCCGGATGGGCCAGCCTGACCTGGGCATTCACACGCTCGCAGTCGTTGCCGTAGCTGATCCCGTCGCAGCCGCAGACGGGGTCGTAGACGGTCGGACAGAAATCTCCCGGCGGCGGCAGCGGATCCGTCCCGCTGCAGCTCCCGCCCGCGGCCGACGCGACCTTCGTGTAGAACTCCCGCGCGACGATCTGGATGCCGCGACCCGCCGGACCCGTGATCAGGCGGCGATACCCCGAGACGAGCAGGCCTGCGCCCTGGTAGAGCGCGGTGTAGCCCTCGTCGAGCTGCTTCGCGTCGGCGCCGGAGGCGGTGAGATCGAGGCCGTGAACCAGCTCGCGGCGGCGTTGATTCAGCCAGACGGAGAGCAGCTCGGGGCAGGGGTAGGTGAAGCAGACGATGCCCGACGAGCGCAGGCCGAAGAACCGCCCGGTCGGGTCGCTACCCGTCACGCCCCGCCAGGCGTCCGTCGCTACGAGCGCGGCGAGGGGACCGAAGGGCGTATCGACGATCCGGAGCGTGGCGCGGGCCAGGACGAGCTCGCGCCGGAAATCATCTTCGAGTTGCCACGTCTCTTCCTGGGTCAGCCGGAGCGCCGACCAGTCGAGGATCGGTGCATAACATTCGGCCGCGAGCGTCCCGTCGGCACAGACCGTGAGGGATTGGTTCACCTGCTTCACATAGACGCCGCCGCAGATCGGCGACGGGCACAGGCGCGGGTCGATTCGCGTCACGATGTAGTAGGAATGGGCGGGCAGCGCGATGCCAAACGTCGAGCCGCTCGTTTGGGCGAAAGCTGCGCCCGGGAGCTGAAGCGAGAACGCGGAGAGAAGTGCGGCGAGAAGGACGGCGAGGGCAGGGGGCGTCGGCATCGAGGTTCTCCCGGAAGACAGGAGAGCTCCGCTCCGGAGCGGGGCTCTCCGAGCCGCCACGATAGCGCCCGTTGCCGCCTGGCTGCACACGCGCGATGAGCGGGCAGGCCGCGCCCCTGAGCGCGCTTCGGTTGACGTCCGATCCGGCCGGCCTGTACCGTGCATCCTTCGCTGGAGGCCGAATGCCCACCCGACCCAAGCTCCCCCTCGTCGGCACCCTCGCTCTGCTGTCCCTGGCCCTCGTGGCCGGCGACTGCAACGACGACAACTGGTACTACGGCAACGGCTTCGTCGACGATCCCCATCTGTTCGCCGTCGAGTTCGCCGACGACGCCTACGTGACGGTCGGCCAGGACTTCACGATCGCGAACTCCGCCGATGGGCAGGACTTCCTGCGCCAGAGCGCCGACTGCTGCGGCTCGCTCTACGCCGTCACGTTCGGGGCGGGCACGTGGGTCGTCGCCGGCGACCAGGGGATCGTCTACACGTCGACCGACAGCGCCAACTGGTTCTTCCAATTCCTTTCGACCTCGCGCACGATCCGCGGCGCCGCGTTCGGCGGGGTCGGCGTCGTACCCAATTTCGTGTTGGTGGGAGACGATGGTCGGATCCTGACCTCGACGAACGCCGGGGCCTGGGCGACCGTGACGAGCGGGACCAATTCCGATCTGATCGATGTCGACTTCGCGGCGGGCCTGTTCGTCGCCGTCGGCGAGCAGGGCACGATTCTCACGTCGCCGACGGGCGACCTCTGGACCGCGCAGACCTCGGGCGTGAACGAGAACCTGCGCGGCGTCAGCTGGGGCGACGGCCTGTTCGTGGCCGTCGGAAACGACGGCACGATCCTGACGTCGCCCGACGGCTCGGCCTGGACGGAGCGCACGTCGAACGTCGGCAAGAGCCTCTCGGACATGGCGCATGGCGCCGACCTCTTCGTCGTCGTGGGGGACGACGGAACGATCCTCAGCTCGCTGGACGCTGTGACCTGGACACGCCGCGACGCCGAGACGAATCGACACCTCGAAGACGTCGCGTTCAGCGATGGGCAGTTCGCCGCCGTCGGCCGCAATGCCGTGATCCGCAACTCGACGGACGGAATCGACTGGTTCTGAGGCCTTTCCGGCCGCTTGCCCGGTCGTGTTCCGGGTTGTTAGAGTCGCGAGATTGACGGATTGTGGACAGGAGGTTCGGGCGTGAAGTTCTCCATGATTTTCGAGGCGCAGATCGTCGACACGTCGCGCAAGGGCGAATACCAGATCATGCAGGAATGCGTCGAGCAGGCGGTGTTCGGCGAGAAGATGGGCTTCGACCGGATCTGGGCCGTCGAACATCATTGTCTCAAGTGGTACGCGCACATGAGCGCCCCCGAGACCTTCCTCGCCTACGTCGCGGGCAAGACCTCGACGATCCGCATCGGCCACGGCGTCGTGTGTCTGCCCTTCCGCATGAACCATCCGGTCAAGGTCGCGGAGCGCATCGGCATGCTCGACATGCTGACGGGGGGCCGCGTCGATTTCGGCATCGGAAAGGGCGGAACGCCGCAGGAAGCGGGCGCCTTCCAGACCGAGATGGACGAGATCCCGGGCCAGCTCGAGGAGTCGGCGCGCATGATCCCACGCATGTGGCGCGAGGAGTACTTCGAGCACGACAGCCCGACCATGAAGATCCCGAAGCGGCCGATCTTTCCGAAGCCCTACCAGGATCCGCATCCGCCGATGTACCTCGCCTGCACGCGCGAATCGACGCTGAACCAGGCGGGTGAGTGGGGCCTCGGCGCGCTCGTGCTCGGCTTCGCGGGCCCGGAGGACATCGCGAAGAAGAACCAGGTCTACCGCGCGGCCATCAAGCGCCGCACGAAGGAGAGCCAGATTCCCGACTTTCCGGTCGAGCATCTCGCGGCGCTGTGTCCCGCGATCGTGCTCGACGACGAGAAGAAGGCCCGCGCGATCGGCTATCGCGGCCAGCGCTATTTCGCCGAAGCGATCCGTCACTGGTACAGCCCGGGCGTCGAGACGCCGCCGCCGCGCGCCGAGATCGCCGACATGACGGACGAGGAGGTGCTCAAAGCCGAGGGTGAAGCGCTCGTCGCCTATCTGCACGAGGAGAAGATCACCGCCGGGACCGAGTCGACGGGCATGTACAACACGAACCACGCCTACGGTCGGGTCGAGGATGCCATCGGCTACGTCCAGCGCCTGAAGGACGCCGGGGCCGACGAGGTGATGTTCCTGATCCAGATGGGGACCGTGCCCCAGTGGGCGGCGCTCGAGACGATCAAGAACCTCGGCGAGCAGGTGCTTCCGAAGTTCCGTTAGGCGGAGGCGTGCGGACCGGCGAACGCCTCGACGACGGCAGCGCGCTCTACCGCGCCGACCTGGCCCGGCATCGGGCCGCCTATCGCTTCGCTGAATCGCATTTCGGGCGTGCGATCGGCGCCGCCGGCGCGGGCGGACTCGTGCTCGATCTCGGCTGTGGCACTGGCTACGGCGCGGCGTTCCTCGCCGCTTCGCTCGCGGATTCGGGTCATCGCGTCGTCGCTTTCGACCGCGTCGCGCCGGCCGGATCCGCCCGCAGTTCTTCCGGCGGTCGAGGTGCACGCTTCGTGCGGGGCGATCTCGAGCGGCTTCCGTTCGCGGCGCGCTCGGTCGATGGGGTCGCGAGCTTCCAGGTGATCGAGCATTTCGCCGACGCTGGGGGCTACCTCGCGGAGCTGGCGCGCGTGCTGCGGCCGGACGGCATGGCCC
>JANMTD010000044.1:0-3662 GCA_031390075.1 Deltaproteobacteria bacterium | reverse complement strand
CCGCCGACCACTGGGGCTCGAAGTATTCCTTCACGACCTACGCCACCACGTTCGGTCTATACAACTACGACCTCCACGACCTCTTCCGGTCCCTCTACATGGGCCGTCCGCGCGGTGATCTCACGGCCCAGCACGCGCTGGCGATCGATGCCGTGCTCGAGCACAAGCAGGCGCTGAATGCGCTTCCGACGCCGTTCGCGGGGATCGCCCGCGACCGGAGGATCGTCGTCGTGCAGCTCGAGGCGATCACCCACTGGGTGCTCGATCTGGAGATCGATGGCGAGCCGGTGATGCCGTTTCTTTCGGGGATGGCGCGCCGCGGGCTGTCGTGGGATTTCGTGATGGACGTGACCTCCATCGGTCGCACGTCGGACGCGGAGTTCGCGGTCATGACCGGGCTGCTTCCCGATACGAGCCGCCCGAACTCCTTCACCCACGCCGATCGTGCGCATGCGTATCTGCCGCGCACCCTCAAGTCGATGGGCTATCGGACGTCCTCGTACCACGGCTACGAAAAGTCCTTCTGGAACCGCACCTACACGCATCCGGTCTACGGCTTCGAGCAGATGTACTTCGACGACGTCTACGACTCGAAGCAGATCCTCGGGCTCGGGGTGCCGGACGACGTGGTCTACAACTTCCTGATCGAGCGCCTCGCCGAGGAACCTGCGAAGTCCTTCTCGTTCGTCATCTCGCTGACGAGCCACCACCCCTTCGTCTACACGCCGGCCGCTTACAACCATCTCTTCCCGAGCCTCCATCCCGCCGAGGGCTGGGGATTCCTGGGAACGGAGAAGACGCTGCCCCAGATGAGCAAGTTCACCTACACCATCGCCGAGGAGCGCGTCCCGTTCCTCGTCGTCGTCCCCGGCGAAGAAGCCAGGATCGCGGCACACCGCGACGATCACACGACCGCGACCGGCGGCCTCCAGGACGTGTTTCCGACGCTGATGCACTTGTTGGGCGAGCCGGTGCCGCGCGGTGTGATGGGGACGAACCTACTGGTCCCCGACGCGGTGCGTGATCCGGTCCCGCTTCCCTCCAAGGGCACCGATCTCCTCTTCGCCTTCCGCCATGCGATCCACAGCACGCGCGGATCCGGTCCGATCGACCCGCGGCGAACCGTCGACCGGGGAGGGGATCCGCGATCAGCTGATCGTGCGCGACCTGCTCGACCATCCCGAATACTGGGACGCGAGCCCCGAGCGTGCGAGCCTGCTCGCGAGGCAATCCCAGGACCGAGCCCTCGGCCCAGGAGGAGCCTTCCGCCTCGCCTGCTTCGCTATCGTCGGCCCGCCGCCATTCTCCGTGGACAGACCCTCGATCGCGCGGCCGGAGTACGACGTTTGAGCGCGATGAAGTTCGAGACCCGGGCCATCCACGTCGGTCAGGAGCCCGAGCCGACAACCGGCGCCGTCATGGCACCGATCTACGCGACGTCGACCTTCGCCCAGATCCGACCGGGCGAGACGCGCGGCTACGATTACACCCGCTCCGGCAATCCCAACTTCACGCGCCTCGCCCAGACCCTCGCCTCCCTCGAGAACGGCCGCTTCGCCACCGTCTTCGGCAACGGAATGGCGGCGATCACCGCCGTACTCTCGACGCTCAAGTCGGGGGATCTCGTGCTCGCCGAGGAGAACGTCTACGGCTGCACCTTCCGCATCTTCGCGCGGGTCTTCGAGAAGTTCGGGCTCGAGGTCCGTTACGTCGATTTCGCGAACGCGGCGAACCACGACACGATCCTGCAGGCGAAGCCCGCCCTCGTCTGGCTCGAGTCGCCTACGAATCCGATGCTCAAGATCCTCGACCTCGAGGCGATCTCGGCCCGCGGGCGCCAGGTCGGCTCGCCGGTCCTCGTCGACAACACCTTCGCCTCACCGTATTTCCAGCGCCCGCTCGAGCTCGGCGCGACGCTCTCGCTCTCGAGCACGACGAAATACGTGAATGGCCATTCGGATTGTCTCGGTGGCGTCGTCGTCACCAACGATCCCGAATGGCAGGAGCAGATGATCTTCGCCCAGAAGGCCGTCGGCCTGAATCCATCCCCGTTCGACGCCTGGCTCGTCGCCCGCGGCGTGAAGACCCTCGCGCTCCGGATGCGTCAGCACCACGAGAACGCGCTCGAGATCGCGACGCGGCTCGAGGATTGCCCGGCCGTGCGTTGGGTGCGCCATCCGTTCCTGGCGTCGCATCCGCATGCGGCGCTCGCGCGGCGTCAGATGAGCGGCGGCTCCGGCATCGTGACCCTCGAGCTCGACGCGGATCTCGAGACGACGAAGGACTTCGTCTCGGGCCTCGAGCTCTTCACCCTGGCAGAGAGCCTCGGCGGCATCGAATCCCTCGTCGACCACCCGGCCTCGATGACCCACGCGAGCATTCCGCGCCCCGAGCGCGAGAAGGTCGGGATCCTCGACGGGCTCGTCCGGCTTTCGGTGGGCATCGAACACGTCGACGATCTCGTCGCGGATCTCGATCGCGGGCTGCGTAAGGCGCGACTCGCCCCTCTTCGTTAAGTCACGGGAAAAGGGTCTCCCCAACGGTCCTGATAGGCCATCGTCGAGAGGGGCTTGCGGGCGAGGGGGCCGTGTCCGCCGGCCAGGGGGTAACCGATCGGAACGATCGCGTGGAGGCGCCAGGGCTCGGGGATCTCGAGAGCCCGTCGGACCTCGGCCTCGCGCCGCCAGGTCATCGTCGTGAGCACACCGCCCAGCCCCTCCGCGCGGCAGGCGAGGAGCAGGTTCTGGATCGCCGGATAGAGCGAGCCGCCGAACAAGAACTTCGGCTGCGGATCGTCGGGTCCCGCCTGCGCGAGCAGGTGTGGGTCGTGGAAGAAGGCGAGCACGACCGGGGCGTCGGCGAAGTGGGCCGCGAGATGGTCGCCGGCCGCCATCACCTTCATCCCCCGCGCGCGTTTGTCCTCGGGCAGGCGCTGCATCAGCTCCCGGCCGGGACTCGAGTAGATCGCCCAGGTCGGTTCGAAATGTTCGGCGAGGGCGCGCTTGCGCTCCGGATCCTTCAGGACGAGCACGCGCCACGGTTGGGCGTTGCCCCCCGTCGGCGCGCAGGTCGCGGCGCGCAGCACGCGCTCGAGCACCGCTTCGGGAATCGGGTCGGGAAGCAGCTTGCGCACGGCGCGCGTCGTGCAGAGCGCCTCGTAGAGTCCGACTTCCGAGCGCTCGGGTCCGAAGAGCGCGTCGGTGTGGGCAGTCCAGGAAACCTCCGTGCGGTCGACCTCGGTCTTTGCCAAGCTGACTCCCGGCTGCATTCGAACGGCCCACGGCCCGCAGCGTTGCCTGCCTCGCGAGGAGACTACCGCGTGCCCTTCAACTTCCGACAGTTCGTTCGGCTCTTCCGGCGCGCGTTCCGCGAGGCGACGACGGCGCGGCGGCGCAAGGTCGTGTGGATCCTCTTCATCACCGTCCCGTTGATCGCTGGATTCAATGCGGTCTGCCTCGCCCTCGATCGGATCTTCTTTCCGGGCTTCGCGCGGGTCGCCGTGCGCGAGCCGGTCTTCATCATCGGTCACGCCCGCAGCGGGACGACGCTGCTCCACGAGCTGCTCGGCGCCGACGATCAGTTCAACTGGTTCATGGCCTACGAGCTCTTCCTGCCCGCGCTACTGCAGAAGAAGCTCGTGCGCGCGCTCGGCCGCTTCGACC
>JANMTD010000037.1:0-3544 GCA_031390075.1 Deltaproteobacteria bacterium | reverse complement strand
GGCCATTGACGCTCGACGATGTCGAGGATGCGCTTCACATAACCGACGGCGACTTCGTGGATCATCGGACTGTTCTCCCTGGATCACACTCCCGCTCGCGACGCTCTACAGCCGGCTCTCGAGATAGTCGAGCGTCCGCTTGTCCGCCCCCGCATCACACGGCAGCAGCGCCGCGACGAAGTCCGTGACCCCCGCATCGCGCATCCGGGCGAGTCCCGCATCGAGGACCTTCTCGTCGCCGACGAGCGCCAGATCACCCGGTCCCGCGAGGCCCTCGCGATCGAGCATCGCGCGGTACGACGGCAGGTGGCCGTACATGACGAGATTCTTCGCGGTCCATTCGCGGGCGCCGGCCGGATCGTTCGTCAACGCGATCGGAATGCCCGCCGCGATCCGCGGCGCGGGGCGCCCGGCCGCACGCGCCGCGGCGGTCAGCTTCGGAGCGACGTGGGTCTCGACCGTCTTGGCACCGGTCATCCAGAGCACCGTCCCGTCGGCGAGCTCGCCCGTCAGCTTCAACATGGCGTCGCCCATCGCCGCGACGAGGAGCGCTGGCGGGGGCGTTGCGATCGAGAGCGTCGTCGAGACGCGGTAGACCTCCCCCGCGTACTTGACGGCTTCGCCGCGCATCATCGGGGCGAGCACTTCGAGGTACTCGCGCATGTGGCGCGCGGGCTTCTCGTAGGAGAGGCCGAACATGTCCTCGATCACGAGCTTGTGCGAGAGCCCGATGCCGAGGGCGAAGCGCCCGCCCGCCGCCATGTTCGCCGTCATCGCCTCCTGGGCCATCGCGAATGGATGCCTCGGATAGGTCGGGACGACCGCGGTCCCGAGCTCGATCCGTTTCGTCTCGCGCCCGACGATCGCGAGGGTCAGGATCGCGTCGAGGGCGAAGATGTTCGCCATCCACATCGACGCGAAGCCGCGCCGTTCGATCTCCTGGCCGCGGGCCACGAGCTCGTCGATGGTGTTGTTCCGTCCGCTGTCGCCGGTCATGATGCCGATGCGCATGGGGGGCCTCCTCGGGGTAGGTGGCAGGCTATCACGTTCCGTTTCGGAGACGTCCGGCGATCGCGCGGGGCTGCAAAGGCGCTCCACCCACCGCCGCGGACTGGCGTACGCTTGCCGAGAGGTTCCGGACACGGCCTGTCGTCGATCGGCGATCCACGAGACGCCAAGGGGATGAAGCGATGGACATCCGCCCTTTCAGGGAAGCCGATGAAGCGGCCGTGATCCTCTTGTGGGAACGCTGCGAGCTCACGCGCCCGTGGAACGATCCGCGCCGGGACATTCGCCGCAAGCTGGCCGTTCGCCCCGATCTCTTTCTGGTCGGCGCGATCCGCGGCGAAGTCGTCGGCTCCGTGATGGTCGGCTACGACGGCCGCCGCGGTTGGATCAACTATCTGGCGGTCGATCCCGACCATCGCAAGCAGGGATTGGGTCGGGCGCTGATGGTGGAGGCCGAGCTGCGGCTGCTGCGAGAGGGCTGCCCCAAGATCAATCTCCAGGTGCGGGCGAACAATCCGGAAGTCGTCGCGTTCTACCAGCGCCTCGGGTACGCGGTCGAGGAGCTGGTCAGCATGGGGAAACGGTTGGTGCGCGACGATCGGGCGGTGAACTGACTGAACGCAGAGTATGCAATGACGCCCGACCCTCGACCGGCGAATGAGCGACGAGGACACCGATCAGCCCTTCCTTGACCCCTCTCCCATCCGCGCCACCCTCCCCGGGCCCATCCTGTCCGAATTCAAGAGCAAGGCCCGGAGCGTTTCGGCAGCAGAGTTGGCCGAGACTGCGAGCGTCGACCCAACAAGGAGACGCGACATGACCCGAAACGAAGACCTCGCCGCGAAGACCGCGGGCGACCCGCGCTGGTCCGCCGTCGTTGCCCGCGATCGCGCCGACGACGGGCGCTTCTTCTACTCCGTCAAGACGACCGGCGTCTTCTGCCGCCCGTCCTGCGGCGCGCGCACACCGCGACCCGAGAACGTCGCGTTCCATTCGACCCCCGTCGACGCAATCCGCGCCGGCTTTCGCGCCTGCCGGCGCTGCAAGCCGGATCAGCGCTCGCTCGCCGAAGAGCATGCGTCGACGATCGCCGAGCTCTGCCGCTTCATCGAGCACGCCGAGTCCGCGCCGACCCTCCGCGAGCTCTCGTCGCGCGCGGGCCTGAGCGCGCACCATCTGCACCGCGTGTTCAAGGCGATCACAGGCCTGACCCCGAAAGGCTATGCCGCCGCACACCGCGCCCGGCGGGTCCGCGACGAGCTCGGCCATAGCGGGACGGTGACCGAAGCGATCTACGGCGCGGGCTACAGCTCGAGTGGGCGCTTCTACGCGGAGTCGAATCAGATGCTGGGCATGACGCCATCGCGTTATCGCGCGGGGGGCGCGGAGACACCGATCCGATTCGCCGTCGGCGAGAGCTCGCTCGGGTCGATCCTCGTGGCACGCAGCGAACGGGGCGTGTGCGCGATCCTGCTCGGGGACGATCCCGACGCCCTCGCGCGCGAGCTCCAGGATCGCTTTCCGCGGGCGGAGCTGATCGGCGGCGATGCCGACTTCGAGGCCCTCGTCGCCCAGGTCGTCGGGTTCGTCGAGTCGCCAGCCCTCGGTCTCGATCTTCCCCTCGACATCCGGGGCACCGCCTTCCAGCAGCGCGTCTGGCAGGCGCTGGGCGCGATCCCGGCCGGCGAGACGGCGAGCTATGCCGAGTTCGCGCGGCGGATCGGTGCGCCCCGATCCGTCCGCGCCGTCGCACAGGCCTGCGGCGCGAATGCGCTCGCGGTCGCGATTCCGTGCCACCGGGTCGTGCGCAACGACGGCGCGCTGTCCGGCTATCGCTGGGGCGTCGAGCGAAAGCGGGCGCTGCTCGACCGGGAGCGGACGAAGTGATCGAAGCTCGGATAGGGGAAGCCGATTGGAAGCAGGTCGAGAGCGATCTCGACGAGCGGGGACACGCCGTGATCGGGGGTCTCCTCGACCCCGCCGATTGCGACGCCGTCACTGCGCTCTACGCCGACGATGCCCGCTTTCGCAGCCGGGTCGTGATGGCTCGGCACGGCTACGGCCGCGGGGAGTACAAGTACTTCGCCTATCCACTCCCCGACTTGATCGCGGGCCTGCGAACGACGCTTTATCCGCGCCTCGCCCCGATCGCCAATCGCTGGCATGCAGCGCTCCGAAACAAGCTCACGAGCGACGCAGGAGGCGATGCCGCCTTCCCCGAACGGCACGCCGACTTTCTCGCGCGCTGCCACTGCGCCGGCCAGACGCGGCCGACCCCGCTCATCCTGAAGTACGAGGCCGGCGACTACAACTGCCTTCATCAGGATCTGTATGGCGAGCACGTCTTTCCGCTTCAGGTCGCGGTTTTGTTGTCCTCGCCCGGCGCGGATTTCGAGGGCGGTGAGTTCGTTCTGACCGAACAGCGGCCGCGGATGCAGTCGCGGCCCGAAGTGGTGCCGTTGAAGCAGGGTGACGCCGTCGTCTTCGCCGTGCACCATCGGCCGGTGCGCGGCGCGCGGGGCTTCTATCGGGTCAA
>JANMTD010000125.1:0-2815 GCA_031390075.1 Deltaproteobacteria bacterium | reverse complement strand
GGCCGGAATCGAGGTGACGAGGGCCGTGGCCACCACCAGTTCAAACAGAATTCGCCTTAGGCGCATGGCTCCTCCCAATCCGATTAATCGTAGCCCGAGCGGGACCCCGAGCGTGGGCCTACTCAAAATTGTCCGCCCCGCGGACGGGCCACGACCGCCTGAAGCCCGGCTCTATCCGGCCTAGATGCGACCTAGGAGCCTGACCCAAGATCCGCCCGTCGGCGAGCGAGATCGGGCAGGGCAAGTCGAATTGACCTCGAATCCGGCCGGGGAGTCCTCGCGGACACCCCGTCTGAGTCCGCGAACGGGCCTCGGGCGTGGTCTGCGACGCCGGTGGCCCGCTGCTTCACGTCGCCATCGCCCGGCAGAGCGTCAAGAGGTTCGTCGCCGAGCACACCAGGTTCCACTCGCCCTGGATGTTCGCTCGACCCCGCAACGAGAAGCGACGGAACTTCATCTCGTTCTTGATCTGTGCGAAGGGTCGCTCGCCCTGGGTCTTGCGATAGGCGTAGAGTCGAGCCCACGGGAGTCGGAAGATCCGATGCATCCGCTTCGTCTTCGGCTGCTTCGGCCATCTCGAGGCCTTCTTCCCCTCGCGACGCACCGCAATCAGGCAGCGATGACGCTTCTTCTTCATCGCCGTCAGGTTCGCTTCCGACAAATAACCCGTATCGGCCAGCGTGATCCCCGGTCTCCGTCCCGTGTTCTCGCGAACCTTCTCCACCATCGGAACCAACTCGTCGACGTCGTTGGCCTGCGTCGTCGTCCCCGTCGCCACGACGATCCCATCCTCGCTCGTCGCTGCCTGCGCGTTGTAGCAGTAGGTCAGCGCGCCTTCGCTCGTCTTCATCATGTTCGCGTCGGGGTCGGCGAAGCTCTTCTGGTTCTTCGGCTTGAGCTTCTCGCCCCGTTCCTGCTCCAACTGCTCGCGGACCGCTCGCAGCTTCGCGAGCCGCTTCTCTCGACTCTGAAGCTCCGCCGGAAGGCCTCCGTGGTCGTCGTCGTCGCCGTTCTCGTCGTCCTCGGTCGTGTTGACCTTCTCCATCTCGGCCAGGATCCGGGCAATCTCGGCCTGCTCCCGCTCCTCGGCCTGCTTCATGCGCTGGTGGCTCATCGCCTTGTGGCGAGAGGTGTTGGCCCGGATCTTGGTCCCGTCGATCGCGATCCGGCCCAGCTTCGCCAGGCCCGAGGCCCGGGCACTGCGAACGGTCTGGCGAAAGAGCGCCTCGAAATCCTCTCGATGTCGGACTCGGAACCGGTTCAAGGTCCGGAAGTCGGGCTCAAGACCCCCTGCCAGGTATCGGAACCGAAGATCGAAGCGCAGTCGGCGAGTGATCTCGCGACCGCTGTACACGCCGTCGATCGCCCCGAACAGCCACAGCTTGAGCAACATGCGGGGCGGGTAGGCTCGCTCGCCCAACACCGCGTACCGCTGCTCGAACACGGACACGTCCGTGCTATCCAGCCAATCCGAGATGAAAAATACCGGGTCCCCCGGATCCAGCGCCTCGCTCAGATGCGCTGGAAACAGAGATCCCTGATGCTGTTCGTACGACTTGAACTCGATCTCACTGCCCATGATCCTCATACTTACCGAATGGCGAGTCTTGGGTCACGCTCCTAGCGCCCGTACGGCATCTCGAGCGGATACGGCTGGAATTTTCCGAGTGCGCGAACGAGGTCGTCGACCGCCCAGCCGCCGTCTTGACTCGTCTTCTGTCCGATCGCGAGCGGTTGAAAGAGCCCGATCTCGCCCTTCGCCACGAAGAAGACTTGACCGTTGATCGAGGCGGCTTCCTCGCTGCAGAGACTCGCGATCAGGACGCCCACGTCCTCGGGCCTCTGCGCGACCTTCATCAGATTCTCCGCGCGCTCCGCCGCCTCGCCGCCCTGCTTGCGAAACGTCTCGACCGCCGTCGTCACCATGCGCGTCTCGGTCGACGAGGGATTGACCGCGTTCACGGTGATTCCCCAGGTCGCGAGATCCCGCGAGATCGCGTTGGTGAGCCCGAACACACCTCCTTTGCCCGCGCCGTAGGCGGCGTTGGACGGAATGCCGATGAGCCCCGCGCGCGACACCAGATTCACGATCCGTCCCCAGCGCTGCTTCATCATGTGGGGCACCGCATGGCGCGTGCAGAAGAAGGTCCCCTTGACGTGGCTGTCGCAGATGCGCTCGAAGAGCTCTGGGGCGAGCTCCCAGATCGGCGTCGCGATGTTGATGCCCGCGTTGTTGACGAGGATGTCGACGCCGCCGAACACGTCGAGCGCCGTCTGGACGATTCGCCCCGCGCTCTCCCATTCCGCGACGGAATCGCGGCTCGCGGCTGCGCGTCCGCCCGCTTCCCGGATCTCGCGGGCCACCGCCTCGGCCGGCGCCGAATCGCTCCCCTGGCCATCGAGGGCGGCGCCGAGATCGTTCACGACGACGTTCGCTCCCATCTCGGAGAGCAGGTGGGCCGTCGCGCGCCCGATTCCGCGTCCGGCACCGGTCACGATCGCGGTTCGGCCGGAGAGGTTGGTGTTCATGGGGTTCTCCTCGTTTCAAAGCGCTCGAAGGGTCGAAGCTAATCCGATCCGGCGCCGGATGCATGCGCCGTCGAATCGCCGCCGTGTCGGCGGACCGAGGATCGGGTTGACTGCGCGCGGTGCGGGATACCATCCGCTCGTTGCCGCTGGAGATCCGCCATGAATGCCGTGATTCCTCACAGCGCCCCCCGATTCGCTCTCGTTGCGCTCGTGTTCCTGCTCGTCGGCGTTCCCAGCGTCGGCCGATCCGACGGGGAACTCCGCGGAGTCGAGGCGCTCCTCGGGC
>JANMTD010000627.1:0-4617 GCA_031390075.1 Deltaproteobacteria bacterium | reverse complement strand
CGGACGTAGACGCCGGGGGTGCCCGTGAACTGCTCGGCGACGTGGAAGGGCTGGGAGAGGAAGCGCTGGATCTTGCGCGCGCGCGCGACGGTCAACTTGTCCTCCTCCGAGAGCTCGTCCATGCCGAGGATCGCGATGATGTCCTGCAGGTCCTTGTACGACTGGAGCGTCGACTGGACACCGCGGGCGACCTCGTAATGCTCCTGGCCCACGACCTGCGGATCGAGGATGCGCGAGGTCGAGTCGAGGGGATCGACGGCGGGGTAGATGCCGATCTCGGTGAGCGCGCGGGAGAGCACGGTCGTCGCATCGAGATGCGTGAACGCCGTCGCCGGCGCGGGATCGGTCAAGTCGTCGGCGGGGACGTAGATCGCCTGCACCGACGTGATCGAGCCCTTGTTGGTCGACGTGATGCGCTCCTGCAGCTCGCCCATGTCCGTCGCCAGCGTCGGCTGATAACCCACGGCCGACGGGATGCGACCGAGCAGCGCCGACACTTCCGAGCCCGCCTGCGTGAAGCGGAAGATGTTGTCGATAAAGAGCAGTACGTCCTTGCCCTCTTCGTCGCGGAAATACTCGGCGGCGGTCAGACCCGTGAGGCCGACCCGCGCCCGCGCTCCCGGCGGCTCGTTCATCTGGCCGTAGACCAGCGCCGCCTTGTCGAGCACGGTCGAGCCGTCCTTGAGGACCGAGTCCATCATCTCGTGCCAGAGGTCGTTGCCCTCGCGCGTACGCTCGCCCACGCCGGCGAAGACCGAGTAGCCTGCGTGCTCCTTCGCGATGTTGTTGATGAGCTCCATGATGACGACGGTCTTGCCGACGCCGGCGCCACCGAAGAGCCCGACCTTGCCGCCCTTGTTGTAGGGGGCGATCAGGTCCACGACCTTGATGCCGGTCTCGAGGATCTCGACGGAGGTCGACTGATCGACGAACTCCGGTGCCAGGCGGTGGATCGGGAAGTGCATCTTGGCGTTGATCGGGCCGCGCTCGTCGACGGGCTGGCCGACGACGTTCATGATGCGGCCGAGGGTCTCGGGGCCAACCGGGATCGTGATCGGCGCGCCCGTGTTCCTCACTTCCTGGCCGCGGCGCAGGCCGTCGGTCGTGTCCATCGCGATCGCGCGCACCGTCTTTTCACCCAGGTGGAGGGCGACCTCGATCACGAGGTTGTCGGGCTGGTCGTTGATCGCGGGGTTGGTCGTCGTGAGGGCCATCAAGACCTCGGGCAGATTTCCGCCCTCGAACTCGACGTCGACGACGGGGCCCGTCACCTGGACGATCTTGCCAATGGACATTCTCTCTCTCCTTGGAATGCTATTCGAGCGCCTGGGCGCCGGTCACGATCTCGACGAGCTCGCGCGTGATCGCGGCCTGGCGCGCGCGGTTGTACTTGAGCGTCAGCTTCTCGATCAGGTCCTGGGTGTTCTTGGTCGCGGCTTCCATCGCGGTCATGCGCGCGGCGTGCTCGCCGGCCTGGTTCTCGAGCATCGCCCGGAAGATCTCGACCTCGACGGCCTTCGGCACCAGCGCCGCCAGCAGCGCCGCGGGATCGGGCTCGATCTCGAACGGGAGCGCCTGGTCCGCGGAGACCGCGACGAGCCCGGCTTTCGGCGGCGTGAACGGCAGCAGCTTCGTCACGATCGGCGCCTGGGTCATGGTCGAGACGAAACGGCTGTAGACCAGCACGACCTCGTCGATCTCGCCCGCCGCATAACGCCGCGCGAGCTCGCGGCCCACTTCGGCGGCCTTGTCGAAGCGGACGTCGCCGCCGATCGGCGATTCGAAGCGGATCTGTCGCGACCTTCGCCGGCGGAAGAAATCGATCGCCTTCTTCCCGAGTAGCGTCAGGCCGACCTGCTGGAATTCCCCGGTTCGGCTCTTGATCACCGCCTCGGCGGCCTTGTTCACGTTCGAGTTGAAGCCCCCGGCGAGGCCCCGGTCGGAGGTGACGACCACGACCTCGAGATGCTTCCGCTCCGCGTGCACCGCGAGCAGCGGATGGATCTCGTCGAACGGCGTCTTCGAGACCTCTTCGAGGGTCGCGCGCATGCGCGTCGCGTAGGGCCGCGCGCGTCCGATCGCATCCTGGGCACGGCGCAGCTTCGCCGCCGCCACCATCTTCATGGCGGACGTGATCTTCTGCGTCGACTTCACCGTCGTGATGCGCCGCTTGATGTCCCGGAGATTCGCCACCTACGCCGCCTCGGTCGCCTTCGACCCCACGGCCGCCGTCGGCTGGAAGATCTTCGCGAACTCGTCGAGGGCGGCGACGAGCTGCTGCTTCGTCGAGTCCTCGAACTTGCCCGTGCTCCTGATCGCCTCGAAGATTTCGCGCTTCGACGAACGCATCCACGCGAGCATCTCGCGCTCGTAGCGCAGGATGTCGGTCAGCTCGAGCTGCCGGATCCAGGACTCGCGGCCCGCCGGCGGCGTCGAAGCGAAGATCGAGACGACCTGCTCCTCCATCGCCAGCGGTGAGTACTGGCCCTGCTTCAGGATCTCGGTCTGGCGCTGACCGTTCGCGAGCTGCTCTTGCGTCGCCTTGTCGAGGTCCGAGCCGAACTGGGCAAAGGCCGCCATCTCACGGTATTGCGCGAGGTTGAGCTTCAGCTGACCGGCGACCGACTTCGTCGCCTTCGTCTGTGCGGCACCGCCCACGCGGGACACCGACAGACCGACGTTGATCGCCGGCCGCACACCCGAGTTGAACAGATCCGTCTCGAGGAAGATCTGGCCGTCGGTGATGGAGATGACGTTCGTCGGAATGTACGCGGACACGTCGCCGGCCTGGGTCTCGATGATCGGCAGCGCCGTGATCGAGCCGCCACCGAGCTCATCCGAGAGCTTGCAGGCGCGCTCGAGGAGCCGGGAGTGGACGTAGAACACGTCGCCGGGATAGGCCTCGCGTCCCGGCGGTCGGCGCAGGAGCAGCGAGAGCTGGCGGTAGGCGACGGCCTGCTTCGAGAGATCGTCGTAGACGATCAGGACGTGCTCGCCGTTGTGTCCGAAATGCTCGGCCATCGTGCAGCCCGAGTAGGGCGCGATGTACTGGAGCGGTGCGGGATCGGCGGCGGTCGCGGCGACGACGATGGTGTAGTCCATCGCGCCGTACTGCTTCAGCTTCTCCACGACCTGCGCGACCGTCGACTGCTTCTGGCCGATCGCGACGTAGACGCAGATCACGTCCTTGCCTTTTTGATTGATGATCGTGTCGATCGCGATCGCGGTCTTGCCCGTCTGGCGGTCGCCGATGATGAGCTCTCGCTGGCCGCGGCCGATCGGAACCATGGCGTCGATCGCCTTGATCCCCGTCGCCATCGACTCGCTCACCGACTTGCGCGCCACGATGCCCGGGGCCTTGAGCTCCACCTGGCGCTGCGCTTCCGCCTGGATGGGACCCTTGCCGTCGATCGGCACGCCGAGGGCGTCGACGACGCGGCCGAGCAGTCCCCTGCCGACCGGCACCTCGATGATCCGCCCCGTCCGGCGCACGATGTCGCCTTCCTTCACGCCTCTGGACGGCCCCATGATCGCGACGCCGACATTGTCCTCTTCGAGGTTGAGGACCATGCCGCGCAGGCCACCCGCGAACTCGACGAGCTCGCCCGCGAGGGCGTTGTCGAGGCCGTAGATGCGGGCGATTCCGTCGCCGGCGGAGAGCACGGTTCCCGTCTCGGCGACGTCGATCTCGCGGTCGTAGTTCTTGATCTCCCGCTTGAGGATGTCGGTGATTTCGCCGGGCTTGATGTCCATCTACAGGGATCCCTTCGTCAGGTTGGCGCGCAGTTGCGTGAGCTGCGTGCGGAGGCTGCCGTCGAATACGAGGTCACCGACCTTCGCGATGGCGCCGCCGATCAGCGTCGGGTCGATCTCGATCTGAAGCTTGACTTCGCGGCCGGTGCGCTCGGAGAGCGCTCGCCGCAGTCTGTCCTTGCGGCGGTCGTCGAGCGCGCTCGCGACGCGCACCTCGGCGGTCAGCATCCCCTCCGCCTGGTCGACGAGCTCGCCGTACGCAGCGGCGATCGCGTCGAACTGGATCAGCCGGCGCTGGTCGACGAGGAAGCCGAGAAAGTTCTGGACGAGCGGGCTCACGTTCTCGCGGGTCGCGAGCGCACGCAGCGCCGCCTTGCGCTCCGCCGCCGGATGCATGGGCGTCAGCAACGCCGCCGCCACTTCGCGACTCCCCGCGAAGAGCGCCGCGAGTCGTTCGAGCTCGCCGCGCACCTCGCGGTGGCGACGTTCGTCCTGGGCCAGGCCGAAGAGGGCCTTGGCATAACGATGTGCGGCACCGCCGGCCATCATCGGGCGACCCCTCCTGCCGTCGTCGGCTGCACGCGGGTGATGAACTCGTCGACCAGACGGTCGCGGTCGGACTCGGTGACACCCGACTGGAGCTTCTTCGCGGCGAGCTCGAGGGCGAGGTCCGCCGCTTCTTCGCGGAGCTTCGCCTGGGCCCGGCGCACTTCCTGATCGACCGCCGTCTGGGCGTCGCGTCGGATGCGATCCGCCGTGGCGCGCGCCTCGGCGAGAATCCGCATCGCCTCTTCTTCCGCGCGGCGACTCGAGCTCTCACGGATCGAGTCGAGCTCGGCCGAGAGGTCGACCAGCCGGCGCTGG
>JANMTD010000618.1:0-4226 GCA_031390075.1 Deltaproteobacteria bacterium | reverse complement strand
CCGGCCCCACTCCGCGAGCGCGCGATCGAGGGCGGCGTCGATCGACGGGCGATCGAGTAGATCGAGGCGCAGCGCCAACGCGCGCCGGCCGCGCTTCTCCACCTCGTGCGCCGTCTCTTCGAGGCTGCCCGGCAGCGCAGTCTGCTTGCCGGCGGTCGCGAGGGACGAGCCGTAGTCGTGGGTCTCGCCGGGATGGAGCGTGCGCGCCGTGACGACGACGTCGTAGCCGGCCTCCGCGAGTGCGATCGAGCCGGCCTTGCCGATGCCGCGGCTCGCGCCGGTCACGAAGGCCACGGGGTTGGATCGGGTCATGGATCGGATTCCTTTCGTCTGCTCGCCCAGTCGGGGCTGCGGCCTAGGTTACAGCGCAGCGTCCCGTTGCGTCAGCGGGATCACTTGCGCAGACTCCGAGCTTTCCAGGGGCGTGATCGGACGGGGGTGAGGGATGCGGCTCGCGGATCGGGTGTTCGTCGTGACGGGAGCGGGGTCGGGCATCGGCCGCGAGATCAGTCTCCGTTTCGCGGCGGAGGGTGCACGTGTCGCCGCCGTCGACCTGCGCCCGGAGACGGCGGCGGAGACCGTCGACCTGCTCGCGGGCAAGGGACATTTTTCGTGTGCGGTCGATGTCGCGAGCGGGCCGTCGGTGGTCGAGATGTTCGGACGCGTCGACGCGTTTTTCGGCCGCGTCGACGGGCTCGTCAACAACGCGGGCGTCGACCACGTCCCGGGAGACGGGCGCGATCTGCTCATGAAGACGGGCCAGCAGACGATCCACATGAGCGACGAGGGATTCACGCGCCTGATGGCGATCAACGTGAACGGCGTCTTCTTCTGTCTGCGCGAGGCGGTGAAGCTGTTGCAGCGGGAAAAGTGTCCGGGCAGCATCATCAACATGTCGAGCATTGCGGGGATCTCGTCCAACGGAAACGTGAGCTATGCGGCCTCGAAGCACGCCGTGCTCGGGATCACCCGGGCGACGGCACGCGAGCTCGGCCGCTTCGGGATCCGCGTCAACGCGATCTGCCCGGGCGTGATCGATACGCCCATGACGGCGGGCGTGCCCGATTTCGCCCTGGCGCCCCTCAAGAAGGCGACGCCGCTGGGCAGGACGGGGACCCCGACGGACATCGCCCAGACGGCCGTGTTTCTCGCGAGCGACGAGAGCAGCTTCATCACCGGCCAGTGGATCTCGCCCAACGGCGGCCTGGTGATGTGTTAGGCCCCGTCCGGGGTCGGGAGGATCGATGCAGAAGCTCTTCTATCTCCTCAGGGACAGCGCGACGGCCGATGGAGACGCGCTCCGGACCGCGATCGTCGAGAAGGCGGTGCCGGCGATCCGGGCGAGCGGGGCGAGCGGGATCACGGTCTTCGCGGCGGACCGCGACGTGGCCGCCGGACGGCCGGTGCGCCAGATCGATCCGCCGATCCGGGCGATGGTCTCCTTCTGGCTCGAGGACGCCGGGGATCGGGCGCCCGCGGAGGCGGCGCTCCGGTCCCTCGTGAAGGCCATCGCGGGCTACCTCGTCGTCGAGTCGCGACCGCTCGTGCACGAGATGCCGAAGGGCAAGCGCACGCAGGGCATGAAGCAGATCTCCTGCGTCACGAAGCGCGCCGATCTCTCCCAGGACGAATTCATCCGGATCTGGCACGGCGACCACCGCAAGGTCGCGATCGAGACCCAGTCGACCTTCGGCTACGTGCGCAACGAGATCTTCCGGCCCGTGACCGAGGGCGCGCCGATGCAGTGGACCGCGATCGTCGAGGAGTCGTTTCCGATGGCCGCGCTCGACGATCCGCACGTCTTCTACGACGCCAAGAGCGAGGCCGAGTACCAGGCGAACTTCAAGCGCATGATGGACAGCTGCGGGCGTTTCCTCGACCACGGCCCGATCGAGGTGACCTTCGTGTCCGAGTACTACCTGGGCTAACGCGATCGCGGCGAGCACGATCCGGGGCCGGGCGAGTCGAACATCGAGAGACCAGGGAGGCACTGATGCCGAGATCATGTCGTTGGAAAGCGTCGACTGGGACCGGGGCCGGGATCGCGGGCGTGTGGCTCGCCGCAGGGCTGCTCGCCGCCGGCCCCGTCGCGGCGCGCGACT
This sequence comes from Deltaproteobacteria bacterium, assembly GCA_031390075.1. Taxonomy (GTDB): domain Bacteria; phylum Myxococcota_A; class UBA9160; order UBA9160; family UBA4427; genus UBA4427. The sequence goes on along the minus strand of JANMTD010000618.1, from coordinate 2,124 downwards.
ACAGCGAATCGCGCGCAGCCTGCGCCCAGTCCGATCCCCTGCGCCAGCCCTTCTTCGGGGACACCCACGTCCACACCGTCTACTCCTTCGACGCCAACGGCCAGGACACGCGCAATTCGCCGCGCGACGCCTATCGCCTCGCCCGCGGCGAGCAGATCGGCCTCCAGCCCTACGACGCACAGGGCAAGCCCCTGCGGACGGCGAAGCTCTCCCGCCCCCTCGACTTCACCGCCGTGACCGACCACGCGGAGATGCTCGGCGAGATCGAGATGTGCTCGACGCCTGGGACGCCGAGCCACGGCTCCGACCTGTGCTGGGTCTACCAGAATTTCCGGCCGGCGACCTTCGTGTACTTCGCGGTGCGCAACATGATCCAGCGCCATCGCTTCGAGTTCTGCGGGCCCGACGGGAAGCTCTGTCTCGAACAGGCGGGCATCGTCTGGAAGGACATCCAGGCCGCAGCGGAAGAAGCCTACGATCGGTCGCCGCAGTGCTCGTTCACGAGCTTCGTCGGCTATGAGTGGACCGCCTCGGGCAGCGCCGGCGCGAATCTCCACCGCAACGTGATCTTCCGCAACGCGAGCGTGCCGAAGCTGCCGATCAGCTCGATCGAGAGCGATTCGGCGTTCGATCTCTGGCGCAAGCTCGAGGCGCAGTGCATCGAGGGGGCGAAGGGCTGCGACGCCCTCACGATCCCGCACAACTCGAATCTCTCCGGTCCCGGTCTGATGTTCCAATCGGCGCGGCTGCCGCTCGCCGGCGGCGATGCGCCCGCGGTGGACAAGCAAGAGGCCACGCTTCGCCAACGCTGGGAGCCCCTCGTCGAGATCATGCAGCACAAGGGCGATTCCGAATGTCTGCTCGGCGGCGACACGCGGGACGAGGCGTGCGGCTTCGAGAAGGTCCCGTACAACAGCTTCGCGGGTGTGGGGCGGATCGCGGAGTCGAACATCGGCTCCGCGGTCCCCGGCGTGGCGGGGATGGACCATCGGCCCAATCGGCCGTCGATGGTGCGCGAGGCGCTGAAGCAGGGGCTGGTGACGCAGGGCAAGCTCGGCGTGAACCCGCTCAAATTCGGCATCGTCGCGAGCACGGATACGCATCTCGGCGCGCCGGGCCTCGTGGAAGAGCAGGGCGCGAAGGGCCACGGCGGTGCCGGCGTGCGCGCGATCCGCGGCCTGCCGGACGATCTCGAGTTCAATCCGGGCGGCCTCGCCGTGCTCTGGGCCGAGGAGAACAGCCGCGATGCGCTCTTCGACGCGATGCAGCGGCGCGAGGCGTACGGCACGAGCGGGACCCGGCCGGTCGTGCGTTTCTTCGGCGGTTGGGATTTCGACGAGAGCCTCTGCCAGGGCCAGGACTTTGCGAAGCAGGGTTATGCGCGGGGCGTGCCGATGGGGGCGGACCTCGCGAAGGGACCGGCGGATAGGGCGCCGACCTTCGCCGTCTGGGCTCGCAAGGATCCGGGCACGCCGGCCCTGGCCGGTACGCCGCTCGAGCGGATCCAGATCGTGAAGGGCTGGGTCGAGGGCGGGCTGGCGCGCGAGCAGGTGGTCGACGTCGTCTCCTCGGGCGCAAAGGCGAGCGTCGACCCGGCGACCTGCGAGACCCGCGGCGGGGGAGCGGGGCAGCTCTGCAGCGTGTGGCGCGACGACGACTTCGATCCGGCGCAGAACGCCTTCTACTACGCCCGGGTGCTCGAGGATCCGACCTGCCGCTGGAGCCAGCGGCTGTGCGTCGAGGCGGGGGTCGAGTGCTCGGATCCGTCGACGATCACGCCGGGCTTCGAGGGCTGCTGCAGCGAGCGCCATGTTCCGGTCATCCAGGAGCGCGCCTGGACTTCCCCGATCTGGTACACGCCCTGAGAGACGGTCAATCGATCAGACCGGCCGCTCGCCCCGGATCGTCACGCGGTACATCACGCGCTCGTAGTCGGCGTAGTCGTCGATCGCATAGTGCTGGAGCCAGCGGTTGTCCCAGATCGCGAGGGTGCCGTTCTCCCAGTGGAGACGGCAGGTGAGCTCCGGCCGCGTCGACAGGTCGTAGAGCAGCGCGAGCAGTGCCGAGCTCTCAGGCTTCGAGAGGCCGACGATCTGCTGCGTGAACATCGGGTTGACGTACAGG
>JANMTD010000592.1:0-6414 GCA_031390075.1 Deltaproteobacteria bacterium | reverse complement strand
AGCTCTTCGTCGTCGAAACGGCCGCGCTTGCCGTCGAGGAAAGAGCGGTCCGCGGTCCGCAGGACTTCGACAAGCTCTTGCCAGGCCGCACCGGCTTCGCCGGGATCATCGACGAGGGTCGGTGCCGCGGAAGCCGATGCTGCAGTCGGTTCGGCTGCGCGCGCCGGCTGCCAGGGCAGCGAAGCCCAGGCCCCCGCAGCACCGATTCCCTTGACGAAATCCCGGCGCTTCAAGCGAACGTCACCTCAAGCTCAGCCGAGTGGCCCGACATCCGTCAGCTCGACGACGTTGCCCGACGGATCCTTGCAGAACGCCGCGCGCACCGGGACTCCGAAATCGACCCGCGACATCGTGTCCATCACGAACGGAACGCCGACGCTTTTCAGCGCGTCGATCGTCTCGTCGAAATGGCCCGAGTCGACATGCAGCGCGATGTGGGGAAAGCCGCCTTTCAGGTCCGGCATCTCCTTGACCACCGAGAGATGGAGCTGGAGGCTCCCGATCCGGTACCAGGCGCCGGCGAAGCCGCCGAAGTCCGGGCGGGGCAGGACGCTGAAGCCGAGCTTCCCGATGTAGAAGTCGTGGGCGGCCTGGAGGTCGTCGACCAGGATGTTGACGTGCGAGTAGCCGGCGATGGGATGAGCGAGGCCCATTTCGAATCCTCCTCTTGACGGCGGTGAGAGTGACGGCGGAAGTGAGAGCGGGCGTGTCCCGGAACCCTAGCGCGAAAGCCACTCGCGCATGAGGGGCACCGGAAAGTGGTTCTCGAGCATGTCGTCCGAGATGTCGTGACCCTGCGCCTTCATGCGCCGCATGACCTTCATCGTCACCGCCCCGCGCCAGAACGCCGAATACATCAGGTCGTAGCGGAAGTCGCGCACTCTGTTGCCGCTGGCCTGCTCGTAGAGCTCGATCAGCTCGGCTTCCGAAGGCGTGCCGGGGAGGCATCTTCCCGCCGACTGCTGGGCGCGCAGGTCCGAGATCCGCAGCGAAGCGAGATCGACCTCCGGGTCGCCGATCATGGCGATCTCCCAGTCGATCACGGCCGCGACCTCGCACGACGGAACGCGGTAGAGGACGTTGCCGAGCTTCGCATCGCCCCAGACGAGGGCCGTGCGCGGACGCTCCGGGCGATGCTTCTCGAGCCAGGCGAGCGCCTCGTCGTAGACCGGGATCGCCTCGGACGGATCGCCCTTGATCCACTCGTCGAGATAGCGCCGCCAGTACTGCAGGACATAACGCTCCGGATCGTCGCCCGGCCGCCCGCCCGGGACGAAGTCGAGGCCGATCGCCCGCCAGTCCGCGCGATGGAGCCGTGCGAGCGCGTCGATCGTCGAGACCCAGAGCTTGCGCCGATTCGCCTCCGACAGCTCCGCATAGAATCCGCTCGCGTGATACGACGGCCAGTCGAGGGGCGGCTCGCCGGCGACGGCCTTCATCGTGAGGAACGGAACGCCGAGCCAGGAGGGATCGTCTTCCTGCCAGAGCACCTCGGGCACGGGGACATCCGTGTGCAGCCGCAGCTGCCGCATGATTCCGAACTGCATCGCGAGGTCGTACTCGGGAAAGGGCCCTTCGGACCGCGGCGCGCAGCGCAGCACGGCATCGAGGCTCTGCTCGCGCGCCGTGCCTGCGGCACCGCCGCCGGCAGCACCTTCTTCGCGCCAGTGGATCGTGAAGAGGCTCGTATCGCTCGACATGCCGGCGCCGGGCTTGCGGAGATTCGAGAGCCGCAGCTCGCGCGCCTCGGGCATGCGCTTCGCGAGCCACTGCGTCAGCCGCTCTTCGAGCTCGACCGTGCTCGCGTTCCCCTCCGGCGCTCCGTCCATATCCGTCTCTCCCCTCGCTCGCCTGCTCGACAGTCTCCTCGACAGTCAGAGGCGCCATGATAGTGTGACGCCATCATGCTCACACCCATGGACGACACCCTCTGGCACACGCACTCGACGACCTTCGACCACGTCGGCACGAGTGATCCCCGCTTCTTCGATCGCTACTGGTTCGCCGCCAGCGATCCGAAGGGCGGCGGCACGCTCCAGCTGACTCTCGGCGTCTACAACAACATGAACGTCGTCGACGCGGGCTTCATCGCGATCCGTAACGGCAAGCAGTTCAACGTGCGGACCTCGCGCTCGCTGCGCCCACGCTTCGTGACCGACTGCGGACCGATCTCGGTCGAGATCCTCGAGCCGCTTCGGTGCGCGCGGCTTCGCGTCGAGCGGACGGGTGCGGACGGGGTCGCCGGCGAGCTCGAGTGGACCGGCGACTACCCCGCCCAGGAGGAGTCCGCCCGCTTCACCCGTGTCCGCGGCCGTGTCGTCGAAGAGTCGCGCCGCTTCGATCAGGTCGGCCACTTGAGCGGCTGGCTCGAGCTCGCGGGCGAGCGCGTCGTGCTCGATCGCTGGTGGGCGACCCGAGATCATTCCTGGGGCGTGCGGGAGAACATGGGGATCCCCGAGCCCGTCACGGGACCGTCGCCGGCGCCGAGCGCGGGATCGTTGTTCGCGTTCCTCTTTTTCTCGACCGAGTCGATCGGAGGGCATCTCCAGATCGCCCAGTTCGCGGGTCGGCCGAACTACTTCACGGCGGAGATCGCGAAGAGCGGAGCGGCGGGCGCGGGGGCGGCCGACGGCATCCATCTGAAGAGCTCGAAGCTCGCGGTCCAGTTCCACGACGACAAACGCCCGAGACGCATGAAGAGCGCGCGTTTCGACGCACTGACCGCGGACGGCCGCGAGGTCGTGATCGAGGCGACGGCGTTATGTCCCGCCATCGACATGCAGGGGCTCGGGTACAGCGGCGGTTACGACGACGGCAAGGGTCTCGGCATCTGGCGCGGGGATGCCCACGTCGAGAGCGATACCTGGGACGTCACGCATCCGTGCGACGTCGTCCGCAGCGACGGCAGCCGCGCCCGACCGATCCACAGGATCCAGCCGGTCGCGCTCACGGTCCGCGGCGCCGGCCTCGACGGGAAGGGAACGGGGAGCCTCACGATGATCGCGGAGGGGACGCTGCCGCAGCTCGGGCTCGAGTAGCGAGCGCCCCCGCGCTATCGATTTGCGAGCAGCTCCGCGATCTGCACCGCGTTCAGCGCTGCGCCCTTGCGCAGATTGTCGCTGCTGACGAAGAGCACGAGACCATGCTCGACCGTCGGGTCGCGGCGGATCCGGCCGACGAAGCACGCGTCCTTGCCGGCAGCCATGAGCGGCGTCGGCACGTCGGTCACGACGACACCGGGCGCGGCGGTGAGCAGGCTCCTCGCCCGTTCCACGCGGATCGGTCGTGCGAACTCGGCGTTCAAGCTGAGCGAATGGCCCGCGTAGACGGGGACCCGCACGCAGGTCCCCGCGACTCGCAGATCCGGGATCTCGAGGATTTTCCGGGTCTCATTGCTGAACTTCAGCTCTTCATCCGTCCAGCCCTCGTCGCCGGAGTAGGACCCGGCGTAGGGCAGGACGTTGAACGCGATCGGGGCAGCGAATTTCTTCGGCTCGGGAAACGCCAGGGCATCACCGCCGCGGACGAGGGCCGCCGACTTCTCGGCGAGGCTTCGCACCTGGGTCTCGAGCTCCGATACGCCGGCGGCACCGCCACCCGACACCGCCTGATAGGTCGAGGCGACGAGGCGGATGAGACCGGCCTCGTCGTGCAGCGGCTTCAGGACGGGCATCGCGGCCATCGTCGTGCAGTTCGGATTGGCGACGATGCCCTTCGGAATCGATCGCAGCGCGTGGGGATTGACCTCGCTCACGACCAGCGGGACGTCGGGATCCATCCGCCAGGCGCTCGAGTTGTCGACGACGATCGCGCCGGCCTCGACGACCTTCGGCGCGAGGCTGCGGGACGTCGCAGCACCGGCGGAGAAGAGGGCGACGTCGACGCCCCGGAAATCGGCCGTCTCGGCATCCTCGACCGCATACCCCTGTCCCTTCCACTCGAGCTTGCGGCCCGCCGAGCGGGCGGATGCGAAGAATCGCACCCGGGCAGCCGGAAACGCCCGCTCTTCCAGAATCCGGCGCATCGCCTCGCCGACGACGCCAGTGGCTCCGACGATGCCGATACAGAGGGATCGATTGGGCATGGGTGACTTTTCTCGGGTTGCTTGATCGGTGTCGGGCGCGAAGCCTTCTACTTCTGATGAGACACGCCGGGGATCTTCGGCACGGCAGGTCAGACCGCGACTTCGATCTCGCGGATATCCGCGTTCTCGAGGAGCTGGTCGACGACCGCCATGTAGTCGGCGATTGCATCGCGGATATTCTGCATGGCTTCGTGCTCGGTCGCGCCCTGGGACCAGCAGCCCGGAAGCCCCGGGACCGAGACGCTGTAGCCCTCGTCCGATTGCTGCAGCGCAACTTTGTAGAGCATATCCATCTCCTGTCTCGTTCCGACCGACTCAAGCTCGAGGATTGGAACGGTGACGTATCTCGTACGTTGTGGCGGTCTGCCGTCGCGAAGACATTATCGATACCGCCGCAGCGATCCAAGGCGCAGGCTTCACCCCTTCTCGTACCCCTCGAGCTCCTTCAATACCGCCGCCGGATGCGTCTCCGCCTTCGGGACCTTCTTCCAGTGCTTGATGACCTTGCCGTCGGGCCCGATCCAGACGCTCGAGCGGATGATGCCGGTCACCTTCTTGCCGTACATCATCTTCTCACCGTAGGCGCCCCATTTCGTCATCACGTCCTTGTCGGGATCCGACAGCAGCGTGAAGGGCAGGCTGTACTTCGCGATGAATTTCTGGTGGGCCGGGGCGCCGTCGGGGGAGACGCCGAGCACGACCATGCCACGCTTCTTGAGATCTGCGAAGAGGTCGCGGAAGCCGCAGGCTTCCTTGGTACAGCCGGGCGTGTCGTCCTTGGGATAGAAGTAGACGAGCACGTGCTTGCCGGCGTAGTCCTTCAGCGAGTGCTTCTTGCCGTTCTCGTCGCTCAGCGTGAAGGCGGGAGCCTTCTTTCCCTCTTCGATGGACATGCGGGGTTCCTTCTTTCTTTCCGTCGTCTTTTTTCTTCGAGTCCTTCGTTCGCGCGGGATGGAAGGTGGCAGACGTGTCTGCGGCACGCACGCTGTGCCGCGCCGGCCACACGCCGTGGACGCGGGGAGCCGCCTTGCGGCGGGGCATTCTCTTCTCGCGGTTTCGGGCCGGGTGTGCAAATTTCCAGCGAATCCAATCGAAGCGGGGTGGGTCGGACGCAGGATGGACACCGCTTCACGCCGAAAATGGCATCGCAATCGCCGGCGCCTAAAGGAGATCGAGGCCCTCGCACGCCAGGAGCGCGACGCGACCTCGGCGTCGCGTGCGCGCAAGGGCGGCTTCTTCAGCCAGCTGCTGGGCCGCCGCGCGTGTGCCCATCCCCCGCCGTCGCCGGCGAATTCCGAAGCGGCCCGGCCCATTACACCGGCCCGGCCCGTCGCCCGCGGCTCAAATCGCCTGCGGCGTTTCATTGCCCTGGCGCTGCTCTTCCTGATCTTCTCGCCCGCCGTCCCGATTGCGCTCCTGCGCTTCATTCCGCCGCTGACCTCGGCCATGATGATCCAGCGCTGGTGGGATGCGCGGGTCGAAGGCCGGGACTTCGACCTCGAGTACGACTGGGTTCCCTCCGAGAAGATCGCGCGCTCGTTCCGCGTGGCGGTCGTCGCCTCCGAGGACCAGCGCTTCTACGCGCACGCGGGCTTCGACTGGAAGGAGCTGCAGAACGCCCTCGACGAGTGGCGGGACGGCGGCTCGCTCCGTGGGGCCAGCACGATCAGCCAGCAGGTCGCGAAGAATCTCTTCCTCTGGCCCGGACGGAGCTTCCTGCGCAAGGGCTACGAGGCCTGGCTGACGCTCTGGATCGAATGGCTCTGGCCCAAGGAGCGGATCCTCGAGGTCTACCTCAACATCGCCGAGCTCGGTGACGGGATCTTCGGCGCCGAGGCCGCTGCGCGACGTTATTTCAAGCGCCCCGCCGCGAAGCTCAACGCCCACGAATCAGCGCTTCTGGCCGCGATGCTTCCGAGCCCGCTCCGCTCGAATCCGCTGAACCCGTCGCCCCACTTGCGCAAGCGCCAGCGCTGGATCCTCCGTCAACTCTGACGCGCCAACGCGCCGTTCCATGGCCGGACCTGCACGGGACATCGAACATGCGGGGGTCGCTTGCACAAGTCGCGGCCGGCGCGGGGCACGGGACGCGAATGGCTCGCCCTTGTGACGGACGACTCGGCGTTCCGGATCGACTCGCCTTCGGCGGTCGGGTGCGCAGCATCGGGCGGCGGCTGCGCTTTATTTCGCGTCCCATGCCCCGCGCCGATCGCTCGCAGCTGCATCGGACGTACCCAAAATAGCGTCGACGTGGCGTTCTCTTCCGCGACCCTTCGGAACACACCCCATCGCGTATCCCCTCACCGCGAGCGGCCGGGGGGGGGCGTGGG
>JANMTD010000590.1:0-4209 GCA_031390075.1 Deltaproteobacteria bacterium | reverse complement strand
TCAGCGCCTCTCCTGCATCCAGCGATAGCGCGCGAGGGCGGCCGTCTCGGCGTGGTCCCGGTCGCGGGGGAGCAGGAATCCCTCTTCGATCAGGTCCGCGACCGCCTGCTTCACCTGCGCCTCGTAGACCTCGAGGCTCGGATAGAAACCCGTGAACGAGGGGCGTCGATCGCCCTGCCGCCGGTCCGCGTCGCGACGGGCGAGCGGTGCGAAGGAGCCCACGTAGCCGGCCATCTCATCGGCCGCGAAGGGCGCGCCGGTTCGCAGCGCGAAGGGCGCATAGGTCGCGATCGGAACGCGCAGCTCGATCGGCCGGATGCCCGTCGCCTCGTTGCCGAACCGGTCGGTCCCCGGCACGCGGATCGCGAAGGGCGGAACCATTCTGGGCGGCTCGAAGTCGATGATGCCCGCCGACCAGTTCGGGCCGAAGTCGAAGGGATAGGCGACGTGCGGCGTGCGCGGGCGGACGAGCTCGCGGAAGGGGAAGCTGATCTTCGACGGAAGCACGAGGGTCCCGGCGGCGATCGTCGGGACGTTGGTCGGCGGCGGCGGGTCGTCCCGCTCGATCCACTCGAGCATGTGGACGAAGAGCGCGCGCTGGATCCCCGAGGTGTCGACGTTGCTGCCGCGGTACAGGCCGGGGGCCGTCGCGGTCGCGTCGGCCGGGGGCTCTTCCGGTGGAAAGGGCATCGAATAATGCGGGGCACCGGCGATGTGGTAGAGCCGCTCGTTCTCGAGGGGCTCGACGTCTGCCGCACCGTCCGCCGTCATGTGGATCAGCGAAGCCGCGCGCCCCCAGTATTCGTAGCCGCCGTTGATCTGGAAGAGGCGGGGGAGCGCACCGGTCGCCCGCGCGCGATCGAGCAGTCCCGCGCGCTTGCCGGCGAACTCGCTCGCGCGGCTCGTGAAGGGGAGCTCGTCGCCGGGATAGAAGAAGTTCGCGAACGGATTGCCGACGCGGCCGGGATGGGCGAAGCGGTGGTTGAAGCCGCCGCGGCCGGCGCCGCCGATGCGGATGATCACGCCGTCGAAGACCGAGTGTCCCGCCTCGTCGACGTGGAAGCCCTCGTAGAGGAGATGCCGCAAGAAGCGGCCCGACTGCGACGAGCCGTCGGCGATGCTGCGCTTGACGGGAAAGGGGCAGCTCTCGTCGAATAGCGCGTAGGCGGCGAAGTCCCGGAAGGCGGCGAACCCGAGGCCGACGAGCGGCGGATCCTCGGCGATGTAGACGAGCTCGTAGATGAAGCCCGCCTCGAAGACGGACTTCCGCCAGCGCCCCGCCTTCGAGACGACCGCCGTGCGGGCCCGGTCGAAATCCCAGTTCTTGCGGGGCACGATCTCGCGCTCGGCTTCGCGGCCGCGCCGACGGGTCAACACGTTCTGGCCCGAGCTGGGATCGGCGGCGGGAATCGGCACGTGGCCATCGACGGCGAGGGACAGGCTCTCGACGGTTGCGTCGACGACCCAGTCCGAGCGCGCGAGGCCGCGGATCTTGGTGCCGTCCTTCTGGCGCGCGACGGGCACCTGCAGGCGCAGCAAGCCCGAAGCCTCGGGGACGTCGGATTGCCAGCCGACCCAGAGGACCGTGAGCCCCTCTTCCATCAGGAATCCGTCGCCCCAGTCGGCGGGATTCTCAGGATCGAGCGTCGTTCCCGATGCGAGGTCCATCGCGCTGCGATTCAGGGCGGCGAGGCCCAGGCGCCGGCCGCGATTCGGGACGTCGAAGAGACCCGTGCCCCGGCGCTTCTCGGGATCGACGGGCTGGAGCACGACGAAATCGGCGCTCGCCTCGACGAGGCCATCGGCGTTGCGCGGGGCGAGCCCGATGTCGGTCACGCGCGCGTTCGCCTCGCTCTGCGGATCGAAGCCGAAGCGGACCTCGCCCTCGATCATCTCGTAGGCACCGGTTTCACCGAAGGCCTTCCCGCCGAGGACCGGGACCCGCCGCTCGATCTCGAGCTCGAGGACGACCGCGGCAGCCGGCCCCGCGGAGCCGAGGGTGAAGTGGAAGGCGAGGGCGATAGCGGCTGCGACCCGCATCATCGCGGCTTGACCCCGGCGTCGGCGACGATCGGCGCGTTCGTCCAGCTGCCGTCTTCCAGGCGGTAGAAGCCCGAGGCCGCGATCGCGCCGCCGTCGACGGGAACCGTCACGCCCGTCATCCAGGCCGACAGCTCCGAGGCCAGGAAGAGCGCGACGCCCGCGTGGTCGTCGGGTGTGCCGAAGCGGCCGAGCGGGATCATGAGCGGGATCTTCGAGACGTACTCGGCGGGGATCCAGCGATGGATCGGGACCTGGTCCGTGTCGGTCGTCTCCGGCGCGATCGCGTTGACGCGCACACCGTAGCGGGCGACCTCGAGGGCGAAGCTGCGGGTGAAGGCCGTGATGCCGGTCTTGAAGGTCGAGTAGATGGCATTGCCCGGGATGCCGCGGAAGGTCTCGATCGTCGACACGTTGATGATGCAGCCCGAGCGGCGCTCGACCATCGCGGGGGCGAGGGCGTGGGTCGCGCGCAGGATGTGCTTCAGGTTGATCTCGTAGAGGCCTTCCCAGTCGGCCTCCGTCGTGCGCAGGAACGGCCCCGCACCGGGCATGAAATGGCCGACGTTGTTCACGAGGATGTCGACGCGGCCGAAGCGGTCGAGGGCGGCCTTCTTCATCTGCTCGATGCCGGTGGCCTTCGTCACGTCGACGGGCACGGCGAGGGCATGACCCCCGCGCTTCTCGATCGCCTCTGCGACCTCGCGGGCCGCGCTCTCGCGCTTGTCGACGACGACCACCGAGGCGCCGAAGGCGGCGAAGGTCTCGGCGATCCCGCGGCCGATGCCGCCCCCCGAGCCCGTGACGAGGGCGATCTTCGAGTCGAGGGAGATGGCCCTTCGGTCGAGCATTTCGGTCTCCGTCTGCAGACGAGGGGGCGAGCGATGGGTTTCGCGCGACTGCTCGCAAGCATTTTTCGAGTCGGCTCCATGTTACCGGCTGGCGCGGCCGGCGCGCGGGGGTGATTCGCAGCTCGCTGCGGCCGGTCGACGGCCTGCCCGAGCGGCGCTGCGACTTGCTATACCCCGAGGCGCGAACGACGAAGGAGATCATGAAATGGAAATGCGCAATCTCGGGCGGTCGGGGCTCAAGGTCTCGCTGGCGGGGCTCGGCTGCAACAACTTCGGCATGACGATCGACGAGGGACAGACGCAGAAAGTGGTCGACACCGCCCTCGCGGCCGGCATCAACTTCTTCGATACCGCCGACATCTATGGCAACGGCAACTCCGAGGTCTTCCTCGGCCGCGCGCTGGGCAAGCGGCGGCAGGACGCGGTGATCTCGACCAAGTTCGGTGTGCCGACGGGGCAGGACCCCAACTCGAAGGGCGCCTCGCGGCGTTATGTGCTGCGCGCCGCGGAGGCGAGCCTCAAGCGACTCGGCACCGACTACATCGACGTCTACATCGTCCACGTCCCCGACACGGAGACGCCGATCGCGGAGACCCTCGACGCCCTCAACTGCCTGGTCGACCAGGGCAAGGTCCGGTACCTCGGCTGCTCGAACTTCACGGGCTGGATGATCTCGGACGCCCAGTGGACCGCGCAGACCGCGGGACTCCGGGGCTTCGTCACGGCACAGAACGAGTGGAGCCTGCTCGAGCGCAAGATCGAGGCCGAGGTCGTCCCGGCCTGTACGCATCACGGCCTGGGCCTCATGCCCTATTTCCCGCTCGCGTCGGGCGCCCTCACGGGCAAGTACAAGCGTGGCCAGGCGCCGTCCTCCGATAGTCGGTACGGCAGCGAGCAGGGCGGCATGTTCAAGTCCTACTACGGCCACTTCATCGCCGACGCGACGCTCCAGAAGGTCGAGTCGCTCGAGAAGGTCGCGGCGCAGGCGGGGATTTCGCTGGTCGAGCTCGCGCTCTCGTGGCTCGCGCGGAATCCCGTCGTCTCGTCGGTCATCGCCGGCGCGACGCGCTCCGAGCAGGTCGAGATCAATGCGAAGTCGACGAAGGGAAGTCTCTCCGCCGAGGTCGTGTAGGCGGTCGATGCGGTGTTGACGGCCGCCTGAGCGCTGACGCGCATCGCGTCGCGACGAGAGGGGAAACCATGGGCATGCACACGGGACGAGTCGCGCTGGTGACGGGGGCGGGCAGCGGGATCGGTCGCGCGAGTGCCCTCGTCTTCGCGCGCGAAGGGGCGCAGGTAGTCGTCGCGGACATCCACG
>JANMTD010000582.1:0-11401 GCA_031390075.1 Deltaproteobacteria bacterium | reverse complement strand
TGGCCCCGCTGCGCCCGTCGAGAATCGCGTCGAGCTCGAGGTCGCACGGCGTTTCCAGGATGCCGTCCCCCCGCGGCTGCAGACCCTCGTGACCCTCCGCGTCGCGGGTGAGGCGCGCGAAGAGGTGTTGGGCGTCGCCCTGCCGGAGGGTTGGCTCGCGACCGCGATCAGCTCCCCCCTGCCGGCCCGACTCGATCCGGATGGTCGACTGCGCGTCCAGCTGCGGCCCGGGGACTGGACGATTCTCGTCGAGGCGCGGCTCGCCGCGGCGACGACGCGCCTGGCACCTCCGAAGCAGCCAGACGGGGCGCGCTGGGACGAGAGCGAGACCTGGTCCATCGCGCTCGCGCCCGAGCTCCGGCTCGTCGAGCTGACGGGCGCGCCCTCGATCGATCCGACGCAGGCGGAGATCCCCGGCGATTGGCACGCCCTGCCGAGCTACCGGCTCGACGCCGGGAGCGCGCTCGAGCTCGTCGAGAAGCGCCGCGGCAGCGAGGGCAGCCCCGGCGACCAGCTAACCCTCGAGCGGACCTGGTATCTCGACTTCGACGGCGGCGGGGCGACGGTGCTCGACCGACTGCAGGGCACGCTGCGCCGTTCGCTGCGCCTGGAGATGAGCCCGGGCACCGAGCTCGGGCGCGTCGCGATCGACCAGCTCGACCAACCGATCACGCGGCGCGCCGACGGCGATCGCTCGGGCATCGAGACGACCCTCGGCCAGCTCGCCCTCGACGCCGACAGCCGGATTCCCGCGCGTCCGCGCCAGCTCGCCGCCGTCGGTTGGGACCACGACGTCGACGCGCTCTCCGGCGTGTTGTGGCTTCCGCCGGGCTATCGGCTGCTGCACGCGAGCGGCGTCGACTCGGCGAGCGAGACGTGGATCTCGCGCTGGAATCTGCTCTCGGTCTTCTTCGTGCTGCTGATGACGGTCGTGAGCGTGCGGCTCTTCGGGATGGCCGGGGCCGCGTGGGCGTTCGTGGCCCTCGTGCTCGTCTGGAACGAGCCGGGCGCACCGGCGCGGATCTGGCTCGTGCTCGCGATCATAGAGGCGCTGCGGCGGGCGGTCGGGCGGGGGCGGTTCGCGCGCGGCGTGCAGATCGCGCAGGGGCTCGTCGCAGTCGCGCTCGTCGCGATCGCGGTTCCGTTCGCGATCGCGCAGCTGCGCGCGGGACTCTTTCCGGCGCTCGGGCGGCCGGATCTGTTCGGGCAGGCGGGCTCGATGGATTCGGGGCGCTTCGGTGGGCTCGATCGAGCGGTGCCCGAATCGCAGATGTTGGCGTCGGAGCAGGTCGAGGCGATGGTGGCGCCGAGTGCGCCCGGGGAGCTGGCCGACGAAGTCCGGCGCGATCGCGTGGGTGGGCTGTTGGCCTCGAAGTCCAGGGCGCCCACGTATGCCGAGTACGACGCGACCGGTGGTGGATCCTCGTCCGCGCGAAAGGTGGCTCTCGAGGCGGATCCCTCCGCGGTCGTGCCGACGGGGCCGGGGCGGCCCGACTGGAGCTGGGAAGGGGTCGAGCTTCGCTGGAGCGGGCCGGTGACCCGGGATCATGTGCTCGGGCTGTGGCTCGTGCCGCCGTGGGCGAATGGACTGCTCGCGATCCTGCGTGTCGGGCTGGTCGTCGGACTGGCGGGGCTCTTCGTGCGCGGATGGGGGCGGCAGGGCGTCGCGGGGGCGGGGCTCGGGCCGCTCGGCACGGTTCTCGGCGGGGCCGCGGCGCGCGGGCTGATCGCCGCCGTGGCGTTGGGACTGGGTGCCGGTGTGCTCGGCGCGATTCCGGCACGGGCTGATATGCCGACGCCGGAGATGCTCGAGGAGCTCCGCAATCGACTGCTCGAGAATCCGAGCTGTGTTCCGAATTGCGCATCGCTCTCGCGCCTCGGAGTCGAGGTCCTGCCCGACCGATTGAAGCTCACGGCCGTGGTCGAGGCGAAGGAGGAGACCGGAGTCCCGCTGCCCGGCGGAGGGCTCGGCGAGACGAGCTGGCTGCCGGAATCGGTGCTCGTCGACGGCCGTCGCGCCGAAGCGATCCGACGGGACGCGAGCGGCGTCGTCTGGCTGCGGGTGCCGCGCGGTGTACACGAGCTCGTGCTCGAAGGTGCGATGCCGCAGGGCGAGACCGTGCAGCTCCCGCTTCCCCTCGCGCCGCGCCGCACGCAGCTCACGGCGCCGCCCCGAGGCTTCAGCGTCATCGGCATCGGGCCCGATGGCGTGGCGGTCGGGGCGCTGCAATTCGTGCGCGATGCCGCGAGCGGACCGATCGCCGCCGCCGAGGCGTCGCTCGAGCCGTCGGTGATCCTGCCTTTCGCCGAGCTGACGCGCCATTTCGAGCTGGGCCTTCGCTGGCGGACGACGACCCGGGTCCAGCGCATCGCGCCCATCGAGGGGCCGATCGTGCTCGAGATTCCGCTCGTGAAGGGCGAGGCCGTCACGACCCCCGGCATTCGCGTCGAGGCCGGTCGCGCGAAGCTGACACTCGCCGCGGGCGAGAGCTTCGCGAGCTACGAGTCGACCCTCGAAATCGCGCCCGCGATCGATCTCGCGGCCGCCGCCGATCGGCCGTGGAGCGAGGTCTGGCTGCTCTCGGCAGCGCCCGTCTGGCACGTCGACGCGGAGGGGATCTCGCCGGTCGATCGCGTGCACGAGGGAGCGCGGATGCGCGAGTGGCGGCCGTGGCCCGGCGAGAAGCTCCGGCTCGCGATCGAGCGTCCAGCGGCGATCGAGGCGGCGACGCGGACGATCGATCGCGCGCAGCTCTCGCTCGCACCCGGTGCGCGGGCGACTGACGCGACGCTCTCGCTCGTGATGCGCAGCTCGCAGGGCGGGCAACACATCGTGATGCTTCCCGAAGAGGCGCAGCTGACGTCGCTCAGCCTGGACGGCCAGTCGCAGCCCCTGCGCCAGGAAGGCCGCGAGGTCTCGCTCGCGCTCGCGCCGGGGAGCCGCGAGATCGTGCTCGGCTGGCGTGAGCCCCGCGGCATCCGCGTACTCTTCCAAGGGAGCGAGGTCGGCCTCGGCGTCGACGCGGTGAACGCCCGCATCGAGATCGCCGTGCCCGAGAATCGCTGGCTGCTCTTCACGCGCGGGCCGCGGCTCGGTCCCTCGGTCCTCTTCTGGTCATCGCTGCTCGTCGTCGCGGGGCTCGCCTATCTGATCGCGCGCGCCCGGCTGACGCCGCTCGCGATGCACCACTGGCTGCTCCTCGGACTCGGCCTGACGCAGGCGCCCGTCGTCTCGGGCGCCATCGTCGTCTCGTGGTTCCTGGCCCTGGCGCTGCGCGGCCGGTTCGCCGCCCGCCTGCGTGCCGGCCATCCGGGCGTCTTCCGCGCCGTCCAGATCGCCCTCGGACTGCTCACGCTGGCTGCCGCCGCGGCACTCCTCCACGCGATCGGCAACGGCCTGCTCGGGACCCCCGAGATGCGGATCGCCGGCAACGACTCGACCAGCGAGCTGCTGCGCTGGTATGTCGACCGGAGTCCCGCGGAGCTTCCGAAACCGTGGCTGCTCTCGCTGTCGATCTGGTGGTATCGCGCGGCCATGCTGGCGTGGTCGATGTGGCTGGCGCTCGCCCTCGTCGATTGGGCACGCTGGGCCTTCGCGCAGTGGAGCGAGGGCGGCATGTTCAGTCCCGAAGCCGCGGTCGAGGCGAACATCAGCGCGGGTTGACCGCGCGGCGCGAAGCTAAGACCTCGCCCCTAGCGCGGAAGCTTCGGCCGGACGTCGTTTTCGAGGAACCCGATCACGGCGCTCGAGAACACGTCGTTCTGGTCGCCCGCGACCATGTGCGCCGCGTCCTTGACGTCGGCGAGCTTGGCGTGCGGAATCCGCCGCAGGAAATCCTGCACACCTTCCTCGGTCACGACGTCCGAGAGCTTCCCGCGCACGAGCAGCGTCGGGACCCGGATATGGGAGAGCGCGACTTCGAAGAGCTCCTCGAAGTCCGCGCCGGGAACCTCGGTCCCGTCCCGCAGCATGAAGCGCGGATCCCAGTGCCAGTACCAACGGCCGTCGCTCTTGAGGCGCAGGACCTTCTGGAGACCGGCGGGATTCGCCTTGCGCTGGCGGTGCGGGGTGTAGGCGGCGATCGCGGCGGCGGCCTCGTCGAGACTGGCAAAGCCCTCGATGCCCGACATCATGAAATCCTTGATGCGGTCGATGCCTGCGGGATTGGTCTGATGGGTGATGTCGACGATCACGAGCCCGGCGGAGACCACGCGGTCCGAGTTGCCCTCGGCGAGGATCGCCGAGACGCCGCCGAGCGACGCGCCGACGAGGACGGGCGGCCGGCCGAGCTGGTCGCAGACGCTGATGCAGTCGGCGGCATAGCTCGTGAACGAGTAGTCGCCGTTCGACGCCCAGCTGCTGTCGCCGTGGCCCCGCAGATCCATCGACACCGCGCGCCAGCCCGCCCGGGCCAGCGCCTCCGCCGTCCCGCCCCAGGCGTGGCGTGTCTGGCCACCGCCGTGGAGCAGCAGGACGGGCCAGGCGTCGGCGTCACCCCAGACCTCGGCCGTGAGTGAGAGCCCCTCGAAGCCCTGGAAACGCGTGATCGTCGATTGCATCGTCTCTTCCGTAGCTCTTCCGTAAAGAGTGCTAGGCCGCGCTGCGCTCGAGGATATGGACGCCGCAGGCGGAGCCGAGGCCGATCACATGGGCGAGGCCGACCCGCGCGCCCGGGATCTGGCGGTCGCCCGCCTCGCCGCGCAGGTGGTGGCAGACCTCCCAGATGTTGGCGATGCCCGTCGCCGCGATCGGGTGGCCCTTCGATTCGAGACCGCCCGACACGTTCACCGGCATCTTGCCCGTTCGCCAGGTCGCTCCCGACTTGAAGAAGTCGACGGCGCCGCCTTCCGGGCAGAGCATCAGGTTGTCGTAGTGGACGAGCTCCGCCGTCGCGAAGCAGTCGTGGAGCTCCACCAGATCGAGATCGTCGGGGCCTATGCCCGCCTTCTCGTAGGCCTGCTTGGCGGCCATGCGCGTCAGCGTGTTCACGTCCGGGAGGACCTGACAGGCTTCCTGGTAGGGATCCGAGGTCAGGATCGACGCCGAGATCTTGACCGCGCGGCGCTGCTGCTCGAGGGAGAGCGTGCGCAGCTTCGAGTCGCTGACGACGACCGCCGCCGCGGCGCCATCGCAGTTGGCCGAGCACATCGGCCGCGTGTTGGGATAGGCGATCATGACGTCGCCCATGATCTCCTCGAGCGTCATGCGCTTGGTGTAGGCCGCGAGCGGGTTCAGCGTCGAGTGGGCGTGGTTCTTTTCCGAGATCTGGGCGAAGAGCTCGAAGTTGGCGCCGCCGTAGCGGTGGCCGTACTCCATGCCGATCTGGGCGAAGACGCCGGGCATCGTGTCCGTGCCGATGCGGCCGTCGACCGAGGCGACGGCGCCGTAGCGGCCCGAGCGCTGCCAGCTGTCGCCGTCCTGCTTGCGCATTCCACCGGCCAGGAGTCCGACGCCGGCGAGCTGCTCGACGCCGACCGCGAGGCCGAAGTCTGCTTCGCCGGATTTCACGGTCAGGTACGCCACGCGCAGGGCCGTCGCCCCCGTCGCGCAGGCGTTGGAGACGTTGTAGGCCGGGATGCCGGTCTGACCGATCTGCTTCTGGATCTCCTGGGCGATCGGCCGCGCGCCGCCCATCAGGTTGCCCGCCGCGAGCACACCCATGTCCTTCATCGTGACGCCGCCGTCGGCGAGGGCGCCCAACGCTGCCTCGCTCGCGAGGTCGAGCACGTCCTTGTCCTTGTGCTTACCGAACTTCGTCATCTTGATGCCGAGAATCCAGACGTCGTTGCTGGCCATCGTCGTTTCCTTTCAGCGCTCTTTTTTTAGAGGAGGGGCTCGAAGCCGAAGTTGATGGCCTCGGTGCCCTTCGCGTCCTTGCCGATCGGGAAGGTCGTGAGGCGGACCTTCATGCCGGTCTTCACGTGCTTCGGATCGGCGGTGCAGTTCACGATGTTGGTCCGCACGCTCGTGCCGCCGCAGTCGACGACGCCCGAGATGAAGGGGACCGGGATGCCCGGCGCTGCGAAGGCGACGATCGTGAAGGTCCGCAGCTCGCCCTCGGTCGGCACCGCGACGGGCTTGAACGCGACGCCCGAGCAGCGGGCGCAGGCGCTGCGGCGATCGAAGAAGCGCGCGCCGCAGCTCGTGCACTCCTGCGCGACGAGATGGGGCTTGTCGCCGAGCTTCAAATAGTCGACGAAGGGAATCTGCTCGGACGTCTGCTCGGACAAGAGGAAGCTCCTTGGTGGCGGCGGGTCGACCCGCAGACGGTCGGATTGGGACGGAGAGGGAAAAGCGGGCCTAGGCTACCCCGGTCGGGGCCGGCCGACTATACCCCGAAGAGACCCCGAGCGGACCACGAAGAGACCCCCGAACGGGGCCAAACCCGGGCCGGCGATCGCCGCTACTCGACGTCGTCGGGCTCGAGCGAGGGATCGATGCCCTCGAGCTGGAGCGGGTCGTAGCCGTCCTCATCGTGGGTATCGCCTTCGCCCCCGGTCGTCGCCTCGAGATCGATGTCCTCTTCGCGGGATTCGATCCCGACCCGGAAGGCGGCAAAGCCGGGCATCACGATCTGGTTGAGGGCCATCCCGAGGACGCGGCCGCGGACCGGGGATTTCAAGGTGTCCCGCGCGTTGGTCACGGGGTCGACCACGGCGCCGAGGGTCTGGCCGATCTCGACCCGGTCCCCGAGCTCGACGGAGCCCAGCAGGATTCCGCTGCCGCTCGTCCGCACCCAGATCGATTCGTAGAAGACGGGCTGCGGGTCCACCCACAGATGGAAGCGGGCGATCATGCCGAGGGAATCCATCAGGCTCTCGATCGCGCGCACACCCTGCTCGACCTCTTCGGGCTGGAGCCGCATCGGCTCGCCCGCCTCGATCGTCACCGCCGCCATGCCCGCCCGCGTCGCCGCCGAGCGCAGCGACCGGTCGCGGTCGTTCGAATGGAGCACGGCGATCGCGCCGAAGCCCTTCGTCATGGCGAGGATGCGCGGATCCGAGAGGTCGGCCCGGAGCTGGGGCAGATTGCTGCGGTGGAACGAACCCGTATGGATGTCGACCAGATAGTCGCAGTGGCGGATCACGGCCTCGAAAAAGGAGTAGGCGACCCGCGACGCGAGGCTGCCGCGGGGATTGCCCGGAAAGAACCGATTCAGGTCGCGGCGGTCGGGGAGGTAGCGCGAGGCGCGTTGGAAGCCCACGAGGTTCACGACCGGGACTCCGATCAGCGTGCCCGAGAGCGTCTCGGGGTCGATCGAGTGGTAGACGCGGCGGACGATCTCGATGCCGTTCAGCTCGTCGCCGTGGATCGCGGAGGTCAGGCAGAGGACGGGGCCCGGCGAGACGCCGTGGGCCACGAGCACGGGTGTATCGACCTGCAGACCCGCGACCTCGTTGTTCGCGTGCCAGCCGAGGGTGGCGCGCTTGCCGGCTTCGACCTCGCCGCCGAGCAGGCGGATCGGCTCCGGGAGGACCGTCGGCACACCCGATTCGCCCGCGCCGTCCTCGGCTCCTCCCCCTGAGTCGAGAGCGGAGTCGCTAGCGGGGTCGATCGACGGATCAGGGGGCGTTGCTTCGGCGCGGGTCGTGGCTGGGGTCGCGGCCGCGGCTGAGGGCTTAGTCGAGGGTGAGGCCGAGGGCGGGCCGGCCCGCGTCGCCGGAGCGGGGGTCGCCGGGGCCGTCGGGGTCGTCGTGACCGGGCGCGTGGCCGCCCTGGGCGCTCTGGGGGTCTCGGCGGCAGACGGATCGCTGCGGAGGATCCCGAGGCCAAGGGCCACGAGTCCGACCACGACCCCGAGCGCCGCTCTGCATCCTTTCCGCCCCGCGCGCGCTCCACCCATCACAGATCGTTCCTTTCGCACCGAGTGTCCCGTCTTGATCGAGACACGCTGTGCTCATCATCGGTTCTTGCGCGTCGAACTTGGGGGGTCCCGTCTGCGCTGTGGCGGGCGAACGGGATGGTAGGATATTGGCCGCTCAGACAATCGACAATCCAGAATCGACAAACAAGAATCGTCAGACGAGAATCCGGGGAGTGCGGGGTGGCATCGAGGCGCGGATGGATGGGGTGGCTCGTGTGCGCGTGGCTGCTCATGAATGGCTTGGCGCTCGTGCCCGCGTCGGCCGCCGCAAAATCGAAGGGGACGAAAGCGGGCCAGGAGAGCAAGCAGATCGCGGGCTGGGTCGAACGCATCGCGCTGCTGCCGGGCAAAGAGCTCGCGCTCGCCAAGCTCGATACCGGCGCGAAAACCTCGTCGATCCACGCCGAAGACATCGAGCATTTCGAGCGGGAGGGCGAGGATTGGGTCCGCTATACCCTCGTCCTCAAGGAGTCGAAGTCCGCCGTCCACCGCTTGCCGCGCGAATCGAGCGTCGTGCGCAGGATCTACGTCAAGGACCACGAACAGCGGCCCGACCCGCGACCCGTCGTCGAACTGGAGTTCTGCATGGACGGGCGTCGGCACAGCGCACGATTCTCCCTGGTCGACCGCGGCGCATTCCTCTATTCCGTCCTGCTCGGGCGTGAGTTCCTCGCCGGGTCGTTCGTGGTCGATCCCGAGGTGACCTTCGTGACCGGCGCCTCTTGTGGACGGGAGAGTGGACGGGAGAGCGGACCCGAGAGAGAAGTGCCTTGAAAGTCCGTTCGATCTACCTGGTCGCCTTCACGATCGCTGCGATCGGGATCGCGATCTTCCTGGTCAAGCTCGATCGCCTGGGCCTGCCCCTGGTTCCGAACCAGGACACCGCCGTCTGGACGATCGAGGCCCGCGCCCGTTTCGAAGCCAAGGGTGGCCCGCTGACCGCACGCCTCGAGATCCCGGCGGCGCCGCTGGGCTACGAGATCCTCGACGAGGATTTCATCTCGGCGAACTACGGGGTGACGACCGAGCACGAGGACCTCCACCGCAGCTCGATCTGGACCGTGCGCCGCGCGAAGGGCAAGCAGTCGGTCTACTACCGCCTGTCGGTCGTCGAGGCCGACACGGTCAAGCAGCACACGGACGAGTTCCCCGGCTTTCCCGAGCGCCCCGAGCGGGAGGAGGCCCTCGACTCCGCGATCGAGGCCCTGCTCGAGAAGGTGCGCGTCGAGTCCGCCGACACGGTGAGCTTCACGGGGGCGCTGATCCGGCGCATCAACAAGCTCGAGGGCGACAGTGCCGTCGGTCTGTTGAACGACGGCGAGGTCACGGCGAGCCGCCGCGCACTCCAGCTCGTCGACATCCTGGCCTCCGCCCGGATTCCCGCGCGGGTCGTCTGGGGCATCCTGCTCGAGGACGAGGTCCGCGACGGCAAGCTCGCCCCCTACGTCGAGGTCCACAACCAGAGCGTCTGGCTTCCCTTCGATCCGCTGACCGGCGAAAAGGGTTATCCCGAGCGGTTCCTGATCTGGTACGTCGGCTCGACGCCGCTGCTCGACCTCGAGGGCGCGAAGAACGGCGAGGTCCACTTCGCGGTCGCGCGGACCCTGCGCGAGATGGTCGACGTCGCCGCCCAGCGCGCCCAGAAGGGCGATTCCGCCTGGTTCGATTTCTCCGTCTTCTCGCTCCCGATCCAGACGCAGAACGTCTACCGCGTGCTGCTGACCGTCCCCCTCGGCGCCTTCCTCGTCGTGATGCTGCGCGGCTTCGTCGGGATCAAGACCTTCGGGACCTTCATGCCCGTCCTGATCGCCCTCGCCTTCCGGGAGACGGAGCTCGTCGTCGGTGTGTTCCTGTTCGTGACGATCGTCGGCCTCGGGCTCTGGATCCGCTTCCTGCTCGAGCGGCTCCAGCTGCTGCTGGTGCCGCGCCTCGCCGCGGTGCTCACGATCGTCGTACTCTTGATGCTCACGATCAGCGTCGTGTCGTTCCACTTCGGCATGGATACGGGGATCTCCGTCGCGCTCTTCCCGATGGTGATCCTCGCCATGACGATCGAGCGCATGTCGCTCGTCTGGGAGGAGACCGGCGGACGCGACGCGCTCGTGCAGGGATTCGGAAGCCTGATCGTCGCGTCGGCCTGCTACCTCGTCGTCAGCAACGAGTACCTCGCCCATCTCGCCTACGTCTTCCCCGAGCTGCTGCTCGTCGTGCTGGCGGCCGCGATCCTCGCCGGCCGCTACACGGGCTATCGCCTGCTCGAGTTCTGGCGCTTCCGCAGCGTGATCCGGGGTCCCGAGGAGCCGTCGTGAAGCTTCGCTTCCGTTGGCCGGGGACGGTGCTCCGCGAGCACGGCATCCTCGGGATGAACGAGCGCAACTTCAGCCTCATCAAGGCCGAGAATCCGCGCCGGCTCTTCCCCCTCGTCGACGACAAGGCGCAGACGAAAGAGCTCGCCGCCAAGGCCGGGATCGCCTTCCCCGAGCTCTACGGCCTGATCAAGAGCGACGCCGAGATCCGGACCTTCCTGAAGCTCATCGAAGGCAAGCAGAAATTCGTGATCAAGCCGGCCCACGGCAGCGGGGGCAACGGCATCGTCGTGATCCGCTCGGTCCGCAACGGCCGTTATTTCCGCGCCAACGGAACCTTCCTCGACGAGCAGGGCATCGAGCATCACATCTCGAACGTGCTCTCCGGGATGTACAGCCTCGGCGGGCGCCCGGACCAGGCGCTGATCGAACGCTGCGTCGAGTTCGATCCGATCTTCGACGAGGTGACGTTCCAGGGCGTGCCCGACATCCGCACGATCGTCTACCGCGGCTACCCGGTGGCGGCGATGGTGCGACTTCCGACGCGGCGCTCCGACGGCAAGGCGAATCTTCACCAGGGGGCCGTCGGCGCAGGCGTCGACCTGAAGACCGGCAAGACGACGCACGCGATCCTGGCGGGCAAGCCCGTGACCCATCATCCGGACACGGGGGCGTTGATCGAGGGCATCCAGATCCCGGGTTGGAAGGATCTACTCGTTCTCGCGGCGCATTGTTACGACGTCGTGCCGTTAGGCTATCTCGGCGTCGACATCGTGCTCGATCGGGATTTCGGTCCGCTCGTGCTCGAGCTGAACGCGCGGCCTGGGCTCGCGATCCAGATGGCGAATCGGCGCGGGCTGCGACCGGCGCTGGCGCGCGTGCGGGCGCTGCCGCAGGTGCCGACGACGGCGCAGGAGCGGGCGGCGTTCGCCATGAGTGATGCGGAGACGCTCGCATGAAGTATCCGATCGTCATCGAATTGACCGTGAACGGTTATTCCGCCACTCCCCCGACCTTCAGGGCTGTGCCGGCGTGGGTCGGAGCCTCGAAGAGACCGAGCAGACCATGCGGGAGGCGATCGAATTCCACGTCGAGGGCCTCCGTGCGGAGGGCGTTCGAGATCCCGCGTCCGACGACGCGGTCGAGCTATGTGGAGATCGCGGCGCGATAGTTCCCGTGGGGCCCGAGCCGCGCGTCGATTCGACGCAGGAATCCGTCATCGGATCGTGG
>JANMTD010000561.1:0-8592 GCA_031390075.1 Deltaproteobacteria bacterium | reverse complement strand
CGAGGTCCAGACCTGCTCCCGGAATTCGAGCTGACCGGTGGTGCCGACGTCGCCCGCCACGACGGTCAAGCTCGCGCGATCCCGCTCGTAGGTCTCGAGCAGCGCCTTCAGCTCGCGCTCGACGCGGACCACCTGGCTGCGCGGACGGGCTTCCGAGCGGATCGCCCGAAGTCGGGTCTGGAGAACGAGAGCCTGCGAGTGGATGTCGGAGAGCTCGAGGATCTCGACGCGCGCGGGCTCCGAAGAGACCTCCGGTCGGGCCGCCTCGGGAGGCGATGCGGAAAATCCAGGAAGCGTCTGGGATTGACCGGGAAGCGCGGCGAGCCACGCGGCGGCGAGCCCGATCACGAGGCGCGAACGCTTGATCCGCAGCATCGCCAGCACGCTCCTCGGCCCGCGGCCTTGGCCCGGATACTCCGGACGGGCTTGCGGAGATCGCGCCCACCGTATCAAACGGGATTCCCCTCCGCCCCGCGCTCAGCTTCGCGGTGTCGTTCGCTCGTCCATCCAATCGGCGAGGGCTTCGACGAGAAATGCCTCGGCCTGCTTGCGCGCTTCGCGACGCGCCTCCTGCTCGTTCAAATGCGTCGTGCGGCCCTTGCGAGTCTTGATCGCCAGGACTTCGCCATCGCCGGTCCGGTCGTCGATCTCGACCGCGGCATTCCACTCGACGGCGACGAACCGCTCGGCCGAGCCGAGATCGAGGGGCTCGATCCCGACCCGCGCGCGAATCAACAGCCAGCCCGAGCTCGGCGTCCAGTCGCCCGGAGACCCGATTCGAAATCCGCGTGCAATCACCTCCTGTGACAGGGCGAGCCGGACCTCTTCGAGGGGGTCGCCGACCATCCCCGTCTTCGAGTCCATCTCCGAGGCCTCGACGTCGATCGTGAGCGAGTGCTTCAAGGACGCGAGCTGCTCGTCGAGGGGGGCGCGATCCCGCGCGGGATCGATCGACGGCCGTGTGCCACCGAGGCGGCCGATCCGCGCCGCAAGTGCGTCGCGCGTGGCAGCGAGCTCGATCGCTCGCAGCACGTCGACGAAGGCCCGGGACGGCAGCGCATCCTTTTCAGCGCTCGCGAGGGTCGCCGCGAGCTGTGCGTCCGCCGCCACCCACTCGCCCTCGAGCCGCTCGACCTGTGCGGGCCGGTCGAGAACCGCGAGCGCCCAGTGGACCTTCCGGTCTTCGTCGATCCAGGTCCGCTCGACCTGGGCGCCCTCGCTCTCCCCGCTCGTCTTGCGCGCGACCTCAGCGACCGCCTTGGTCGCCGCCGCCTCCGCCCGGGCGTCCGAGCCGACACCCCAAGCGTACTGATCAGCGGAGTAGTCCTTGGGCGGCTTGCCACCGACCCAGCGCGGCGCATCCGGCTCGCTCGCGCACGCCGCAACGACAAACGCCGATCCCAGCACGACCGCCCACCGGAACAATTTTCGCGTTGACGCTCCCATCTTGTGATCCTCCGTGAAGCGAGACCTGCGGGCCTTCGAGCATGATGGCCCATCGCAGCGAGCAGGGAAAACCGACGCTGCAATCCGGCGCGCTGCACTTCGAGGTCGACTCGCCTACCGTCGCCGATTCAGCCCGGCTCGGGCAATCGCGTGCGGGAGCGCATCGATCGCCCGGAGCCGCGTCTTCCCCCAGGAGGTTTTCATGCGCCAGCGTCAGTCGTTCGCTTTCTCGACCGCGGCCCCTTGGACTGCGCTCGCCCTCGTCGCCACTCTGTTTGCGACTCTCTATGCGACTCTCTATGCCACGGAGTCCCGCGCCGAGCTGCCCACGGCCGCAGCTCTCCTCAGCGAGCTCGGGGTCGGGAGTGCCGAAATCGAGAAGGCGAAGTCAGGGGAATTCATCCATCTCGCGAGCGAATCGAGCAACGAGCGCGAGCTCACCGCCGGCTTCGCCTTCCTCGTGAAGGGCGTGACGCCGACGGAGCTGGTCAAGCAGCTGCGGGAGGGCGAGCTCGACCGCGTCGATCCCAATACGCTGGCCGTCCAGATCATGACCGGAGAGCCGAGCCTGAATGATTTCGCGAAGCTCGCGCTGAAGCCCGATGCCGCCGTCCAGGCGAAGGCGTTCCTGTCGGCGAAGGCGGGCGGCGACGTGAACCTCTCGGCCGCGGAGATCGCTTCCTTCCAGAAGCTCGGCGCGGCGGCGACACCGGCGCAGGTCGAGGCGACGCTCCGGACGCTCCTCTTCGAACGACTGCAGGCCTACCGCAAGAGCGGGCTGGCGGGCATTGCGCCCTACGCGCGCGGCGGCAGTGAGACGCGCTCGCCGGCGGACGATCTCCGCTCGGCGACCGGCGCGCACAAGATCCTGAAGAAGTCGGCTCCGACCGCCTATCAGCTACTGCTCGACTATCCGAAGGGCAAGCTCGCCGGCAGCGAGGAGGTCTACCGCTGGTCGCAGATCTCGGCCCACGGTGCGCCGGCGTTCGTGCTGACGCACAACCTCTACATCCCCGATGGCGATGCCTGGCTCGGCGTCCAGCGCCAGTTCTACGTCAGCACGGGTTATAACTGCGAGCAGGCGGTCGTGGCGTTCCTGCCCGTGACGGGCGGAACCGCGGTCTTCTACGGAAATCGCACGTCGACGGACCAGATCACGGGCTTCGGCGGCGGCGCCAAGCGCTCGATCGGCAGCAAGCTGCTCGCCAGCCAGCTCGAAGACCTCTTCGAGAAGGTCCGCAAGAGCGCAGGCGCCGCGGGCAGCTGAACGGGTCGACTGAGCCCTCAGCCCAACGAAGAGCCCTCGGCGCTCGTCGGATGTACTTCTCAGCTCGCGCTCAGTTCGCGAGCTTCTCGAGCTCGACTGCGACGGCCTGCGTGAATGCGAACTCGACGAGATCGCCGATCTTCACGCCCTTCAGGCGATCGGCATCGCGAACCCGGAGCGTGCGCTGCTCCCCGGTCGACGACTCGAGGGTCACCGACGGCGCCGACGGATCGAGGGCGCGGACCGTCGCCGTCACGAACACCGTGCGCGCGACCGCACTCGCCGGCGTCTCGCCCGGCAGCGCGCGAATCGCCCCCTCCTCGACGGTCACCCCGGGAGCCGCCTCGCCGGGCTTGCGCAGGTGGTAGACGATGGATTCCAGATACGACACACGGACCGAGTCGCCCGCCGCCACCTGGTCGAGATTCTGGACCTGGGGCCCGGCCTCGAAGGCGACCTCGGAGCCATCGGCCATGCGGAGCGCGATGCTGCGGGTCGAGTGGTCGATCGCGATCACCTCGGCAGTCGCGCTCTCTACGTTCTCTTCGAGAGTTCCGCTGGTGTAGAGAGGCGCTTGTTCCTTCTCGCCGGACGACGCGCAGCCCGCGAGCCCGAAGCAGAGAAGACCGAGCGCCAGACCCGAGGCGATGCCGTTCATTTCCTTCATGCGATTCCCTTTCACGATTCGATTTCTTATCCGAGTCGAATCAGCTGTTCGCGCCATTGCAGGCGTTCCCGCCGGTCGTCAGGCCACCCGCGACGCAGCCGCCGCCATTGCTCGTCAGCGTGTTGTCACGATAGGCCGACTGGCTGCCCATTCGCAGTCCCACGCCGCTGTTACTCCGCACGGTGTTCCCCCGGATCGAGCATCCGGCACCGGTATCGATCCCGTCCGCCAGGTTGTCGTTGACCGTGTTGTCGAACACGCTCGAGCCGGAATCGGCGACGATGCCGTCGCCCCCGTTCGCAAAGACGACGCTGTCCGAGACGCTCGAGCCGAGATCGACGTAGATCCCGTCGCCCCCGTTCCACCGCACCAGGAGATCGCTGACCTCGGCCTGCTCGCCGAGCTGGACACCGCGATCGCCGAGTCCCGTGATGCTGCCGTTGCGAACCGAAATGCCGCGGCTGCTCGTCGTGGTCACCTTGATCCCCGTTCCAGTGCCCGCGTTGGGCCTGCAGCTGCCGTTCTCGTTGAGACAGAAGCTGCTGATGACGGCGAAACGATTCAGGTCGATGCCGACATCGGAGGTGGTGATCCGGATTCCGTCGGTATCGTCGTTCGGGATGACGAGGTTGCTCGTCAGGCGGTAGCTCCCCGCCGCGCCGATCGTGACGGGAAGGCCCGCCGTATCCCCGGCGAAGCAGCCGGTCTGGATGGCGCAGGTCTGATTGATCTCGACGACGCCATTGTCCGCCCGCGCGGACGAGACCCCGAGCAGCACAAACCCGAACAACACGACACCTGTACGAATCGATCGCATCGAGAGCCCCCTCTTCCGCAAAAAAGTACCCGCGAGACCGGGTGATTCGGAATCTACCACGCCGTGCCGCCCCGGCGCGGGCGTCACGGTCGGACGCGGAACTCGGCCTCGATTCCCCGCCAGACCTTCTCGTCTCGACCATAGACGTCCCGTCGCAGCTGCAATGTCCCGTTCCGGTCGATCCAGGCCGTGAAGTACGTGAGCAGGACGGGCAGCGGCTTCGACAGCTTGACCGTGCGGGTCTTGCCCGTCGCGACGACGTCGTCGATCGCGGCGCGACCCCAGCCGCTCTGGTCCTCGAGCAGCAGGGCCGCGAGCTCGAGCGGATTCGCGACGCGGATGCAGCCGGAGCTGAAGGCCCGCTCGCTCTTGGCGAAGAGCTCGCGGGAAGGCGTGTCGTGCAAGTAGACCGAGTACGAGTTCGGGAACATGAACTTCACGCGGCCCAGCGCATTGTTGGGCCCCGGCCCCTGCACCAGCTGGTACGGAAAATTCCCCGGGCGCGCCGTCGACCAGTCGATCGACGAGGTCGGCACGGCGCGGCCATTGCGATCGACGACCCGGATCCCCTTGCGATCGAGATAGCTTCGGTTGCGGCGCTGCGCGGGCAGCATGTCCTTCGCGAGGATCGTCGGCGGCACCGTCCAGGTCGGGTTCAGGACGAGATACGTGATCTCCGAGCGGAAGATCGGCGTCTCGCGATAGGGCTTGCCGATGATGGCGGGCGAGGACCAGACGATCTTGTGATCGCGCAGGTAGTAGACCTGATAGCCGGCCAGGTTCACGAACACGTACGTCGGGGCGAGGTCGTAGAGGTACCAGCGCATGCGTTCGAGATTCACGCGGATCGTGACGATCCGGTCGGCGGCCGAGAGATTCACAGCAGCGAGGGTCGCGGGACCAACGACGCCATCCGCATCGAGACCGTGACTCGCCTGCAGCGGCTTCAGCTTTTCGATGACGGCGTCGTCGAGCGCCCCGGCCGTCGCCGGGAGGCCGAGCCGAAGGCGCAGCGCATCGACGCGCGGGCCTGTGGCACCGCGCTCGAGCTTCGGCCCGTCCGGGACCGGCGGCGGCTCGCCCTTCGACGCGATCTCGCGCTGGCGCGCGAGCTCCGCTCGCAGCTGGAGATAGAGCTCGTGGTCCGGCTTCTCGGCCTCGATCCGGGCTTGGACCTGCCCCGACTCGACGATCTCCTCGAGGAACGCGGCGGGCTCGACGTCCCGGACCGGGCGCGTGAAGTTCCAGTGCGGGTCGAAGGATTTCGGCGTGATCTTTCCGAAGATGAGGTGGTAGAGCAGCCGGGTCAGGGCATCGGTCTGCAGGATGTCGAAGTCGATCGCGGCCTCCAGCGAGGCGCCGCCAGCGGCGATCTCCGCGCCCGCCCGCTCGAGCGCCGGGAGCAGATAGTCGTCGGGATCGAGCCCGTCGGCGGCGCTCTCGCGCACCGACCGCAGGAGATCCCCACTCGCCTCAGGCGAAATCCAGGCGCGCCGGAAGCCGCGCTGCTCGTAGAAGGCCTGGAGCGTGCGACGCGTCGCGAGCTCGGCGCCGAAGACCTGGGGCCCGGCGTCGCTCATCAGGTTCTCGACCCGCTGCCGGAGCAGCTCCGCCTCGTCGAGAGCCGGCTCCTCGGCCCACGCATGCGAGGTTCCTGCAAGCAAGCAGAACAGCGCGAGCAAGACCGCCATCTTGATTCCGTTCAAGGACACTCTCTCCTCTTCAACTGACTCCGGCCAAAGTCAACCTACCACGCCGCGCGCAGACCGAGCGAAAGAGCGTTCTCGACGAGGTCTTCGCCGAAGCGCCCGTCCCAGGTCACGAAGAGGTTGGCGTTCTTCGTGTAGCCGACCTCCCAGCCGACCGAGAGCTCCGCCCGGTCGCGGGGCATCTCCGCGCCCTCGAGATCGAGAGACCCGCCCCCGGCGACGAACTCGCCGTTCACCTCGCGAACCACGTCCGCCCACTCGCGTCCCCAGGCCGCGCGGATCCGCGGACGGATCAACATGTTGTCGTCCATCTTGCGCTCGACGGCGAGACGGATGCCGATCGAGGTCGCGGCCGAGTGGACGTCGGTCCCGTCGACCTGCATGCGGAGGGTGCTGCGGCCGTTCTCGTCGAAATCCTCGAAATCGAGCCAGCTGTAGGCGACGCTCGCGAAGGGTGTGAGCTCGGCGCGCTGCGGTTTGCCAAAGGCCCGCGCGAGCTCGGTGTAGACGCCCGCCTCGTTGCCCTCGAACTCGCCCTCGACGCGGTTGACGAGGTCGTCGAAGCGCAGGATCCGCTTCGTCTCCATCCAGCTGTGGCCGTAGCGGGCACCGACGAGGAGCTCGACGGGTTTCCCGACCCAGGCGCCGTAGAGCGTGCCCTCGACGGCGTTGGAGACGCCCTTGTCGTTCGAGCCGTCGCCGTCGTAGACATAACGTGTGCCGGCGGCGGCGAAGCCGACCCGGAGATCGTCGGTCAGGGCGGTATCGGCGCCGAAGATCGGCCCGACGATCTTGTAGCCGTAGCCCTGGGAATCCTTCGAGCCGAGATCGCCGATCACACCCGCCGCCTCGAGCCACGCGATCCAGGGCTCCTTGCGACGCTCGAGCGAACCCGCGGCCGTCGGCCCGGCGTCGACCGACGGCGGCGGCTCGGCGAGGCGTCCGTCCTGCGCCTCGTAGCGGCCGATCGACTGGCCACGGGCCAGGTCGAGCCGATTCGAAAGCCCGCGCCAGGTCCGTGCCGCCGCCGCGAGCCGAACGTTCGTCGCCGCCGAGAGCGTGTCCGCCGAGAACGCGTCGAGGGTCGGACCGACGTCCTCCGCCGTGATCGTGTTCAGGTTGTCGAGGATCGTCTGGAGATCGGGATCGCCGGCGATCCCCGCCGCGCGCAGGACGTCGAGGGCCGCGCCGACCTCGCGCTGATTGTGGGTCGAGGCCTCGCTCTCGAGGGTCTCACCGCTGGGCGCGAGACTGACCTGGTAGGTGTTGCCGACGACCCCGCCCGCGAGATCGAAGAACACCAGATCGTCGGCGATCGTGAAGGCCTCGTTCTGGCTGACCGAGGCGCCGGTGATCACGGTATAGGGCCCCGCCCCGGCGCCCGTGAAGGTCCCGGGCTGGAGCCGCACGACGAGCTCGGGGGATCGGCCGGCGGAAGTTCCGCCGATCGTGACGGCGCCGGTGGCCGCATAACGCGTGCTGCGGTTGGCCGGGTTGCCGTTCTGGTCCTGGTCGGAGAGCTCGACCGTGACCCGCGCGTCGTCGCGGATCGTCAGGCTCCCGCCGATCTCGCTCGTGTTCTCGGCCTGGGAGCCGTTCGGGTCGAAGACCGCCGACAGATCGGCGGTCGTCGCATCTCCGTCGCCGACGAAGAGACTCGCGTTCGGGAGCCCCACGCCCTCGCCGAACACGAGACCGCCGTCGTCGTGGGCAAAGCTCCCGGCGAAGGCCTGGCTGGTGCCCAGCGTGAGCGTCCCCAAGCCGAGCTTCCGCACGCTGATCGCGCCGCTGGACTCGATGATCGAGCCCGAGAAGGTTCCGTCCGTCGCCTGATCGAAATGGAGCGAGCTGCCGTCGGCGACGGTGATGTTGCGCTGCAGGTTGCTCGTGTTGCCGACGAGCGTGCCGTCGTCGACGAAGGTGCCGCCGGTGTGGGTCGTGTTGCCCGTCAGGCGAACGACACCACTGCCCATCGATCGGAACGCGAGCTCCCCCGACAGGTTTCCGCTGAGTGTGAGATCGAAGGCGCTCGAGTTGTCGACGCGGAAAACGCCGGGCAGGGGCAAGAGCCCCGCGTCGCTGTTCACGGAGAATCCGAGCGACTCGTCGCCCGAAAGACCCGGTTCGAGGTCCACGATCGACCCGGCGATGATGTCCAGGTTTCCGGTGAAGCCCGCGAGGTCGCCGTCCAGCACCAGCGTGTCGTACGACTGGTGGGAGAAGGTGCCGCTACCGGACAGCGCTCCGCTGTACGTGAGCTCCGTACCGAGCAGGCTGACGTTTCGCAGCGTCCCCCCCGAATCGATGGCGATGTCGTGGCCCGCGCCGAGGATCGCCGAGCCGACGATCAGGTCCCCGTCCTCGACCTGGAGGTCGAGGCTCGCTGCGATATTGGCGCCGGAGCCCGGCAAGAGGCCGCCCGTCACGTCGAGCTCGCCCGATCCAGCCTTGACGAAGATGCCGCGACCGCCGTTCGACGCGTTCGAGAGGATCGACGGCCCGTTCGCGTCGAGCACGTTGCCCGACCCCACCACGTCGAAGACGACTCGCGCCGTGCCCCCGGACGGCGCGAGCGTGATGTCGCCGCCGCCGCCGAGGGCGTCGAGGTCGCCCTTGAGATCGCCCTGCTCGATGCGGATCCCGCCGCCGATCACGTTGTCGCCCGTCAGCTCGAGGACGCGGGTCC
>JANMTD010000557.1:0-5619 GCA_031390075.1 Deltaproteobacteria bacterium | reverse complement strand
CTCGAGGCGAGGGAAGATTTCACGGTGATCGGCGAGGCCTCGAACGGCGAGGAAGCGGTCGCGATGGTGTTGGAGCGGCGACCCGACGTCGTGTTGATGGACATCAACATGCCGAAGCTCTCGGGGATCGACGCGACGCGCCAGCTCGGCAAGGCCGGCTGCACCAGCAAGATCCTCGTGCTCTCGATGCACGAGAGCCGGGCCTACGTCGAGGAGGTGCTGCGTGCCGGCGCCTCCGGTTACGTGGTCAAGAACTCCGCTTCGAAGGACGTCCACAACGCGATCGACGCGGTGCGGGCGGGCGCGTCCTATCTCTCACCCGCGATCACACAGCAGGTCGTCGACGCGATCGCGCGGCCCGGCGATGGGGGCCCGTCCGGGATCTCGATGCTGACCGACCGGGAGCGGGAGGTCCTGAAGCTGATCGCCGAGGGGCTCTCGTCGAAGGAGATCGCCTCGGATCTCGGCGTCTCGCTCAAGACCGTCGATTCCCATCGCTCGAACCTGATGGAGAAGCTCGACATCCACAAGGTCTCGGGCCTCGTGCGCTTCGCGATCCGGGCGGGCATGGTCGAGGCCTGAAAACACGAGAGCCTCGAAGGAATCCCGGCTGGGATCTTTCGAGGCTCTCGTGTTTTCGACGGTCGATGATTCAGAGCGGCGGCTGCGGGCGCTCCAGGACCTGGGGGCCGTGGACCATCCGGTCGACGTGGTGCCCCTTCAATTCGCGGCGATCGAGGAGCGCTTCCGCGAGCTCCTCCACCGTGCTCCAGACGGGATCGAGCAGGCGCTCGGCCTCCTCGCAGTAGGCGACGTAGAACTCTTCCGCGGGCCGCGAGAGCCCGAGCAGCTTCGACATTCGGGCCAGCTCGTCGCGCGCGCGGCGCGCCGACGCGAACCAGCGCTCCCACAAGAGCTCGGCCTCGACCTGGATGCCGATGAACCGGCCCCGGCGGATCGCGCTGCGTTCGGCGGCAATGCCCGCGTAGGCGAAGACGCCGTGGGCATCGATCAATTTCTCGGGGACGACTCCGACCTGCTCACCGCGCCGGCGACCGGCGGGCGGCCGACAATCGATCGGGAGCGGCATGCCGGAGAAGGTCACGACCTCCCCCGTCTCCGCCACCGGATCGATGATCGCATGCTTCAGAACGTTCGGGCCGTACAGGATCTCGCAGATCGTGGCCCGCCCGGCTTCCCGGTAGGCCACGCGCGCGAGCGCATTGGTCGCCATTCATCCCCCTTGCTGGTGCATGGCGCTATCGGCGGATCCACCCAGAAATTGAGCATTTTCAAGGACTCCGGAGCCAGACTGCGCAGTCTTCGCCGGGGCGCCGGCGGCCGGCGTGTGGCAGCATCGGTCGCCATGCCCGACCGCTCGCAGCGACCGGATTGCCTCCACTGCGCCCACTATTTCGTGACCTGGGAGGTCGAGCAGCCCCGCGGCTGCCGGGCCTACGAGTTCAAGTCCCACGAGCTGCCCTCGGACGTGGTGCTCATATCCTCGGGCGCGGCCTGCCAGCTCTTCCAGCGAAAGCCGGGGCACAAGGCGCCCCCGCGCTGAGGGCTCTTGATCCGGCTGAGGGCTCTTCCGGCTCAGCGCTCCGCGAGGCAACGCGCGAGAATCCGCTCGGGCTCGCGCCAACCGGTCTCGTCCTCGAGCTCCCGGCAGCGCCGCAAGAGCCGTCCGAGCTCGGGTCCCGGCGCGACGCCTCGCTCCATCAGCGCCTGCGCCGACACCACGTCCGCCCGCGGCGCTTCCCGGACCTCCGCCGCATCCGCCGCCGCGAGAAAGGCCGCGCCCGCGTCGTAGCGGCCCGCGAGGGCCTCCGCCGTCGTGCGCCCGAGATGATCCGCCCGCGCGACCCGCTCGAGCAGCGCGAGCGATGCGCCTTCGACGGCGAGCTTGCGCGCGAGTCGACGATAGGCCCGGGCCCCGGCGCCCTGCTTCACGAGCTGCGACGGGGCGAGATGATGGGCGACGAGCACGGCGACGATCCGCACGATGCGGTCCGGGAAGCGAAGCGCGGAGAGCCAGTCGCGCGTGTGCCGGGCGCTCGCCGTTTCGTGCGCGATCGAACGGACGCGCGTGCCCTCGTGGGTCGTCGTCTCGGGCTTGCCGAGGTCGTGACAGAGGGCTGCGAGCATGAGGACCAGGCCGGCCTCGTCGGCGAGCTCGCCCCCCATCTCGTGCACGATCTCGCGCGCGCGGTCGAGGACCATCAGCGTGTGGACGTAGACGTCGCCCTCCGGATGCCACTCCGGATCCTGGGGCACACCGACGAGGCGCGCGATCGGCGGCAGCACGTCGAGGCGGTCGATCTCGGCGAGCAGCGCGAAGGCGCGCGAGGGACGCGGCGGATCCTGCAGGATCCGGCGCAGCTCGGCGGCGACCCGCTCGACCGGAACCGCAGCGAGATCGAGACCACGGCAGAGTGCGCGGAGCGCGTCGTCGGGCGTCGCATCGAGCACCGCAGCGAGCCGTGCGACGCGCAGCAGCCGCAGGGGATCCGCCGTGAAGGTCGTCGGATCGACGGCGCGCAGGCGCCGCGCTCGCAGATCCGAGAGCCCGTCCCAGGGATCGATCAGCTGGTCCGCGAGGGGATCCCAGCCGATCGCATTCACGCGCAGATCGCGGTGGCGCGCCGCAGCGCGAAAGGCCTCCGCGAGGGAGCTGGGTCGGTCTGGATGATAGGCGTCGGCGGCTTCCCGCGGATATGCGAGATCGACACCGTCGCGCACGCGGCGCCAGACCGGAAACTGACGGCCCACCCGCGCCGAGAACGCGAGACCCGCGAGCAGCGGATCGACCGCGTCCTCCGCGAGGCCGAAGACCTCCAGGTCGAGGTCGTGAGAGGGCTCGCCCCGGAGCGCATCGCGCAGCCAGCCCCCGACGACGACGAGCCGCCCGCCCGCCGCCTCGATGCGCCGGGCGAGCTCGGGGACACAGGAATCCGCCGGCAGGCAGAGCCGGCCCGGCGTCAAACGATCTCGTCCTCGTCGACGGCCTTCTTGCAGATCGGGTGCGGCGCGAAATCCGGCCCGCCGTGCCAGCCCGGGATGCGTGCCGCCTCGGCCAGCCAGGATTCGGCGATCGACTCGTCGACGGCGACGTCGTTGTTGTCGAAGCCCTCCGTGATCGATTCCCAGAGATCGCGGCCGCCGCTCGCCCACCACTCGCGGCCGGGATTTTCGAAGTCGATGGCCAGCTTGATCATGCTTTGTTTCCCCTGCTCTTCGGGACCGTTGCCCGCGGCCGCCAGCCGAAACGCTTGAGATCGATCCGACCGCTCGGACCGAAGACGACTCCTTCGGCTTCGAGCCGCGAGCGCTGGAGCGGGACGATCACGGACGGCCCTCGCTCACTGATCTGGCCCTGCGCATTGACGACGCGGTGCCAGGGCACGTCGGACCCGGCGTCGAGGGCATGCAGGGCATAGCCCACCTGGCGCGCCGCGCGCGGCATCCCCGCCAGCGCGGCGACCTGGCCATAGCTCCCGACGCGTCCCGCCGGAATCCGGCGCACGACCCGGTACACGGGCTCCCAGCCCTTCGCCTCGCCCGCCTTCCCTCGCGCCGTCAAGCCGGCGCCCCCGCGAGACCTGCTTCCGTCGATCCCGCTTCCGTCAGCCCTGCCTCCGTCAATCCGGAATGGCGCAGCAACGCGTCCGGTGTCGGGGGCCGGCCTCGGAAGACCTCGAAGACCCGCATCGGCGCCGTCCCGCCGCCCGAGGCGAGCACCGTGTCGCGGAAGCGCCGGCCGGTCTCGGCCAGGGCCTGCGCATCCTCGAGCCCCGCCTCTTCGAAGGCGGAAAAGGCGTCGGCCGAGAGCACCTCGGCCCACTTGTAGCTGTAGTAGCCGGCGGCATAACCGCCCGCGAAGATGTGGCCGAAGCTGCAGAGGAAGCGGTCCTCGGGCAGCGGTGGCAGCACGGCCGTGCGCGCCGCGATCTCCGCCTGCAGCGCGAAAATGCGCTCGCGCCGGGCCGCCGTCGGGTCGCGGTGGAGCGCCAGGTCGAGCATCGCGAAATAGAGCTGGCGCAGCATGAAGGAGCCGGCGCGGTAGGTGCGCGCCTGCGAGATTTTTTCGAAGAGCGCGTCCGGCAGTCGTTCGTTCGTCTCGACATGGCCCGAGAGACCGAGCAGCGTCTCGCGGTGGTAGCACCAGTTCTCCATGAACTGGCTCGGTAGCTCGACCGCGTCCCACTCGATGTTGCGGATGCCCGAGGCCATCCCGTGGTCGACGCGGGTCAGCATGTGCTGCAGACCGTGGCCGAACTCGTGGAAGAGCGTCACCACCTCGTCGAAGGCCATCAGC
Organism: Deltaproteobacteria bacterium; assembly: GCA_031390075.1. GTDB lineage: Bacteria > Myxococcota_A > UBA9160 > UBA9160 > UBA4427 > UBA4427. The sequence continues at coordinate 1,301 of JANMTD010000557.1, read as the reverse complement.
GAGGGCTTGCCCCCGACCGGCGGCGCCTGATTGCAGATGAGGTAGGCGACGGGCTCGCGGGCGACACCTTCGGCGGGTCGCCGCGTACGGCCCATGCAATCGTCCATCCAGGCCCCGCCCCGCTTGTCGCCCGGGCGGCTGTAGGGATCGAGATAGAAGGCGGCGATCGGATTCCCGGCCGCATCGCGAACCCGGAAGAAGCGCACGTCGGGATGCCAGACCGGCACTTCACCATCGGCCGCGACGATCTCCACCTCGAAGAGCCGCCTCGCCAGCGCGAAGAGCCCGTCGAGCACCCGCGGCAGCGGGAAATAGGGCCGGAGCTCTTCCTCCGAGTAGTCGAAGCGCCTCTCGCGCAGTCGCTCGGAAAAGTAGGCCACGTCCCAGACCGCGATGGGCTCTGTTTGTCCATGCTCGGCCGCGAAGGCCCGCAGGCTCGCGAGATCCGCCTGCGCACCGGGAAGCGAAGCGAGGCGCAGACGTTCGAGAAGCGCGTCGACGGCGGCGACGCCGGGGGCCATCTTCGCGTCGAGGGAGAGCTCCGCATAACTCGCGAAGCCGAGCAGCCCCGCCATCTCCTGGCGCAGGGCCAGGATCTGCTCGAGCACCGGCGTGTTGTCGAGCTCGCCCGCCGAGGCGCGGGTGATGCTCGCGCGGTAGAGCTGCTCGCGCAGTGCGCGGCAGGCGCCGTGCTCGAGGAACGGAAACAGGACGGGGCCGTCGAGACTGAGCCGCCAGGGCCCGGCCTCGGCCGTCGCCGCGGCTTCCCCCTGCTCCCGCGCGTTCTGCGCCGCGAGCTCTCGCAGACTCGCCGGAGTGCCCGCCATCTCGTCCGGGTCGTGGACCAGCAGCGAGAACTGCCGCGTCGCATCGAGTACGTGGTTGCTGAAGCGCGTCGCGAGCTCCGCGAGCTCCGCCTGGAGCGCGTTGAAGCGCGCGCGTTTGTCCTGCTCGAGGCCGACACCGGAGTGGCGTGCGTCGCGCAGGAGACAGTCGACGATGCGCTGCTGCGTCGGATCGAGGGCTTCGAAGACCGCTCCGCCGCGCAGGCGGACGAGGCCGTCGTGGAGCGCCGGACTCTGGGCCTGCCGCAGGCCGAAGGCGATCACCTCGCCCTGCACCGCCGCGTGGGCCTTGCGCAGGGCATCGCTGTTGCGGACGGCGAGCATGTGGCTCACGAGACCCCAGGCGTAGGCGAGTCGCTCGTTCAGGCGTTCGAGGGGGAGGACCAGTCCATCCCAGCTCGCCTCGACCCGGGCCTCGAGTCGATCGAGTTCCGCCCCGAGCTCGGCGAGCAGCTG
>JANMTD010000550.1:0-4052 GCA_031390075.1 Deltaproteobacteria bacterium | reverse complement strand
GCAGCGCGAAGAGCAGCAGCTTCCGGAAGCGCCGGTCGTCCTCCTGGCCTCGGGCCCAGGGCATGAGCGAGTCGCGAATCGCGAATCCAGCGTTCTCGCGCTCGATCCGCCATTCGCATTTCCGCTCTTCGGCGATCCGTTCCGCATCGAGCACATGACCTGCGAAGAAGTCGGCGTTGCCCTGTGTGTTCGCGATCTCGTCGAGCAGGACCTGACGGCGCTCCTCGACGACAGAGAGCTCCTTCTCGAACTCGTCGAGTCGGCTCCGGACGAGCGCGAGATGTTCTCCACCGCCGTACCCAGCGATGGCTCGACCGTTCCAGAACAGGGCGCTGCCACCGAGCTCGTCGAGCCGGGACAACGCATTGCAGGCCGTCTCCAGCAGTTGGTATTTCTGGCGCTCCGCCTCGAGACCCTGAAGGCTCGTGTCGACTTCACGCAAGCTGTGTACGAGCTGATCGAGCTGAGACCGCGCCTGGCGCAGCTCCCGACGCAGGGCGGCTTGATCTTCGGACTGGATTGTTTCCACCGAAGCGCCCCGTCAGTTCTGCGTCAGCTGGGCGTCGGGCGACTTCTGCAGGACCGCGAGGGAGATACGTGCGTACCCCTCGCTCGTGCACGTCGACATGACCCGCTTGATCACGGTGAAGGGAACGGTCCGATCGGCCAGGATCGTGACCTCTTGGCTGTCGGCGATGGCCCTCGTGGAAGTGCCGATCACGCGATCGCGCAGCGCCGAGAGCCGAGTCGCGATCGGGCCAATGCTGAGCGCATCCGACGTCATGACCTCGCTCGGTGTCACGACGGATTCGCCCTGGACGGTGACGTCGGTCTTGCTGATGAAGATGACCACCGTCTCCCGGGGCTTGTTCTCGGTGATCGAGGCGGGGAGCGTGATCTGCTTGGGTGCCTCGAGGACCTCGGTCCCCGCCTGGTTCACGAGCAGGAAGAAGACCAGGGTCGTGAAGATGTCCATGATCGACGTCAGGTCGATCTTGGCCGCAGTCTGTCGGTTGCGGGACATCCTCTGGATTCGGCGGGAATCCTTCACGGCGCGTCTCCTACCGAGATGTCCGTGAAGAGCGCGACCCGAACGGGGCCCTGCTCAGCGGGCACCGCGGCGTTCGCCTTCGCGGCGTCGGTCGACCCGATCGGTTGGGTTTCGTTCGGAATGACGCGATCGCGCGGCAGCTCGGCGCTTCGGACCACGTCCATCACCTGGATCAGGTGGTCGTACTCGATCTTGGGCTCGAGCAGGACCGATGCGGTGTTCGAGTCGGGGTAATCCTGTTTGAGGGTCATGACCATCTGCGAGAGCGTCGCGAGGTCGTATGTGTCATCGACCTTCGGAAGCGCCGCGATGACCGCCACGCCGTTCGACAGCTCGATTCCGGTCTCCCGCACGATCACCTCCAGCCGGAACTCGGGCTCCGAGGGAGCCGCCCCTCCGGCCGCCGACGGCAGCGTCAGCTCGACCACGTTGATGCGGGAGAACACGGCCGTCATCAGCAGAAACGGGAGCAGCACCACCATCAGGTTCATGAAGGTGGTCATGTCCAGGTCGCTCGACGCCGTCGGGCTCCGTCGGTAGTGGTGCCGCCTCGCCATCTCAGGCCTCGACGCGTCTCTTGGCATTCGCCGAGATCACGTTCAACGCCTTGACCGACGCCATCTCCAGGCTGTCGATGATCGCGCTCGTCTTGGCGACCAGGACCTGGTTGGTGATGAGGAGGGGGATCGCCACCAGCAGTCCGAAGGCCGTCGTGTTCATGGCCACCGAGATGCTGGCCGAGAGCAGGTCCGCCTTCTCCGCCGGATTCGCGTTCGAGACCGCGGTGAAGGCGGCGATCAGGCCCGTGATCGTCCCGAGCAGACCCAGCAGGGTCGCGATGTTGGCGAAGAGCGGGATATACGGCGTTCGCTTCTCGAGCTGGGGGATGATCTCCATCATGCTCTCTTCCATGGCGATCTCGATGTCTTCACGGCGGCGCACTGCGCCCTGGCGATCGAGACCCATCGCGAGCAGCTTCGAGATCGCGGACTCGTCCTGGCTCGCCAGCTCGCGAGCCTTGTCGAAGTCGCCCGCGATCAACGCGGCCTGGAGGCTCGTCCAGGCGCTTTGATTGCGGGACGTGATCCGGGTCAGCGTGATGTACCGCTCGATCGCGATCGCGGCACCCACCGCGAAGACGACCAGGATCGGGTACATGAAAAGGCCTCCCGACACGAAAAAGTCGACACTGTAGTAGATGTAGTCCATGGCCAATCTCCTGTGTCCGGATCTCGGATACGCTTTCGAATGTCTGCCCGATCAGGCGTGCTTGATCACGGTCTCACGAGCGGTGCCGGTCTTCAGTCCGAAGCGCCTGCCCGGATTTCGTAGTAGTCCACCGCCCGTACGAATACTTCCCTGTCGACCGGTTCTCGCCCTGCATCAAGTCCTTTCGCGACGGCGAGCGCATTTCCGAGATCGGAGCTCTTCCAAGGCACGATCACGAGAGACTTCGGTGCCTCGTCGTTGCCGAGGATCGACATGCCTGCGACTTGCTTGTCGCCGGCGGGCACCGCGGGCTCCTCCGCCGATGCGGACGCGCCCGCAAGCAGGAAGCAGAACGAAAGCAGACCAGCGGAAAATTTCGCTCGCATGGCAGGCTCCTATCCACCGATCCGGTGGCACAGATCGGCGATCCACATCTCGACCTTCTCGTCTCCGGGCACGGCGGCTCGGTAGAGCTCGTACTGTTCGAGCGCGCAGCTGGGATCGGACAGGTAGAGATCGCAGAGGATCGCGAGATTCCTGCGCGCAGGGTGGAACTCGGGATGACCGGACAGGGTCGTTTCGAAGCGTGCGCGCGCCTCCGCGAATCGTCCCAGCCGGCGGTACACGATCCCGAGCTCGTTCTGGGCCACCGGATGCCGCGGACTGCGCTCGAGGGCGGCGAGCAGCGCCTTCTCGGCCTGGGCGAGGTCTCCCTTTCGCTGGTAGGCGATGCCGAGATTGATCTGCGCGGCGGTGAGCTCGGGTGAGCTCTGTGTGATCTCCGCGAGCAGCGTGATGGCGCGCTCGAGATCCCCGGCCTCGAGGGCCTGGTTCGCCTGCGCAAAATCATCCCGCGCACGGGCCGGGACCCGGGCCGTCTCGGTGATCGAGAAGCCGTAGGCGTCCCGTGCCTCGATGGGGGCTGCGGGTTTCTGGCCCGTCGTCGAACAGGCGCCCAGCGCAAGGGCCAGTCCGATCAGGGCGACTCCGGCGCGGCGGTTCATCCGCGGGGATCGATCACTGGTCTCCATCGCCGCTCTCCTCCTGCATCCCGTCCAGCTCCCCGTCCTGGATCCCCTCGCCGAGAATCGGATCACGTTCGATGGCGTCGACCGACGAATCGATGGACGCCGGAAGGGCCTCTGCGCTCGCGTCAGGGACTTCGGTCGGGACCGTCAGAGGCATGGGCACTTCGTCGATGACGGGGCTGGGAGGCGCTTGCGCCTCGACGGTCTCGGCCTCTTCCGCCGGAGCGAATGCCGGATCCGGCGCCTGCTCCGTCGACGGTGTGGGTGCGGTCGCAGCCGCCATGGATCCCGGAACCCGATAGGTGAAGGTCTCGAGGGACGCGAGCGGGCCGCTCGATTCCTCGGGCTTCGCATAGCGACCGGGCATGAGGGTTGCGAGGCGCGCGAGGCTCTTCTCGATCCAGGCGTTGTAGATGCCGCTCCCCATCAGCTCGAGATTCTTTTCGTGCACGGCGATCGACTTCTCCTCGAAGGGAAAGGCCTCCTCCTCGAGCACGCCTTCGTAGTCCGCGAGCTCCGCCCCCGCGAGGTCATTCGGGCGCTCGGAATCGAGGAGCGCGCGGCTGAAGTCGCCGTAGATCTCGCCCATGTAGTAGGTCGCGGCCGCAGTGACCTCGCCGACCTGGTAATCGACGAGCTCGGCGAGGGCGGTGAGCGCGAGATCCATGCGGCGCTGCTTCTCCTGCAGGCTCTGCTCGAAGGGAAGCAGCAGCTTTACGGCCTGGAACTCGCGGAAATGTTCCTCGGAGAGGAGCAGCGCCGAA
>JANMTD010000542.1:0-23357 GCA_031390075.1 Deltaproteobacteria bacterium | reverse complement strand
CAGCTGCTGACCCAGGGCATCCTCACGGAAGCGGAATACGCGATCGCCAAGGCCAAGCTGCTCACCTGAGCACTCACCGTGAATCGGACCGTGAATCGGACCCCAGAAACCAAGAAGCCCGGAACACCTTGCGGCGTTCCGGGCCTTCCCTGGGAAGGGGAATTCGGCTTTATGTACTTTTGAAGTGGACCCGCGCTTTCGGAAGTGTCAAAAAAAATCGCTCCATCTCCGATTTCCTGGAAAAAAGTTCCGGGGCTCGCGAATCGAAGTGGATCCCCTCCGGGGATGACCCCCTTCCCGGACCCGGGCGGGGCCCGAGTGGGCTCGGATCGGTCCTCAGTGGGCCTCGCGCCAGCTCTTGCCGTGCCCCAGGTCGACGACCAGGGGGACCAAGAGCTGCGCCGCCCCCTCCATGTTCTCCCGCACCAGCGCCGAGAGCGTCTCGCGGTCGTCCGGCGCCGTCTCGAACACGAGCTCGTCGTGGACCTGCAGGATCATCGTCGCCGCGAGCGAGGCCGTCTGGATCGCGTGGTCGACCGAGACCATCGCCTTCTTGATCAGGTCGGCCGCCGTCCCCTGGATCACGGTGTTGACCGCCATCCGCTCGGCCGCCTGCCGCAGCGCGCGATTGCGCGAGCCGAGGTCCGGGAGATAACGCCTCCGCCCGAATAACGTCCGCACGCAGCCGGCCTCGCGCGCGCTCTCCGTCGTGTCGTCGATGAACCGCCGGACACCCCGATAGCGCGCGAAGTAGGCATCGATCGTCGCCTGCGCCTCGCCCGCCGCGATCCCGAGCTGCTGCGCGAGACCGAAGGCCGACGAGCCGTAGATGATCCCGAAGTTCACCGCCTTCGCGCGGGCGCGCTGCTCGTCGCTCACGTCGCTGAGCGCGATGCCCGCGACCTCGGCTGCCGTTCGGCGGTGGATGTCGTCGCCGTGCACGAAGGCTTCGACGAGGGACGGATCGCCGGAATAATGCGCGAGGATGCGGAGCTCGACCTGCGAATAGTCGGCCGAGACGAGGATGCGTCCGTCGGCCGGGATGAAGGCTTCGCGGATGCGGGCCCCCTCGGCTCCGCGGATCGGAATGTTCTGGACGTTCGGATCCGAGGCCGAGAGCCGACCCGTCGCGGCACCGAGCTGGTGGAAGCGCGGATGGATGCGGCCGGTCCGCGGATCGACGAGCGGCGGGAGCGCGTCGATGTAGGTCGACTTCAGCTTCGAGAGCTTGCGCCAGGCGAGCACCTTCGCGGGCAGCTCGTGATGACCGGCCAGCTGTTCGAGCACGCTCTCGTCCGTCGAATAACCGGTCTTCGTCTTCTTCAAGATCGGGAGGCCCAACTTCTCGAACAGGATCGTCTGGAGCTGCTTGGGGCTGCTCACGAGGAACTCCTCGCCCGCCAGCCGATGGATCTCGCGCTCGGTGCGGTCGAGCTCGCGGGCGTATTCCTCGGAGAGCCGCGCGAGGTGCTTCTCGTCGATCCGCACACCCGCGCGCTCCATGCCCGACAGCACGCGGGTCAGCGGCCTCTCGATCTCGTCGTAGACGACGGAGAGCCCGTCGCGCTCGATCCGCCCTCGCAGTGCCCGGGCGAGCTCGGGCAGGATCTGCGCCTCGCCGACCGCCCATCTCACGACCGCCTCGATCCCGATCTCCTCAGCACTCTTCGCCCGCGCACCGCGCCCCGCGACGTCCTCCCACGCGGGCGCCGCCTTGCCGAGATGCTCCTGCGCCAGCGCCTTCAGCGTCTGCGCCCCCGATGGATCGAGCAGCTGACCCGCCAGCTGCAGGTCGTCGGCGGGGACGGGCAGCACGCAGCCCGCCTCCGCGAAGAGGCTCTGCACCGTCTTCGTGTCGAAGGCGGTCCAGCCCCGCCGCCCGCCCGAATCAGGCGACCCGGCGACCAGCGACTGAACGAGCTCTCCCACCGATTCAAGCGAAACTCCCACCCGGTCGAACAGCCCCTCGCCCGCGACCTGGACATAGGCGAGCGCTTCGTCTTCGCCTGCGATGACGAGGCCGAGCAAGCGCTCCGACGCGGCCGTCCCCGGCGACACGACCGGATGGAGGACGAGGGAGCGAGCCCCTTCGAGTCGCGCCCGCAGATCGTCCATCGCCGACGCGTCGCGGACGCTCAGCCAGGCGGACTCGCCTGTCTCCGTATTCGCCGACGGCGCCGCGCCGAGCGGCGGCGCTGCGGCCGTCGCTGCATCCGTCGCTGCGTCGGCGCCCGCGGCATCGGGTCCGGATCCGGATTCCGCTCGAGCGGCGGCTTCCACATTCAGCGAATCGAGCAGACGCGAGAACCCGAGCCGTTGGTAGAGTGCTCGCAGGCGGTCGCGATCCGGCTCGACCCGCTCGAGTCCTCGCCAGCCCGCTTCGAGCGGCACATCCCCGCGCAGGCGCGACAGCTCGCGGGACAGGCGCGCCTCGTCGGCGTGGTCGATCAGGCTCTCCCGCGCGCGTTTCGCGGAGATGTTCGCCGCCTCGCTGAGCAGATGATCGAGATCGCCGAACTCGAGGATCAGCTTGGCAGCCCCCTTCTCGCCGATGCCCTTCACGCCCGGGATGTTGTCGCTCGGGTCGCCGACCAGCGCGCGCAGGTCGAGCAGCTGCGACGGGCGAACCCCGAAGCGCTCTTCGACGGCGGCCTCGTCGATGCGGCGGCCCTTCATCGTGTCGAGGAGCTCGATGCCGGGCCGGACGAGCTGCATCAGATCCTTGTCGGTCGAGACGATGCAGACCTCGGCGCCAGCGGGCGCCGACTCGACCAGCGTCGCGATCACGTCGTCCGCCTCGAATCCCGGGACCGCGAGCAGCGGCACGCGGAACGCCGCGCAGAGCTCCGCGAGGAGCGGGATCTGCACGCTGAGGTCCTCGGGCTGTTTATCGCGGCCGGCCTTGTACTCGGGCTAGATCTGGTTGCGGAAGCTTCCGCCGGGTGGATCCATGGCGACGACGACGTGGGTCGGCCGCTCCTCGCGCAGCACCTTCGCGAGCATCGTCGTGAAGCCGTAAGCGGCATTGGTCGGCGTGCCGTCGGGTGCGCGCAGGTTCGGGATCGCGAAGAACGCGCGGTAGAGGGCGTTCGCGCCGTCGATGACGACGAGCCGCATCGGGGCTTCGCTCGGAGGTTGCGAGGGATGGGGCTTCACGGGCGTCTTCACGGGGCTCTTCACGGACCGAGGTTATCGCGCGCAGCGGTCTATGCCGTGCGGCTCTCGCGGGCGGGCAGCGTCGGGGTGAGCGAGATCCGCGACGGATCCGAGAGGATCCCCCGCAGAATCGTCTCGATCGCATGCATGTAGAGGGGCTCGAGCGGGCGGCGGCGGATCTGGCGGCGGGCCTTGGTGTTGTCGGATTCGATCAGCGAGTTCGCGATCGACCACAGCACGTTCGCGATCTCCCAGGTATCGCACGGGACGAACTCCCCCGACGCGACGCCCTGCTGCAACACCTCGTGGGTCACGTTCAGGTTGAGCTCCCAGAAGCTCGCAATCTTGTCGATCACCGCCCGCGGCAGCTCCCCGATCACGCTCTCGTTGTCGACGGCCCAGAAGATCTGGAAATAATCCGGGTGGTCGAGCCAGTGGGCGAAGTAGAAGCGCGCGATCGAACGCACGCGGTCGAGCGCCGAATCGCCCTGCCGCCCGGCGGCCTGCATCAGGTCGTGGAAGATCTCGTGGTTGTGTGTGAGCACGGCGACATACAGGTCGGCCTTGCTCTCGAAATAGCGGTAGAGCGTGCCCTTCGCGACGCCGGCTTTCTCGGCGACCTCGTCGAGGTTCGCGCGCATGAATCCGTCGCGGAAGAAGACATCCCGTGCCGAATCGAGAATGCGCCGGCGGCTCTCCGCTTTCTTCTCATCGCGAGACATATGAAGGAGTGTCAGCTTCTCGCGAGATTCCGCAAGTGGAACCTCGCGCTCGCCCCACCGATCGCGAGCAGGAGGGGCGCATCGCAGCGAATCCCGATCCGCTAACGGATGTGCAGGCGCCGCTTGAAGACGCCCGAAAATGCGGCGAAGATGCCGCTCGCCCCGCCCTCAGGCGTCGAGAGCGTCGCTCATACGTCGCTCATACGTCGAGAGCGTCGCTGCCTTCATAGCGGAGCTTCTCGAACAGGATCGTCTGGATGTAGCGCTCACCGAAATCGCAGATGATTGTCACGATCGTCTTGCCCGCGTTCTCGGGTCGCGATCCGTACTCGATCGCCGCGTGGACGTTCGCCCCCGCCGAGATGCCGCAGAGGATGCCCTCCTCCCGCGCGATCCGCAGCGACATGGCGATGGAGGCTTCGTTCGAGACCGTGATCACGCCGTCGAGATTGTCGACCTCGAGCACTTCAGGCACGAAGCCGGGACCGATGCCCTGGATCCTGTGCGGCCCCGGCGAGCCGCCCGAGAGCACCGGGCTATCGAGCGGCTCGACGGCGATCGCCTTGAAAGAGGGCTTCTTCGGCTTGATGAAACGCGCGACGCCCGTGATCGTGCCGCCGGTTCCGACGCCGGCGACGAGCGCGTCGACGCGCCCCTCGGTGTCGTTCCAGATCTCCTGGGCGGTCGTCTCGAAGTGGACCTGGGGGTTGGCCGGATTGCGGAACTGCTGCGGGATGAAGGCGTGCGGAATCTTGGCGGCGATCTCGTTCGCGCGCTCGATCGCCCCCCGCATGCCCTTCGCGCCCTCGGTCAGGACGATCTTGGCACCGAAGGCGCGCATCGTGGCGCGGCGCTCGGGGCTCATCGTATCGGGCATCACGATCACGCACGGATAGCCCTTGACCGCCGCGACCATGGCGAGCGCGATTCCGGTATTGCCCGAAGTCGGCTCGACGATCGTCGAGCGCCCGAGCACGAGGTCGCCGGTTTTCTCGGCCGCTTCGATCATCGCCTTGCCGATGCGGTCCTTCACGCTGTTGCCGGGATTCGCCGACTCGAGCTTGCCGAGGATCGTGGCGTGGCAGTTGCCGACGACACGGTTGAGCCGCACCAGCGGTGTTCCGCCGATCAGATCCGTCACGTTGGCTGCAATCTTCATGAAGGGCTCCTCACGTCAAGTCGCGTCGGGCGACGATACACCCGGGTCGAACACCTCGTCAGGGGACGCGGGCGCCCGCGACCCGTCGACGATCACACCGAGCGACCCGACCAGACATTCGAGCAGGACCGTGACGTAGGCGCCCGGCGGCAGCCCGCAGGCGAGGCGGAAGCCATGACCGTCCGGCAGCGCCGTCAGCTCGAGGTCGCGGGGCAGGACGCGCAGTGGGCGGCGCGTCCCGAGCGCCCGCAGGCCGCGGGGCAGCGAGAGCTCGCTCGACGGCGGAATTCCGTGGCGCTCGAGGACGTGTGCTTCGAGCGCTGCGATCTCGCCGCGGGGCTCGCGGACCTTGGTGCCGAAGATCGGACCGGTGGCACTGATCTCGAAGGCCAGGGCCCGGGGCCGCTCGCGCTCGAGATCGTCGACCCAGAAGAGCCCACCACTCGCCTCGACCCGCGCGAGATCCCCCAGCGCGACCTCGTCGTAGTGCTCGAGGCGCTCCGCGAGCACGGCATTGAAGACCTCGGCCTGCAGCGCGGAGACGAGGAAGCGCTCGGCCCGCCGATCGCGGCGCGCCGACTTGCCGGCGAAGAGCTTTCGCGCCGCCTCGGCGTTGTCCCCTGCGCGGCCGAAGCGCTGCTCCCCGTACCGATTCGGCATCCCCCGGCGCACGAGCTCTCGCGCGCGGCCCTCGAGGGCCGGAAGATCGCAGGGCGCGTCGCTCACCACGGCGATCTCGAAGCGGTTGCCGCGCAGATGCCCGGTCTTGAGCTTGTGCTCGTGGCGCACGGCGGACAGGACGCGAACCCCTGCGAGCTCGAGCGAAAGCGCACGCTCCGGCTCGACCCCCGGCAGCGAGAGCCACTGGCGAGTCACGGCATGGCGATCCTTGCGCCCCGCATAACCGACTTCCTTCGGATCGACACCGCAGCCCCGCGCGAGCCCGCGCGCGACCTGCTCGGTCGTGCGACCGCGTTTCTCGATCTCGACGAAGAGATGATTGCCGGTGCCGGACGCGGCGTAGAGCGGCTCTTCGACGACGGCGAAATCCTCGGGCCGGCTTCGGATCACGAAGCGCTGACCGACTCCCGCGTCCCTCATCCTACGAAGGCGCTGCCGGGCCGGGTCGCGAAGCGCCGCTCGGCCAGCGCGACCGGGGCGAAGGACCGCCGATGGATGGGGCACGGTCCGTGGCGCTCGAGGGCCGCGACATGGTCCGCGGTCCCGTAACCCATGTGGCGCTCGAAGCCGTAGGCGGGGTAGCGCTGCCCAAGTCGCGCCATCGAGGCATCGCGATGGACCTTGGCGACGATCGAGGCGGCGGCGATGCTCGCGTCCTTCTGGTCGCCCTTGATGATCGACGTCTGCGGCACGTCGATCCCGGGCACGGTGCGCGCATCGACGAGCAGATGGCCCACCCCGTGGACACGGTCGAGGCTCGCGACGGCCCGCCGCATCGCCTCGAGGGCCGCCCGGTAGATGCCGACCTGATCGATCTCGTCGACCGAGACCTCGCCGATCCCGATTCCGAGCGCCACCTCGCGGATCGCCCGGGCGAGCAGGACGCGCCGCGCCGGCGCCACGCGCTTCGAATCGTCGAGACCGGCGAGCTCGACCCGCAGCGGAAGCACGACGGCCGCCGCGACGACCGGTCCGGCGAGGGGTCCGACGCCGACCTCGTCGACGCCGGCGATCCCGCGCACGCCCTGTGCGTAGAGCGCATCGCGCAGGGCGAGCAGCCCCGCGATCCGACCGCGCTCCCGCGACACCGCATCGCGCCGCGCGGCAATCCGGACCACGAGTTCGCGAGCGCCCGCGCGTTCATCCTCCGCCAGCACCGCAGCGAGCGCGTCGAGCTCCAGATCGCTGCCGCAGGCGGAGTAGACCGTGCGCAGCTCCGAAAGCGGGCGCAAGCGCGGGCTCACTGCGCCTGCTCGTCCATCGCGCGCTTCCTCGCCGGTCGACATCCGCGGATCCTCGCGTGATTCAGTCCGGGTCGGAGTCTCCTCGGGATGCGCCTCCATCGCCAGAGGAAGGGCCAGAGGAGGCGCCGGGGCGGGCCTCCGAGCGGAGGCCGAGATGCTGCTCGAGGCGCCGCACACGCTTCAACAGCTCGGGCAGGCGTTTGAGCCCGGCCATCGCGCGATGCCAGCTGCGCTCCTCCATCGCCGGCGAGCCGAAGACGCGCTCACCGTCCGGCACGTCGTGGTGGAGCCCCGCGCGGGCGCCGACGAAGGCCCGCGCGCCGATGCGCAGGTGACCCGTCGTCCCCGCCTGCGCCATCACGATGGCGCCCGCTCCGACGATCGTCCCTCCCGACAAGCCGCTCTGGGCCACGATCAAGACGTTCTCGCCGATGTCGCAGTTGTGGGCGATCTGAACCAGATTGTCGATCTTCGCACCGCGGCGGATCCGCGTCTCGTCGAGGGTGGCCCGATCGATCGTCGTGTTGGCGCCGATCTCGACGTCGTCCTCGATCACGACGCGCCCGCGGTGTGCCATCGCGACCGGTCGACCCTGCTCGTCGGCGACCAGCCCGAAGCCATCGCTGCCGACGACGGCGCCCGGCTGGAGCACGACCCGGTCGCCCAGCTCGCAGTCCTCCCGGATCACGGCGCCGGATTGGATCCAGCAATCCCGCCCGACGACGACATGGCCCGCGATCGTCGCATTGGCCGAGACTACGCTTCGCGCCCCGATCCGACTGCCCGGACCGACGCGCGCACCAGGCTCGATCGCCGCCGTGGGATCGACGACGGCGCTCGGGTCGACGTGGGCACCGGGGGCGATGCCGGCGGGCGGACGCTCTGCCGATAGAAATCGCTGCATCAGGCGGGAGAAGTCGTGGGCCGGCCGAGGGCTGCGCAGGACGCTCCGCCCCCCCACGTCGAGCCCCGGCGGTGCGACGACTGCGCGCGCGCGGCTGGCAGCGAGCTTTGCGCCGTGGCTGCGGTCCCGCACGAATACGAGCTCGTCTTCGCGGGCGTGGTCGAGGGAGGCGAAGCCCTGGATCTCGAGCGACGCGTCGCCCTCGACTTCACAGCCGAGCATGCGAGCGAGCTCGGCGAGCCGAATGGCCGCGGCCGTGCGCGGCACCCGTCAGTGTCCCATTCCGGAAGTTCGCCTGCATTCGAGCGCGTCTACGGGCCGCTCGCCGCGTTGCGCTCCCTCGCCGTAGCTTCGGCTATGCCTCGGTCGCGCGCCTTGCGAGCGGCCCGTAGACACGCTCTCGATGCGCACGGAGCCGCCCGAAGCAGCGTGCCGATACGACGGCGAACTTCCGGAACGGGACACTAACGCGCGAGCAGCACGGACACGGGCGAGGTGCGCGCGACCGAAGCGGCGTTGCTCCCCAGAAAATAGTCCGTGATCCGGTTGCGGCCGTAGGCGCCCATCACGATCAGGCTGGCGCGCACCTCTTTCGCGGTGTCGACGATCTTCACGTCCGGCCGACCGAGCGTCGAAGAGGTCTCGCGCACGGGAACGTTGAGTCCGCCCACGAGCTGGCGCACTTCATCGAAGCGCGCGACGGCGCGGCCCTTGTCCTTCGAGTCGACGAACACGTGAACCGATTCGTTGAGTCCATTGGCGAGGGCCACGGCCAGCTTTGCGGCGATCCGCGAGCCCGGCGATCCGTCGAATCCGAGCACCAGCGGACCCGTGAGCGGTGCACCGCTCGGGACCAGGATCGTCGGCTTGTTCGTCTTGCGCAGGATCGTGTCGGCGGTGTGGCCGACGAGGGAGTTCTTGTCTCGACCGCCGGCGCTGTTGCGGCCGATCACCAGCAGATCGGCCGTGTTCATGCGCTCGACGATCCGATCATCACACGGTCCCTGCAGCACTTCGCAGCTCGCGTCGAGTCCCTCGCCCCGCGCACGCTCGTTGAAACGGCGGGCGACTGCATCCGCACGGGCGCGGTAATAGGAAGCGACCTCGGCTTCGGGAAAGGGCGGGAGGCTCAGACCTGAGCCCGCGGGCGCTCGGAATCGCCGCTCGTCGACGACGGAGATCGCCACCAGCTTGATACGCAACCGCGAGGCGAGCCCCATCGCAGTCTGTTCAGCCGCGTTGCCGTCGTCTGAACCGTCCGTCGCCACCAGAATGGTCTCAATCATGTCGTGCTCTCCCGATGATCCCCGCCTGGGATTTCGAACGCACCCGCAGGATCGGCCGAACAGCCCCGAAGGTTTCGACCTTGGGGGGAAGAATCTCACGGGGGTCGAGCTTAGTTGACCCCCGTGGGTGACGCAATCAAAGGCCCCGAGCGGATCCGGGTGATAGGGTCCGGGCGTGTCCAGCCCGACCTCCAGCCCGATGAAGATGCCCCTCGAATCCGAGCGTGAAGCCCGCGTGGCGTGGGGCCTCGAACGGCCCGGGCTCGGCCTCTCCCTGGGAGGCGCAGCGCCCGGGGATCCCGCGTCGGGTCGGCTCCGCTGGGTCGAGCTGGCGGAGGCTCTGGGGCTTCACTCGGTCTGGCTCCCGGAGATGCATTTCGAGCGGGGCGTCTGTCCGGCTCCGCTCCTCGAGCTGGCCAGCTTCGCCCCCGTCACCCGGAGCCTGCGCCTCGGGACGACCTCGCTCCTGCTGCCGCTCCACCCGCCCGACGAGATCGCCGCGCAGATCGCCGCCCTGGACCAGCTCTCCTCGGGTCGAGCCCTGATCGGACTCGGCCGCGGCTTCCAGCGGCGGATGCTCGAGGCCTTTCGCGTGCCCCCCGCCGAGAAACGGGATCGCTTCGACGAAGCCCTCGACCGCATGCTCGCGCGGTGGTCGGACGGCCACCGCAAGGGCGACCTCTTCGCCCCCTGCCAAAGTCCCCATCCTCCGCTCGCGGTCGCAGCCTTCGGGCCGAAGGGTCTCGCCCAGGCCGCGCGGCGCGGGCTCCCCTACCTGGCCTCGCCGGTCGAGACCGTGGCCCAGATCGAGGAGAACCAGCGGCGCCATCGCGAAGGACTGCCCGATCCCGGCCGAAGGCCCCTCGCGCCGGTGATGCGAACGGTCTTCGTCTCGGAGAGCGAGCGCGAGCTCGAGGCCATCCGGGCGCGCCTCGCGGGCGAGCTGACCGGGCGGCGGGCCGGGCTGCCGGCGGCCGTCAACGCGGCGATCGATTCGCCCCTCGAGGCCCGCACACTCATCGGTACGCCGGGAGCGGTGACCGAGCGGCTCGTGCAGGACCGGGCGCGGCTCGGGATCGACCTGCTGATCGTGCGGCCCCAGCTCGCCGGGATCGAACGCGCCGTGCTCGAGCGGTCGCTTCGCTGGCTCGCGGAGACGGTCTGGCCCGCGGTCGTGGCGCGCTGAGGGCTTCCCATGGGCTGAGGGCTCTCCATGGGCTGAGGCTCCCCATGGACTGAGGGCTCAGGCGTCGTCGCGGGTGAAGGTGATGAAGGCCATGCTCGGGCGCTTCGAGGACTCACGCATCGCGAACTGGATCGTGTCGAAGTCCCAACCCTCGGCGGTCCAGGCGTTGAGGATCTTCTCGATCTCCTCGTCCGTGACGTTCGAGAGCTCGACGACTTTGTAGGGCATGGGATTCAAGCCTCCTTAGAGCCGCTCGGCGATTTCCATCGCCGCGTAGGTGAGGATCAGGTCCGCCCCTGCGCGCTTGATCGAGACGAGAGACTCCTCCATCGCGCGGTCGCCGTCGAGGAAGCCCCGCTCCGCAGCGGCCTTGATCATCGAGTACTCCCCCGAGACATGATAGGCGGCGAGCGGCACGTCGAAGGTCCGCCGGGCGTCGGCGAGGATGTCGAGGTAGGCGAGCGCGGGTTTCACCATCAGCATGTCGGCGCCCTCCTCGAGATCGAGGCGCATCTCGCGCAGGGCCTCGCGGCGGTTGGACGGATCCATCTGGTATCCGCGCCGATCCCCGAACTCGGGCGCACTCTCGGCCGCATCCCGAAAGGGCCCGTAGAAGGCGCTCGCGTACTTGGCCGAGTAGGCGAGGATCGCGACCTGCTCGAAGCCGTTCGCGTCGAGCGCCCGTCGGATCGCGGCGACGCGGCCGTCCATCATGTCCGACGGCGCCACGATGCTCGCGCCCGCGCGGGCGTGGGAGACCGCCGTGCTCGCCAGCCGCTCGAGGCTCGGATCGTTGTCGACCTCGTGGCCGTCGAGGACGCCACAGTGGCCGTGGGCCGTGTACTCGCAGAGGCAGACGTCGGTGATGACGCAGAGCGAGGGCACGGCGTCGGCGATCGCACGGGTCGCGCGCTGCACGATGCCGTCGGGATGGTCGGCCCCCGAGCCCCGCGCATCCTTCTCCGCGGGCACGCCGAACAGGATCAGCGCCGGAATCCCGAGATCGGCGATCCGCTTGGCCTCGAGCACGACCTGGTCGACCGAATAACGATTGACGCCCGGCATCGACGCCACCGGCTCCCGCCGGCCCGCACCCTCGACGACGAAGAGCGCCTGGACGAGATCCTCCCGGGCGAGCCGCGTCTCGCGCACCATGCCCCGCAGCGCCTCGGTCCGCCGCAGCCGCCGCATGCGTGTGATGGGAAAGCTCATGCGAGGCTCCTCAGGTCGATCGTTTCGCGTACGCCTGCGCGAGCGCAGCGACCATCGCCACCACGTCCGGCCGGACAGGCACGACATCGGCCGGCAGGCCCACTTCGGCGAGCCTTTTCGCCGTCGTGCTCCCGATCGCCGCGATCATACATCGGCGCGCCGCCGCGAGACTCGAGGCGTCGAGGCAGGCCAGGAAATTGTCGACCGTCGAGGGGCTCGTGAACGAGAGGGCGACGAGCTCCCCGCTGCGAAGCCGCGCGCGCAGATCCTCTTCGTCGACTGCAGGCCGGCGATTCTCGTAGAAGGCGATCGAGTCGACCTCGACTCCCGCCGCGCGCAAGCCATCGGCGATCTTCGTCGCCGCGATCCGCGAGCGGGGGATCAGGACCCGCTCCCCCGCGTTCGAGAGCAGGGGCACGAGCTCCGACAGCAGTGTCTCGGCGTCGCTGCGGCCCGAGGCGACGAGGTGGACCGGATAGCCCGCGCGCAGCGCCTCTTCGGCGGTGCGCTCGCCGATGCAGAACATGCGTGTTCCCGCGGTGATCCCGACGCCGCGGCCGCGCATCTCTTCGTGGACGCGGGTGAAGAAGCGGACGGCGTTCGAGCTCGTGAACACGATCGCGTGATAGGTCTCGAGGCACCCGAGGACGCGCGCGATCTCGGCCCGCCCCACCACGTCCTCGACCGGCGACAGCTCGATCATCGGTCGGATCACCGGAATCGCCCCCGCCGAACGCAGCGCCGCCGCGACCTCGTCGGTCTGCTCGCGGGCGCGGGTCACGAGCACCGCGCGGCCGAAGAGCGGTCGCCGCTCCCACCACGAGAGCCCTTCGCGAAGGCCGACGACGTCGCCGATCACGATCGCCGCCGGCGCGCCGAGACCCGCCGCGCGCACGGCCTCGGGCAGCCCGGCCAACGTCGAAACGCAGGTGCGCTGCTCGGGCAGGGTCCCGTGCATGATCGCCGCCGCAGGCGTGGAGGCGGGTTTGCCGCCGGCGATCAGCTCGTCGACGATGTGCGGGAGATTGCGCATGCCCATCAGGATCACGAGGGTGTCGACCGCGGTCCCGAGCTCGCGCCAGCGGGTCTGCTCGGCGGCGCGGCTCGGATCCTTGTGGCCCGTCACGACGGCGAAGGAGGCGGAGTGGCGGCGGTCGGTGACCGGGATGCCCGCATAACCGAGGGCGGCGATCGCCGAGCTGATCCCGGGGACGATCTCGAAGTCGACGCCCGCCTCGGCGCAGGCGGAGAGCTCCTCGCCGCCGCGGCCGAAGACGAAGGGATCGCCGCCCTTCAGGCGGACGACGGTGCGACCCTGCTGCGCGTGCTCGACGAGCAGCGCGTTGATCTCGGCCTGGGTGCGCGTGGGCTCTTCGTGGCCGCGCTTGCCGACGTTGATGCGCTCGGCGCGGTCGGGCGCGAGGTCGAGGAGCTCGTCGCTGGCCAGCTCGTCGTAGAGGACGACGTCGGCCGTGCGCAGGGCGCGCGCGCCGCGAACGGTGATGAGATCGGGATCCCCGGGCCCGGCGCCGACGAGGATGACTCGGCCCGGCGTCGCATTCGGCTCAGCCACCTTGCGCCTCCGCCGCTGCGATCGCGCGCAGGATCTCCCGGCCGCCGGCCTCGAACACCGCGCGCGCGACGCGCTCGCCGAGCGCCTCGGCCTCGGCTCCCGGCGCATGCCCTTCGGCGCGGGCGATCGTCGCGCCGTCGAGGCTCGAGACCAGTCCGCGCAGGCGGATTCGACCGTCCGCGAGTCGCTCGGCATAACCCGCGAGCGGAATGCTGCAGTCGCCCCCGAGCGCCGTCTGGAAGCGGCGCTCGGCGCGCGCGACCTCGCCGGTCGCCACGGGCTCGAGCGCCGCGATCCGCTCGCGCCATTCCGAATCGCCGCAGGTCTCGAGCGCGAGCAGCCCCTGGCCCACCGCGGGCAGCATCGCCTCCGGCGCGATCCGCTCGTCGATCCGATCGACGAGCCCGAGCCGCTCGAGCCCCGCACACGCGAGCACGACCGCATCGAGCCCCTCGAGCTCGAGCTTCTCGAGCCGCGTCGGCACGTTGCCCCGCAGCGCGACGATCTCGAGGTCCGGGCGCAGCGCCCGCAGCAGGGCGACGCGGCGCGTGCTGCCCGTCCCGACCCGCGCCCCGCGCGGCAGGGTCGCGAGCGTCGTCCCCCGCACTCGCGCCGCGAGGGCATCGCGCGCATCGCGGCGCTCCGGGTAACACGCGATCACGCAACCCGGGGCGAGCCGCGCCGGCACGTCCTTCGCGCTGTGGACCGCGAGATCAGCCTGGCCCGCGAGCAGCGCCTCTTCGATCTCCTTAACAAAAAGCCCCTTGCCACCGATCTTCGAGAGCGATCGGTCCTGGATCCGGTCGCCGGTCGTGCGCAGCACGACGAGCTCCGTCTTCACGCCGAGGGCACGGCCGAGCTCGGCCGCCACCTGGCGCGACTGCACCAACGCGAGATCGCTGCCACGGGTCGCGATGCGAAGCAGGCTCAAGCGGTGGGCTCCGGCTCGTCGTCGTCCGGCGGCGTCCCCGCGGCGAGCTCGTCCTTCGCGCTCCCGAGCTCGTCGAGGCCGAACAACACGCGCGCCTCCTCGAGACGGACGAGGCCCGCCTCGCGATCCGTCTCGTCGCGCAGGCGCGAGATCGGCGCATGCAGCAGCTTGTTCACGATGCTCCGTGTCAGCTGCTCGAGCAGCTCGCGGCGCGGATCGTCGAGTCCGAGGCGGCCGGTGAATCGATCGACCTCCCGGCGCCGGATCTCCTCGCCGCGCCGCGTCAGATCGCGAATCGTCGGCACCGCCTGGAGCGCCACGAGCCAGCCTTCGAAATGCTCCCGCTCCTCGACGATGATCTGCTCCGCGCGCTGGACCTCCCGGCGACGCTCCTCTTCGTTGCTGTCGGCGACCTCCTGCAGATCGTCGAGGTCGTAGAGATAGGCGTTGTCGATCTCGTGGACGTCGGGGTCGATGTTGCGGGGCACACCGATGTCGATCAGGAAGAGCGGCCTCCCCTGGCGCCGCCGCAGGCTCGCCTCGACCCGTTCGCGCGAGAGGATCGGCCCGCTTCCGCCGACGCAGGCGAGCACGACGTCCGTCTCGGGCAGCAGCAGGTCGAGCTCGTCGAGGCCGTGGGCCGTGCCGCCGAAGCGGTGGGCCAGGGCCTCGGCGTGGGCTTGCGTGCGATTCACGACGCGGCGGGTGCCGAGGCCGTGGTCGTCGAGGGCGACCAACGCCGCCTCGATCATGTCGCCGGCGCCGATCAGGAGCGCGCTCTTGCTCTCGAGCGTCTCGAAGATCTGCTTTGCGAGCAGCACCGCGACACGGGCCACGGAGACCGGCCTCTCGGCGATTCCGGTCTCGTTCTTCACGCGCTTCGCCGTCGCGAAGGCGCGCTGGAATAGGCGCGAGAGGACGGCGCCGCAGGTCCCCGCCTCTACCGCCTCGCGATAAGCGTCCTTCACCTGACCGAGGATCTGCGGTTCGCCGACCACCATCGAGTCGACCGCGCAGGCGACCCGGAAGACATGCTCGACGGCCTCACGGCCCTGCCGCAGATAGGTCATCTCCCGCAGCGAGGCCCGCGCCGGAAGCGCGTCGACGGCGAGATCCCGGGCGAAGAAATCGACGAGCACGTGCTGGACGGCGTCGGGGTTCTCGGTCGTCACGACGAGCTCGACGCGATTGCAGGTCGAGAGCAGCACCGCCTCCGCGATCTCGGGCCGGTCGACGAGCTTTCTAAGCACCACCTTCGCCTCGGAGACCGCGAAACGCTCGCGGATCTCGACCGGCGCTGTCCGGTGGCTCATGCCGAAGACCACGACCTTCACGACACGATTCCGATGCCGACGACGGCGAAGACCAGGAAGGCGAAGCCAGCCAGCGCGCTGGCCGCGGCCTGGCGCGCGCCCTGGCGACCGACGAATCGGAGCACGACGAGGCCCAGGTAGATCATCCATGCGACGACGGTCCAGGTCTCGTGCAGGCCGCCGGCGAGGGCCTGGCCCGAGCGCGCTTCGTTCCAGAGCACGCCCGTCACGACACCGAAGCTCAACAGCACGAATCCAAGGGCCAGGGCAACCCGGTTCACGCGGTCGAGGGCCTCGAGGGAAGGCAGCTGGATGCGCCGTGCGACGGACCGGCGGCGCTTCAAGCTCCGGTGCTCGAGCAGGAAGAAGAGACCCGCCAATCCCGCGAGGCCCAGGGCGGCGAGGCCCGCGCTCGCGAGCAGCACATGGGCATGGGGAATCGAGCCGTTTCCCTCCGCGACGACGGACGCGCCGCGGTCCGAGAGCGTCGCGCCGAAGGCGGCGAGAAAGGCCGCGAACCCCAGCACCGGGACGAACCCCGGCAGGCGGATGCGCGAGGTCAGGGCGAGCCCGAAGAGCACCCCGAGCCAGGCCATCACCGAGACCGCCTGGGCGAGATCCGTCAGCGCGGGCGCGGGATCCTGGCGGTGGAGCGTCGCGAAGGCGATGCCCTGGACGACGGCGCCGAGGGCGAGACCCAGCCGGGCACCGATCAACATGCGCGGTGCCGGGAGCAGCAGGCCGAGCAGTGCCCCGACGCCCGCGGCGAGATAGAGCGCGGCCGCGATCTGCTGGAACTCGTGCACGAATCTCCCCGATCCCCGGACCCATTCTCGGGCCGGGTCCCTGGTCGCCGCCCGGCGCCGCGGCAGTATAACGGCAGCCGCGTCCGACCCGGGCGCCTCGGGTTGCGGCGGGGCTAGGTCTCGCGCCGGCGCTGGCCGATCCGGCGCATCTGGGCCTCGACCTTCGCCGCGTCGTTCACCATCTCGAAGAGGCGATAGCTCGGCTCGCCCAGCAACACGAACCGGACCTCTTCGAGGGGGCCCGCGCCCCCCTGCTCTTCGGCGAACCGGCGCGCACAGGCAATCGAGATTTCCGCGCAGATCTGGAGCGCGAGCCCGCCGACCCCAGCCCCGATCGCCGGCACCGCGAGCGTCCGCACCCCCGCCGCGACCGCGCACTCGAGGGCCGCCCGAAGCGCACTCTCCACACTCTCGGGTGTCGCCCGGCCGCCGGGGGACATCCCGGCGGCGTGGATCACGTGCCGCGCCGGCAGCAGACCGCCGCCGGTGATCGCCGCTGCGCCGACTGCGATCGGCCCGTGTGCGGCACATTCTGCGGCGATGGCCGGCCCCCCGCGGCGGGCGATCGCGCCCGCGACCCCGCTGCCGAGCAGAAGGTCGCTGTTCGCTGCGTTGACGGTCGCGTCGACCGCCTGCTCGGTCAGGTCTCCCTCGGCGAGCGTGATCCGCATCATCGCTTTGGACTCTTTCGCGGGGCGGCGTCGGAGGCGTGGCGCTCGACGACGCCCGCGGCGAGCAGCGGCACGAGGATCTCGTGGTGGCCGACGAGCGAGATCCCGCGGCCGGCGAGGCGGGTCGGCCGCTCGACGATGTTGCGCTCGGGCCGGTACTGGCGGACGAAATCGCAGTTCACGGTCGTCAGCCGCGCGACCCGGTGACCCAGATTGCGGGCGACGGCGAGGGCCTTCAGGAAGACCTCGGGCAGGATCACCGCCGAGCCCGCATGGATCACGACGCCGTCCTCGAGCCGGGCCACGAGTCCACAGAGCGTCTCGAAATCGCGATAGCTCGTCTCACCGAGGGCGGCGCCGTCGGCGCTCGGGTGCATGTGGTGGATATCGGTCCCGATCGCGACGTGGACCGTCACGGGGATACCGAGGCGGTGTGCCGTCGCGAGCACGGAGCGTTCGGCGTTCGGGTCCCGCGACTCGCCGATGTCGCGGCCGATCGCCGCCCCCATCCCGAGCCCGTCCGCACGGCCCCGCGCAATCGCACCGTTGAGTCGCTCGGCCGTCTCGCGAGCCACGCCGAAACGCCCCGCGTCGAGCGCCGGCCCGACGTCCTCGCTCGTCCGCCCGAGCATCGCGAGCTCGAGATCGTGGACACAGCCCGCCCCGTTCATCATCAGGCCGCCGATCGCCCCGCGCTGCATCAGATCCACGACGATCGGCGCGAGTCCGACCTTGATCAGGTGTGCCCCGAAGCCGAAGAGGACCAGCCGCTCGCGGCGCCACGCCCGCTCCCATGCATCGATCGCCGCGATGAGCTCTGCGGCGCCGAGCAGCCGCGGAAGCGAGTCGAGCAGGTCGGCCACCGATGCGCCCGGCGCGAGCGGCCGCCCCTCGTCTTCGAGGCCGATCTTGCTCTTGCGGCCGCGGACGGGCTCGGCCCGCAGCTGTTTTCGATCGAGCTCGGAAGGGCGGCGTTTCAAGCGAATCTCCTGCGCAGATCGGGTCGGGCGGCCTGCTATAAATGGGCGCACCTTCTAGGAAGAGCTTGCCAGACGCTTCGCCGTGATCAACATGATGCGGCGCGAACCCGAACCTGCCCCCGAACCTACACCCGAAAGCACGGAGACCGAGACATGGCCAAGATCACCGACGTGACCGACGCGACCTTCGATGGCGAGGTCCTGAAGTCCACCACCCCCGTCCTCGTCGATTTCTGGGCCGAGTGGTGCGGGCCGTGCCGGGCGATCGCTCCGATCGTGAAGGAGCTCGCCGAGACCTACGGCGACCGCCTCAAGGTCGTGAAGGTCAACATCGACGAATCGCCCCAGACGCCCGGCGCCTTCGGCATCCGCTCGATCCCGACGATCCTCGCGTTCAAGGACGGCAAGGTCGTGAGCCAGCTGACGGGCGCCCGCCCGAAGGGCGACTTCGTCAAGATGATCGACGGCGTGCTCGAGGCCTAGAAGACGTAGCGGCGCATCGAGATGTTCAGGAGCAGGCCGATCGAGAGGGCGCCCGAGAGCAGCGCCGAGCCGCCGTACGAGAAGAGCGGCAGCGGCACACCGATCACCGGCGCGAGGCCGAGCACCATCGCGACGTTGATCGCCGCTGGCCAGAGCAGTGTTCCCACGAGCCCGATCGCGAGCATCGCACCGAAGGTGTCCTTCGAGTTGCGCGCGATCAGCAGGCCCCAGATCAGCATCAGCGCGTAGACCGAGAGCACGAGGGTCGAGCCCACGAAGCCCCATTCTTCGGCGAGGACCGAGAACGCGAAGTCCGTGTGCTGCGTCGGAAGAAAGCGCAGCTGGGTCTGGGTTCCCTCCTGCCAACCGGTGCCGAGGAGCCCGCCCGAGCCGACCGCGATCTTCGATTGCATCTGCTGATAGCCCGAGGAGAGCGGGTCGCGCGACGGATCGATGAAGCCGAGGATGCGCTCCTTCTGATAGAGCTTGAGCCCGAACTGCCAGAGCGCAGCCGCCGCGCCGAGCCCGAGGACCCCGATCCCCGCCCAAGCCCGCGCGGGCACGTTCACGAGCGGCAGCAGCGTCAGTCCGACGAGCAGCGTCAAGACGGCGACGCCCAGATCCTTCTGGAGGACGATCAGACCGACCGGAACCGCGACGATCAGTCCGGGCAGGAAGAGGTCGCGCAGCCGCCGGATCTGGGACGGGGGATTGCGGCCGAAATAATGCGCGAGGCCGACCACCATGCCGATCTTCGAGAACTCCGACGGCTGGAGACGGCCAGAGAAGAGCCAGGCCCGGGCGCCTCGGGTCTCCTCGGCGATCGCGAGCGTGAGCAGGAGCAGCCCCACCGTCGCGCCGTAGATCCCGTACGCATAACGGTCGAAGTGCCGATAGTCGATCGCGACGACGACGGCGATCACCATGGCCGCGAGCCCGAGCACCGAGAGCTGGCGTCCGACGATGTCCGCCCCGCCCTCGACCCCCGACGCCGCCGCGGACACCAGGTTCACGATCCCCATGGCGACGAGCAGGACGACGATCCCCGCCAGCACCCAGTCGAAATGCGCCACCCGGCGGCGCTCCACGCGCAACGAGCTCATTTCGGGGCCTCCTGCAGCACGTCCAGTCCGAACTCATCCAGCCCGACGAAGGCCACCTGGGTCGGAACGAGCCCTTCCTTCTTCGAGAAATACCGGGCCATCACCTTCTGCGTCATCGGCGCCGCGAGCGCCCCGCCGCCGCCCCCCGCGTGCTCCACGATCGCCACGACGACGATCTCGGGGGACTCGACCGGCGCGAAAGCCGCGAAGAGCGCGTGATCGCGGTAGCGGAGCGGAATGTCCTCGGGCTTGAGATCCTTCACGACGTCGAGACTCACGACCTGGGTCGTACCGGATTTGCCGGCGACGTTTATGCCGGGAACCTGCGCCCGCCGACCCGTTCCGCCCGGATCCATGACGACGCCCTTCATCCCCTTCTTCACGAGCTCGAGCACCGCGGGATCGATCACGTCGCGGGCGCGCACGACCGGCTGAATCTCTTCGACGAGCTCTCCATCCCAGGTCTCCTTGCGCAGCACGACCCGGGGCTCGACGACGCTTCCGCCATTGGCGATCGCGGCGTAGGCGACGGCCAGCTGGACCGGGGTCACGAGGTTCGCGCCCTGCCCGATCGACAGCGAGATCGTCTCGCCCTCGACCCATGCCTCGCGGCGGACCCGCCGCTTCCATTCCGGCGTCGGCACGAGACCGCTCGCCTCGCCCCGCACGGCAATCCCCGTCGGCGCCCCCAGCCCGAAGAGTCTCGCATAACGTGCCAGGGTCTCGACGCCGAGCTTCCGCCCGAGCTCGTAGAAGTAGACGTCGCACGAGCCCACGAGCGCGCGTTGGAGGTCGACCGTGCCGTGGCCGCCCTTCTTCCAACATCGGTAGACGCGGCGGCCCAGGCGGTAGTAGCCGCTGCAATGGGCGGTGCTCGACGGCGTGATGGTCTTCTCGGAGAGGCCGGCCGCCGCGACGAACGCCTTGTAGGTCGAGCCCGGCGGGTAGACACCCGCCACGGCGCGGTTGCGCATCGGGTGCCATGCGTCCGAATTGAGCGCGCTCCAGATCTCGCGCGAGATCGAGCCGGCGAACGCGTTGGCGTCGTAGGTCGGCGACGAGACCATCGCGAGCACGTCGCCGTTGTTCGGGTCGAGGGCGACGATCGCGCCCATCCGGCGCGGCTGCTTCGGATCGTCCGTCAGGAACGCGGCCTCCGCCGCCTGCTGCAGATCGAGATCCATCGCCAGCACGACGCGGCCCCCCGGCGTCGGCTCGATCCGGTCGAGCTCCTCGATCTCCCGCCCCGCGACGTCGACGATCCGGTTCACGCCCCCGTTGCGGCCCCGGAGATGGACCTCGTAGCTCGCCTCGATTCCCGTCTTGCCGATCGTCTCGCCGGACCGGTAGTCGGCGAGATCTTCCCGCTCGAGCTCCGCCTGATCGATCTCGCCGATCGTGCCGAGCAGCTGGGCCGCCAGCGTGCCGTATACGTACTCGCGCAGCGGCTTCCCGTAGAACTCGACGCCCGGGAGCGCATAACGATGTTCGGCCACCATCGCGCGCTGCTCGAACGTCAGGTCCTCGGACAGCGACACCGCCTGGAAACGCAAGCGTCCCTTCGGTCGGCCCACCTTCGTCGAAAGGTCGGCCGCCGGACGGCCGAGGATTGCGCCGAGAACCGAATACGTCCGCCACGGTTGCTGGATCTCGTTCGGCATCACGTCGACGTGATAGGCGGGTCGGCTCGCGGCGATCGCGCGGCCGTTGCGATCGACGATCATGCCGCGCGGGGCGTCGAGCTGCACGGTGCGGACGTAGTTCGCCTGGGAGCGGCTCGCGAGGTACTCGCCCTCGAGGATCTGGAGCTGGAAGAGCCGGCCGATGAAGAGCGTGAAGAGCGTGAGCACGACGAACACGAGGGGCCAGAGGCGGATGTCGCCGGGACCATCCCCACTGTTCGAGAGTCGGCCTCGGCCCAGCGGTTCACTCATGGCCGCGTCCTTCCCGAATAGCCGAGCGAGAGCCCGCTGCGCCGTGCGATCTCCTCGTCCGCGAAGCGGTTCACGATGCGCTCGACCATGCCGACGATCGCGCCGGCGCACGCCATGTTCACGATCGCCTGGGCGACGGCCAGTGCGAACACCTCGATCCCGATCGCCGCGGGACCGAGGAAGAGGGAACGAGTCGCCACGATGCCGAACCCGTACGCGATCGAGAGCGAGAAGGTGAGCAGCGCCGTCGGAATACCGCCCGAGAGGTCGAGCTGGCGCGCCGCGATGGCTGCGGCCAGGTAGGTCAAGAGACGCAGCAGGGCGTGCTGTCCGAGCAACGAGCCCGAGACGACGTCCATCGCGAACCCGAGCATGCCAGACAGGACGAAGCCCGACAGGAAACCGGGCCAGCGAAGCCCGATTCCGACGACCACGAGCCAGGCCAGATCGGGGCACCACGGCGGCGGTAGCGCCCGGGCCAGGCCACCCTGCAGCATGAGCGCGGCGAGTCCCAGGGCGAGCACGGCCAGCGTCGACTTCACGGCTGCACGGCCTCCGCGGTGGTTTCCACCTCGGCAAGCGGCTCCGGCGCTGCGCCTTCCTGCAACGCCCCCCCCGGTAAGGAGCCCGGCAAGGGCGGCGGACTGCTCACGGCGGCGGGCCCGCCGAGATCTCCCTCCGGTGCATTGGATCGATAGAGCAGCTCCATCGTCGGGCCGCGGCGCAACATCACGAAGACCTGCTCGAGCTGGCCCAGGCCGACGGCGGGACGGACGACGGCGATCTGGGTGAGCTGGCCCGTCGCCTCGCGGATCTCGGCCACCCGGCCCAGGCGCAGGCCCTTCGGATAGATGCCGCCGAGTCCGGAGGTCACGACCTCGTCGCCGACCACGACGTCGGATTCGCGCACGAAGAACTCGAACTCGAGCGCCTCGCGCCCCGCGCCGCGCACGATCCCGCGCGCGCGGCTGCGCTGGACCAGGGCGTCGACGGCGCTCTGGTGATCGAGCAGGAGCATCGTCTTGGCGGCATGGGGCGAGGTCGCCGTGACGACGCCGACGACACCATCCTGCGTGACCACGGGATTGCCCGGCAGCACGCCGTGCTCGGAGCCGCGGTCGATCAGGATCGAGCGGAACCAGGGCGTCACGTCGAGGCCGACGATCTCGGCCGGGAGCATCGGAATCTCCGCCTCGTCGCGCATCGCCGCCACGCGCTCGAGATGGCCACTCGTCACGAGGGCCTCGCGGAACTGCATGTTCTCCGACTCGATCTCGGCGAGCCGCACGGCGAGGCGTGCGTTGTCGGATCGGACCGCCAGCAGATCTACGTAGTCGCGGTAGATGCCCTTCACGCCTTCGATCGGTGCGGAGACGAGGCGTTCGATCGGGGCCGTCACCTCGAGGATCGTCGCCTGCCACCACGGGAGCGGACGCCCGCCCTCCGCGACCCGGCGCCGATCGAGAACCATCGAGACGATCGCCAGCAGCAGGAGTGCGACCACGATGAGCGGCCCACCGAGACGCTTCAGAAGATCGGGCATACCCCCTCGACCCGTCCCCTTCTCGTGTCCCGCGTTAGCTCAGGAGATCGGCGACCGCAGCGTGACCTCGCGCAGGAGCGCGATCTCGTCGAGGCAGCGGCCGGTCCCGATGGCGACCGCCGTGAGCGGATCTTCGGCGAGCATGACCGGGAGCCCCGTCGTCTCGCGCAGCAACACGTCGAGGTTGCGCAGCAGCGAGCCGCCACCCGTCATCACGATGCCCTTGTCCACGATGTCCGCCGAGAGCTCCGGCGGCGTCTTCTCGAGGGCCATCTTGACGCTTTCCACGATCGCATTGATCGGCTCGGATAATGCCTCGCGCACCTCTTCGGACTTGATCTCGAGGGTCTTCGGCACGCCCAACACGAGATCACGCCCCTTCACTTCGACCGTGTCGATCGTGTCGGAGGGATAGGCGGTGCCGATCTTGATCTTGATGAACTCCGCCGTCCGCTCGCCGATCAGGAGGT
>JANMTD010000524.1:0-5109 GCA_031390075.1 Deltaproteobacteria bacterium | reverse complement strand
CGCTCTTTCCCGGGTTCGTCGAGAAGGACACGACCCCGGCTGGCATCGTCTGGCTCGCAGAAGGGCTGAACGCCGGCGCGGACATCACGTTCTATCCCTACCCGGATCCACCCGGCCCCGATCCGGGCGGGGGCTTCGTGTTCTCGGTCGGCTCCATCAACTTCGGCCAGAGCATGCTGGTCGACGCCGGGCTGAAGCGGATGGTCAAGAACGTGCTCGACTTGCCCGAGCCGGGGCTTGGAATCGGGCTGGGAGTGGGCGTGCTCGTCCTGGGATTGGGCCGCAGGATGCGGGCGGGACGGTGTGACACACATGAGCTGCATGTTCAGAAATCCCGTGCGTCCGATTCCAGCTGAGCCCGCGCGCGGTCGAGCAAGGCGTCGATCCGGGTCGGCTTGTTGAGCTGCTGGTGATCCGCACCACTCAGCGTCCTCACAATCCGGTCGAACGACCATGCCGGATGGCAGCGCGGACCAGGCGCGGAGGGATGAAAATGGTCTTCGGAATGCGCCGGAAGCGGACCCGCGTGGCCCTCGATGAGGCGCTCGACGGGAGTCGCGGTACCGCCGGTGAGACCTACCTCGATCCCGGATCGGTCCTGACCGGAGAGCTTCGGTTCGCGGGGAGCGTCCGGCTCGAGGGACGCGTCGAGGGGCAAATCCACGCCGGCCAGACGGTCATCGTGGGCGAGCACGCCGAAATCGACGCGTCGATCGAGGCCGACACCCTCGAGGTCTACGGCACCGTCGTCGGTGATATTCGCGTCGCGCGTCGCACCCTCCTCCACAAATCGGCCCGGGTCGAGGGCGAGATCCAGACCGCAGGGATCGTCGTCGAGGAAGGCGCGCGCTTCAAAGGCTGCATTCTGATCGGCCGGGATGAGCCCCGACCCACGCAGGCCGGCGGCGCATCGGACGTGCCGTCCCTCGCCGCGGTGCGCGCGGAACCGACGCACGGACGCAAGACCGAGTCGTAGGTCCGAATGAACTGCGTAACTTGAAGCCCGCGCGATTCAGGTAAGGCACGTCGGCCTATTGCGATCAGCGGCGTCGGCCGATCGTCGAGATGGCTATGAAGTGCCGCGATGCTTGATGACCGCATTCTTCGCCAACGCGATCTGGGCTTTCGCAAGATCGGCTTGATCGGGTCGGGAACCCCTATTGGTCACGCGGAGTAATTCCTCAGCCGAGGCAAGCTCGATGAACAGACGGTGCAGTTCCCGTCGCCATTGATCTCGGCTTGCCATCTTGCTGATTCCCCACACTCACCCAACTCCCACCCTTTCGGAGCCGCCCGGGATACCCTGCCCGGGCGGCTCCGATCGGTTGGCGAGAGCGCTACGGACTCGATCCTCGAGAGGAGAGTCAAAGCCACGCCGCGCCATGGGGCAATCTATCGCGCGTCAACCACGACGCGGAAACCCGGGATTCAGTGATTATATGACGGACATAAGGGGAATCACGATCATTAGTTTTGCGTATGAATCCGCTCGATCAGGATCGCTTGAGACCTACCTTCCCCATCAAGTCGCAAACGGCCTGGCCCGCTGCACGCTGATCTCTCTCATTAGACTTTCAATTTGATCCTGCGAGCGTATCGCTTGATCTCTTCGTCCCTGCGCCTCGGCCTCCCGCAGAGATGCCTCGGCCAATCTCAGCTCGATTTTCAGTTCGTCGAGTTCTTCCCACCACTGCTCCCGGCTCGCCACCATGCCTCGTTCTCCTTCTCGGCTGGTTCTCCTCTCGCCCCTGCGACGGGATTCTCCAGTTCCGGAGCACGATGACAATCCTCGAAATCAGGGATTGAGGCTGACGAAGCCGGAAGCGTGTCCGCCCAGAATGACCGGCGGATCCACGCACGCTCCGCCCCCGATGTCCGGGTTCTCGTGCAGCGCTTGCAGCGTCACCGCAGCGCCAATCGACCAGCTCCGAGCGGCTGCCAAGGTGATCGTATTTGTCGCATCGTCGATCGAAGAGATCGCGACGGGAGAGCCGCCGCCGATCACTATCGAGTCGGGCTCGCCGACACACTCGCCGCCCTCGCAGTAGCCGTCGACGAAATAGGAGGCCCGGTCAACGACGAGCCTGGCCGTCAAGGATCCGGACCCGACCGCCGTCGTCAGCGTGGCGGCCGAGCCGTTCGCCGGGCTCCCGGGCGCGAGGCAGTAAGAATTCGGAGCGGCGCTCGCGAACATGACCGACACGGACGCAGTCGAGAGGATGCTGCCCGCGTCCGGCAGGTCGGGACTATTCGACGCCTTGTAGTACGCGAATGCACTCGCGTCGAGCGGGGGCCCGTAGGTGCGCGTCCATGCGATCCGCTGTCCGACTGCCAGCTTGTAGAGATTGTTTCGGAGTCGAACGGAGTCGTAGGTCAAGTCGAACGTGCCGAGTCCAGCGGTGAGAACGGCGTAGTGACTGGACGAGGCGTTCTGGAAAATCAGGTTGTTCTTCGAATTAAAGCGCCCCGCGTCCCCACCCGAGTAGGTCGAGTCTCCGAGAGACTGGAGATTGGCCGACTGTCCGTAGATCAGCACGCACTCATGGCAGTCGTAAAGCGTGTTGTTGTAGAGAGCGATCGGGTTTGGGTAGCCGTAGGTCGTGATCCCGTGACCCGTCAATCTGTTGAATCGCGCTATATGAAATGACGAGACGCCGGGCGTATAGGTCGCATCGGCCGCGCTCCCGCTGTGCAGCTTGAAGGAGCCGATCGAGCCGCTGATGTTGTTCTGCTCGACGAGGTAGTGATGGTTGATCCCGTGGCCGCCGAGGTCGAGATTGTCTTCTCCAGAGTCGGTATTTCCGTTATTCGAGATCGTGTTATTGCGAACGACAACGTGATGCGTCGCGCCGTCTCCGCCCCCCACCTGGATGCCGTCATAGTTCGACGTGCCATCGTTGCCGGAGACGATGTTGCCCTCGATCAGGAAGTATCCGCCGTCGGACTGCCACAGAGTGATACCGCCGCGAGAGTTGTCCTCGAAACGCGAGTCTCGAACGGACGAGTGCGCGGCCACCCGGTTCGGCCCTTCGAGGAATGCGCCGCTCCCACCGTTGTCGTGGGCGTACAGGCCGGAGAGGTGGACGTGATGCGACTCGCCCTTGATGCTCACGCCCTCATATTCGGAGTCTCGGATCTCGATCCCGATCAGGCTCAGGTGCCGCAGGTCATCGATCTGAACGAGCGCCTCGCCGCGATCGAAGTCAATCCCGGTGCCGTCGATGACGGCCGTCCCACCGGGCGCTTCCGCGAACGTGATCGGGCTACCCGCGCTGCCCGACACGGATAAGATGACCTGCTCGCGATAGACCCCCGTTCCGATCAGAACGGTGTCGCCCGGCGTGACCTCGCCCGCCGCGTGAGAGATCGTGCGCCAAGGACTCCCGACGGTTCCCGGATTGCCGTTGTTCCCGGAGGGGGAGACGAAATAAGTCGCTGCGTTCGCGCTGGAAGAAATGAGAATCGATAGGAGTGCAATGACTGCAAGCCTGCGCACGTTCGCCCTCCTCGAGACTCTGTGCTGGGAGCTTTCCGAGCGTCCCGTTCATGGCGCCGTCGTAGGCTGCGATCTGAAGAAACGTCATCGTCGACGTGCTGCCCGCTCTGGCATTGCAGTCCCACCAGGCGAGTTTCGGCCAGACACGGGTCGGCTCCGGTCGGACCTGTGTATCCCATTCGTTCGACCGGGTCGTAGTATTCTCGTCGACATCGGTCGCCGACTTGTCGCGTGTGGTCGTATCGTTGCCGTCGAAGTTGTCGTCCTGGTCTGTTGTAGCGGCCGATCGGCTCCGATGCCAGGCGAGTCCATCGGTCACATTCGGCGCGGCGTGGACGCTCGGCCCCTCGCTCGGATCGTTGGATCACTCGTCGATGGCGCACCTCGACCGCTCACTCAAACGTCAGCACGTCAACTAATGCGGCGAGTGTGGGCTCGCCGACGCCCAAATTTTGTAGCGGCTCGTGGTCTCGCCCTCAGGAGCGAGCACCCCACACCCGCGGAAAAACTTCGACCGCCAGTATCTGAATCCGTCACACGGCTGCCGCGGGAACTCACACCGGCCCGCGGAGCGGGGTTCGGACGGTCGAAGGAGGCGAGGAACCGGCCGCGTCAGGCTGTCGGCGATCCTGGGCGAGAAAGAGATCGATTCGAGACAGGGGTGATCCAGAAGGACACGCTGGGGCGATCAAGTTCGCGGAGGTGCAGATCATGTCATCCAGAAAACGAAATCTCTTTGGGGCCGTTCTCTTCCTCGTGTTCGGACTGGTTTCGCCTGCGCAGGCCGACGGGCAGCTGACGCTCGGCGCCGGCACGGGTGTCGCGGGGGATCCCGTCCTGGTGTATGGGAGCGGTTTCTGGCCCAATACGTCCGGATTCGTCTTCTTCGACCATAACTACGACTATCAAATCAACCAGGGCACGAGCTGGAAATGCGGGTACTACAGTGATCGGGACTGCGAGCCCACTGTTCCGGTGACCTCGGATGAGGACGGCAACTTCTCCACAGTGATATTCATTCCGCCGGGCAAGAAAGCGGTTTCCCTGGGCGCCGGGACCTACTTCATCGCAGCCAACCTACCGATCGGCGGCGGCTCCGACGCGTCGGCACCCTTCAAGGTCCTGGCCGAGCTCTTCGAGTCGCGTCCGGGCGCCTTCTCGACCCTACCGTCCCGGGGATCGACGCTGATCGGCCGGAAATTCGCCCCCTTCAAGCTCACTGGATTGCAGTCGACGGGCAAGGTCTGGTGGGACGTGAACGGCGACTTCACCCACACGAGCGACGAGCCCTTCCAAGGGGTCTGGGTGCTTCCGGATGGGT
This sequence comes from Deltaproteobacteria bacterium, assembly GCA_031390075.1. Taxonomy (GTDB): domain Bacteria; phylum Myxococcota_A; class UBA9160; order UBA9160; family UBA4427; genus UBA4427. The sequence goes on along the minus strand of JANMTD010000524.1, from coordinate 292 downwards.
CGCTGTCGGCGTGCCAAGCGACAGCCTGCGCGGTCCGCAATCCTTTCTCGGGACGGGGCGTCAAAGCCAAGCTCCGCGTCGACATCGTCCACGAGGCGGATGTCAATCGATCGACCGAACAGAAGGTCGAAGCGACCGTGATCGTCGCCTGTGACCTCTTCGGTTGTTGATCGCGAGGCGGGCGCGGCTCATGGCAAGCCCAACGGAGCCTGAATGCCACGCCCGCCACCGAGCTTTTCGTGTTCCTGCATGGGGCCCAGAGGAAAGGATGAGACCCCGATCCGCAGGTGCG
>JANMTD010000499.1:0-9368 GCA_031390075.1 Deltaproteobacteria bacterium | reverse complement strand
CCCGCCGTCCGGGCCACGATGTCGAGCCCATCGAGGATCGGGACGCCGCTCGAGATCATGGTTCCGAGCGTCCGCGTGAACCGGGCCACAGCGACCTTCTTGATGATGTTCCCGAAGATCGGAAGCTGGAGCGCGACCTGGTCCGTCTTGAAGCGGAAGGCCAGGCTCTTCATGCGCGCGCGACCGAATGCCGTGAAGGAGCCGACCACGAAGACGAGCAGGTACATGATGTAGGCCTGGAGCCAGTTCGACAGATTGATCACCATCTGCGTCGGCCCCGGAAGGGTGCCACCGAAGTCGGCGAACATCTGCTCGAAGACCGGGATCACCTTGACCAGCAAGAGCACGATACAAGCGATCGCGATCACGCTGACGGTCGCGGGATAGACCATCGCGCCCTTCAGCTGCTTGCGCAGCTTCTCCTGCTTCTCGAGCTGGATCGCGAGGCGGTTCAGGATCGTGTCGAGGATGCCGCCGACCTCGCCGGCCGCGATCAGGTTCGTGAAGAGATCATCGAAGACCTTCGGGTGCCTGCGCAGCGCATCCGCGAAGGTCGAGCCCTGCTCGACGGAGGACTTGACGTTGCGGAGCACGGCCTTGAACGTGACGTTCGGCTGTTGCTCCGCGAGGATGTGGAGACACTGGACGAGGGGCAGACCCGCGTCGACCATCACCGCGAACTGCCGCGTGAAGATGACGAGGTCCTTGATCGTGACCTTGGGCGCGAGGAACGGGAAGATCTCGGCGAGATCCTTCGGCTTCGGCTTCACCTTGCTGGGCACGAGGCCCATGTTCTTCAGGTGAATCGCGACCGCATCGGGGCCGCTCGCCTCGAGCTCGCCGGACTTCTTCTCGCCCGACCGCGTCTGTCCCGTCCACACGTAAATCGCCATGCTGGCACTCCCATCGACCGCGCCCGTCAGAGCGCGCGAATCGAGAATCAGGGTCTCGTCAGGACTTCATCGGTCGGCGACCGCCCGCCGCGCCCATCGCCTCGGGTCCCCGCGCGATCAAGGCGTTGAGCTCGTCGATGTCTGGGCTGCGCGATTTCGCCGTCTCGGTATCGATCAAGCGCTTGGTGACGAGCATCGCCAGACACTGGTTCAGCGTCTGCATGCCCGACTTGCCCTGGCCCATCTGCATCGACGAGTAGATCTGGTGGATCTTGTCGTCGCGCATGAGCGCCCGGATCGCCGAGTTCGGCACCATGATCTCGAGTGCCAACGCCCGGCCCGGCCCGTTCGCCCGGGGCAGCAGCGTCTGACACATGACGGCCTCGAGCACGAACGAGAGCTGTTGGCGGATCTGGGACTGCTGGTAGGGCGGAAAGACGTCGACGATGCGGTTGATCGTCTGGACCGCCGAGTTCGTATGCAGGGTCGCGAAGGCGAGATGCCCCGTCTCGGCGACCGTCAGCGCGGCCTCGATCGTCTCGAGATCCCGCAGCTCGCCGATCAGCACCACGTCCGGGTCCTGGCGCAGGATGTATTTCAAGGCGGCCTTGATCGTGCTCGTGTCGGCCCCGATCTCGCGCTGGTTCACGATGCAGCCCTTGTGGGGATGCAGGTATTCGATCGGGTCCTCGATCGTGACGATGTGCTCGTTGCGGTCCTGATTGATGCGGTCGATCATCGAGGCCAGCGTCGTCGACTTGCCCGACCCGGTCGGTCCGGTCACCAGGATCAGACCGCGCGGCTTCTGGACCAGGGCCTCGACGATCGGCGGAAGCCCGAGATCGTCGAAGGTCAGGATCTTGAAGGGGATCGCCCGGAAGGCGCCGGCGACGTTGCCCCGCTGGACGAAGACGTTGCCCCGGAAGCGGGAGAGCTTCTGCACGCTGAAGGACAGGTCGAGCTCGTTCGTCTCCTCGAACTTGTGTTTCTGGGCGTCGGTCAGGACCGAATAGCAGAGCTGCTTCGTCTCCTGCGGCGACATCGGCGGCATCTTCAAGGGAACGAGCTTCCCGTCGATGCGCAGCTGGGGCGGCGACCCGGTCGTGATGTGAAGGTCGGAGGCACCCTTCTCGATCATCGCCTTCAGCAATTGATGCATGTTGGCCAAATTCTTGCCCCTTCCCCTCGCCCCGAATGCCTAGACCGAATCCGACGCGCTGACGCGGAAGACCTCGGAGAGCGTCGTGACGCCCTCGATCATCTTGTTGAGCACGCTCCGCCGCAGGGTGCACATGCCGCCGCGGATCGCTTCGCGCTTGATCTCGGTCCCCGAGGCACCGTTCAAGACGAATTCCTTCAGCTGGTCGGTCATCACCATGACCTCGTAGATGGCGACCCGGCCCTTGAAGCCCGTATCCGAGCAATTGCCGCAGCCGCGGCCCTTCTTTGGCTTGTAGCTGCGCGCCTCCTCCTCGGAGAGGCCGGCGTCGACCACCTGCTGATGATCGACGTCGGGATCGTCGGCGACGCACTGAGCGCAGATCCGGCGCGCAAGGCGCTGGGCCACGATGCAGTTCACCGCCGAGGCGACGAGGAAGGGCTCGATGCCCATGTTGAGCAGCCGGTTGATGGTGGACGGCGCGTCGTTGGTATGCAGCGTCGAGAGCACCATGTGGCCGGTGAGCGCCGCCTTGACGGCGATTTCCGCCGTCTCGAAGTCGCGGATCTCGCCGACCATGATGATGTCGGGATCCTGACGCAGGAAGGAGCGGAGACAGGCCGCGAAGTTGAGCCCGATGTCCTCGTGCATCTGGACCTGGTTGATCCCGGCGAGGTTGAACTCGACCGGATCCTCGGCGGTCGACAGGTTCTCGCTCGTCTTGTTGAGCTCCGAGAGGGCTGAGTAGAGCGTCGTCGTCTTGCCCGAGCCGGTCGGCCCCGTCACGAGCACCATGCCGAAGGGCTGGTGGATGCAGTGCTGGAAGTCGTCGAGCTGAGCCTGCTGGAACCCGAGCTTCGTCATGTCGAGCTGGAGGTTGCCCTTGTCGAGGAGACGGAGGACGACCTTCTCGCCGAAGAGCGTCGGCAGGACGGAGACGCGGAAGTCCATTTCGCGGCCCTTGCCGAGCTTCAGCTTGATGCGGCCGTCCTGCGGCAGCCGCCGCTCGGCGATGTCGAGCTCGGACATGATCTTGAGGCGCGAGGTCAGCGCGTTCTTCAGCTTCAGCGGCGGCTTCATGACCTCGTAGAGCAACCCGTCGATCCGGTACCGAACGCGGAACGATTTCTCGTAGGGCTCGATATGGATGTCCGAGGCGACCTTCTTGATGGCGTCGGTCAGGATCAGGTTGACGAGCTTCACGACGGGGGCGTCTTCCGCCTCCTTCGCCAGCTTGCGGGAATCCTCTTCGTCGTCCCCGCCCACGAAATCGATGCCGGCGTCGTCGAAGCCCGCCATCACGTCGTCGAGTATGTCCTCGTCGGGCTCGGCGTAGTAGGTCTCGATCGCGGCGCGGATCGATTGCTCGGAGGCGACGACGGGCTGGATGTTGTAGCCCGTGAGAAATTTGATGTCGTCGAGGGCGAAGATGTTGGAGGGGTCGGCGGTGGCGAGGATGAGCGTCGAGCCGGCGCGATTGACGGGCACGACGTTGTGTTTGGTCGCGACGTCTTCCGGAATCAGGGCGAGGACTTCCGGTTCGATCGTGAAGTCGGAGAGGTTGATCGAGGGCACGCCGTATTGCTTGGCGACGAACTCGGACAGCTCGTTCTCGTCCATGAATCCGAGCGCGGTGATCTGCGCACCCAGGCGCCTGCCCTGGGAGGCCGCCTCCTCTCTCGCCTTGCTCAATTGCTCGGACGAGAGCAGATTCTCTTTGACCAGCAGCTCACCGATGCGCTCGTTCAACGAAACCCCTCCCCCGCTTGATTCGGCTCGCCCGTTTCGGGCAGAGACCGACCGGCGGGTCTTTCGCGTCGCCGCCCACGCGGCAAAAGAAACGCAAACTCGCCGGGTTATCGGCGGCGCTCGAGGGGAGCTTTACAGTCGGACGCAAGTGGATCGCGAGCAGGCAGCCCACACGCATTCAAAATGGAATGCTGCCATCCGGTGGGAAGTCGGCGGGAAGTCGGCGGGAGAGGGCTAGAGACGCTCGCGGGCGCCGGCGACGTCCCGGGCGATCTGGGCACGCAGGGCATCGACGGACTCGAAGCGAATCTCCCCGCGCAGCCTGCCCTCGAAGCTGAGGTCCACTTCGAGGCCGTAGAGATCGCCCGAGAAGTCGATCAGGTGGGCTTCCGCCACGAGGTCCCTGCCATCGCGGAAGGTCGGTCGGTAGCCGACGTTGGTGACGACGGGATGCAGTCGTCCGCCCCGACCTGCGTCGATTCGCCGGAGATGCCCGAAATAGACTCCGGGCGCAGGCAGGATCTCCGTCTCCGGCGCCAGATTGGCGGTCGGGAATCCGAGCGTTCGCCCGCGCCGGTCGCCGACCGTGACCTCGCCCCGTACACAGAATGGCCGCCCGAGCAGGATCGCCGCCTCCTCGACCTGCCCCTCGGCCAGGAGCTGGCGGATCCGGGTCGAATTGACGTCCCGGCCCTCGACCGAAACCTCGGGCACGACGGTGACGGAGAAGCCGAGGTGCGGGCCCCGCTCGGTCAGGAGCCGCATCGATCCCTCGCGGTCGCGCCCGAAATGGAAGTCGTACCCGACGTAGACCTCGACGGGCCGCACGCGGGCGTGGACATAGCCCTCGATGAATTCCTCCGGACTGACCTGGGCGAAGGCCTGGTCGAAGGGCTCGGCGATGACGGCGTCGATCCCGAGCTGCTCGAGGGTCTCCATCTTCTGGGCGAAGGTCTCGAGCAGCCGGAGCGCCTTCTCGGATTGCAGGACCCGGCGCGGGTGCGGCTCGAACGTATAAAGGACGGACTCCCCGCCGAGGGCCCGGGCCCGGTCGACGATCTTGCGCAGGATCGCCTGGTGGCCGACGTGGACGCCGTCGAAATTGCCGATCGTCAGGACCGGACGCCTGAATTCCCGATCGAGCTTCGAAACGCCGCGAAAGATCTCCAAGCGATGTCCTCGTCCGCTAGACTGCCCCGGTGCGGATTCTCTCGCACTACTTCATTGCGCGCTTCTGCGGCCTGTTCCTGATCGTCCTCGTCGCCGCCCTCGCGATGCTGGCGACGATCGAGTTCGTGCTGAACCTGGAAGAATTATCCGGGTCCCCGGCGACGGTGGGCGGGTCGGGTCCTCTCGCCACCGCCCTCTTGCTCCTCGAGTTTCTCTGGCTCCGCCTCGCGACGACGTATCTCGTCGACCTGCTTCCGGTCGCGAGCTTCATCGCATCCTTCGTGACCTTCGCGATCGCGGGCCGCCGGCTCGAAGGCGTGGCGATCGAGGCGAGCGGGATCCGGCTGGGTCGGGTGATCCTGCCCGTCCTCCTGGCGGCCTGCTTCCTGTCCCTGGCAGCGGCCGTGGTCCACGAGACGATCGTCCTGCCCGCGGCGCGCGCCCGCCTGGCCGAAGCACAGGTCGACCGCGACGATATCGATCTCAAGCGACGCGCGTTCTGGTACCACAGGGGTCCGATCATCACCAACATCGGCTATGCGGACCCGACGACCCGAACGCTCCACGACGTCGAGCTCTTCGAACGCGGACGGGGCGACGCGAGCGGCCGCATCCTTCGGATCGTGCGTGCACGCAACGTCCGGATCCTGCCGAGTGGAATCTGGCATTTCGAGCAGGCCTCGATCTGGAATTTCGATCCGGACGACTCGACGGCTTCGCCGCGCTTCGAATCGGCCGTCGGCCTCGAGCTCGACCTCGCGTCTGTCCCGCACAACACGCTCGCGCAGGCGGATCCCGCGATCCTGCCGATCCGCGCGCTGGCCCGACACCTCGACCGCGAATCGGCGGACCCGACGACCAGCGCTCGACGCCTGGCGGAGATCTATCACGAGCGCCTGAGCCGACCCTGGCGTGTGCTCGCGCTCTGCGGGCTCGCACTGCCCTTCGGGCTGCGCATCGATCGCCGCGGTCGGATCGCACCCGCCGCGGCCGCCGCGCTTCTGGCACTGACCGTCTTCTTCGGAGTCGCCAACGCCGGGACCGCGCTCACCCGCATGGCCCTCCTGCCCGTCGGGCTGGCGACCTGGGCCACCCCCGTCCTCTTCGCCGCCGCCGCTGCAATCGCCCTTCCGCGGCGCCGCATTTGACTCGGCTCTTTCTGGGCTGAGGGCTCTTTTTGGGCTGAGGGCTCAGCGCCCGGGCGGGCTGGGGTCGAGGTAGCGGAAGAATTCGTGGTCCGGGGACAGGAAGAGCGATGTCTTCTGCCCGAGCGACCGGCGATAGGCCTCGAGACTCCGCGTGAAGGCGTAAAACTCGGCGTCCTTGCCGTAGGCGGCAGCGTAGACGTGCGCTGCCTCCGCGTCGCCCTCGCCCCGCGTGACCTGGGCGGCCGCGTTCGCGCCAGCGAGGATTTCCCGCGCCTCGTGTTCCGCTCGGGCGCGGATCTCCCGCGCCCCGCGCTCGCCGATCGCCCGCTTCTCCCGGGCGATCGCGCGCCGCTGCTCGCGCATCTGCTCAAAGGTCGCCTTCTGGCTCGCCAGCGGGAGCTCGGTGCGATTGATGCGCACGTCGATCACACGCACGCCGTCGCCGACGAGCTCCTCCGTCGACTTCTGTGCCAGCGTGTTGAGCGCCTCCGAGCGGGCGAGCAGCTCCGCCATCGAGAGCGTTCCGATGGAGCTTTTCACGAGCGAGCCGACTGTGCTCTGGATCTTCGCCTCGGCGGCCGGCACGTTTCCCGGGAAGCTGCGGCGAAACGCCAGCGGCGAATCGATCTGCCAGAGCACGTAGTAGTCGATGATCACACGATCGTTCGAGCCGATTTCGACGTCCGTCGCCGCCGCGCTCAGGTACTGGATCTTCTTGTCGAAGACGAGCACTTCGTCGATGAAGGGAATCCGGGGTCCCCACATCCCCGCGAGCCCCGCCTCCTTGAGCTCGGCGATCGGCCGCTTGAGCCGGAGCACGACGCGGTACTCGTCGGCGCGATTGATCACGACCGGGCCCCGATCGATCTGCGAAGCCCACAACAGCGCGACGAGGGCCGCCCCGACCACGAGCAGTCCAAAGAGCAGTCTCATCGCTTCGCGTCCCCCGCCACGGCCGCGCCCGGCACCGGCGGCCAGCTCGACCAGAGGTTCACGGCATCCCGCTCGACGATGACCTTGTCCATCCCCGGCAGGATCGCCTCCATCGTCTCGAGATAGAGGCGCTGCCGCGTCACTTGCGGCGCCGCCTGATATTCGACGAGCAGGGACTCGAAGCGCGCCGCCTCGCCCTTCGCCTCGACGATCTTCGCGCCCTTGTAGGCCTCCGCCTGCTCGCGGATCTCCGCGGCCTCGGAGCGCGCGCGCTCGAGGATCTCCGCCGCGTCTCCCCCCGCCGCGAGCGTCGAGCGCTTCTCGTCCTGGCCCGCGCTCACGACGTCCGAAAAGGCCTCGCGGACCTCCACCGGCGCCTGTGGCTTCTCGAGGTTCAGCCGATCGACCTCGAAGGCGACCGCGTGACCCACCGACGCCGAGTAGTCCGCGAGCATCGACGAGAGCAGGCTCTCGGCCTCCGCCAGGATCTCGCTCTGGTGCTGCGAGAGGACCGCATCGATCGTGCGTTTCCCGATCACGTTGCGCATCGCCGCCTCCGTCGCGTCGTGGAGGATGGCGGCGGGGTCGGCCATCGAGAAGGCCCACGCATAACCATCGGCGATCTTGTACTGCAGCTCGTAGGTCACGTTCACGACGTTGTGATCGGCGGTCAGGATGGCCTCCCGCGTGATCCCTTCGGCGACCTCGTTCTCCTCGGCGTCTCCGGATTCGGAGGGCTTGCCCGGCGTCGAACGGGTCGGAACCTCGCCGAAGGATTCCGTGCGGACCTGGCCCGTATTCACGATGACGTGGGACTCGAGGGGCGGCGGAAGGTGGACCCAGTAGCCCTCCAGCACGCGCGTTCGATGATGGGCACCGAGCCGCAGGATCACTGCGGATTCCCCCGGAGCCACCTCGAATACCCCTTGCCAGGCCCAGCCGAGCAGGATCGCGACGGAGATCGCCAGCAGGAATCGGTCGGCCAGCATGCGCGTCACGCCACGCCCTGCACGCTCGACCGAATTGCCGCCGGGCTCCGAAACGGGCGGACCCGCGGCCACCTCAGGCCTCCCCGCCCGCGTCGCTCTTTCGCGACGGCGTCTCCCGCCGCTCCATCAGCTGATCGTAGAAGGGCCGGATCAGATCGATCGGGATCGGGAAGATCGTGGTCGAGTTCCTTCCGCTGCCGGCGATCTCGGCGAGGGTCTGGAGATAGCGGAGCTGCAGGCCGGAGGGCTCCGTCGACAACACGTGGGCGGCGTCGGCGATCCGCTGCGACGCCTGGAACTCGCCCTCGGCGAGCGTGACCTTGGCGCGCTTCTCCCGCTCCGCCTCGGCCTGCTTCGCCATCACGCGCTGCATCTCCTGGGGCAGGTCGATCTGCTTGAGCTCGACCGCACGGACCTTGACGCCCCACGGCTCCGTCTGCTGGTCGATGATCTCCTGGAGCCGTTGATTGATGCGCTCCCGCTGGGCGAGAAGCTCGTCGAGCTCCGCCTGGCCGCAGATGCTCCGGAGCGTCGTCTGCGCGAGCTGCGAGGTGCCGTAGAGATAGTTCTCGACCTGGATCACGGCCTTCTCGGGATGGATCACGCGGAAGTACAACACCGCGTTCACCTTGACCGAGACGTTGTCGAGGGTGATGACCTCCTGGGCCGGCACGTCCATCACGATCTCACGCAGTCCGATCCGCACCATCCGATCGACGCCCGGGATGATGAATCGCAGTCCCGCATCCCGGGTCCCCGCATAGCGTCCGAGCCGGAACACGACGCCCCGCTCGTACTCCGGCAGGATTTTCGCGCCCAACACGATGAACACCAGAAATAGAATCGGAAAGATCAGCCAACCCAAATCGCTTCTCCTCGCAGCGGCCGCCCGATCCGGGCGAGCGCGCGTACCAAGCCTATCTGCGGACGCGCCGAACCCGAAGCGTCAGACCCTGAACCGACTCCACCGCGACCGACTCCCCGGCCGGGATCACCTCGTCGGCCTCGGCATTCCAGTACTCGCCCCGCACGAAGATCTTGCCCCGCTTCCGGGCCGCCGGATCGATCGCTGCTTCGACGTGTCCGACGAGACCGATCATCTCGTCGACGCCCGCCGTCTGCTTCGACAGAAAGCTCCGCCCGAGGCTCACCGCGATGATCGCCCCCATCATCGAGATCGCCGCGGCGATCGGCACGAGCACCCCCCAGAACGAGACCGTCAGGTCCGAGACCTCCGGTCGGTCGAAGACCATCGTCCCACCGATCAGGAAGCACGCCATCCCCGCCACGAAGAGCAGCCCGAACGAGATCACGAAGATCTCGGCGA
>JANMTD010000418.1:0-14199 GCA_031390075.1 Deltaproteobacteria bacterium | reverse complement strand
GTCGTCCCAATCGAGCCGCAGGTCTTCGTACATCCGCCGCACGACTTCGGCCGGGTCGTCCATGAAATCCGCGTACTGGACGTTCGAGACGGAGCCCGGGCGCAGCGTCCCGTCCTCCATCCAGCGCATCAGGTTCTGGTGGGTCGCGGCGCGGCCATCGGCCATGACGAGCTCATCGAGCATGCCGCCGCCCCAGGGATCGTCGGTGCGCCACCAGAAGATCGTGCCCATCACGTTGACGAAGGAATCGCCGACGGTGATCGGATCGCGGTGGGTCAGCACGATCTTCGCGTCGGGGTAGACCTCGAGGACGCGGGGGATATGGTCGATCCAGAGCGGATTCTTGAGCAGCCAATGCTCCTTCTTGTACTTCCACTGCAGCAGCTTGAGAAAGCGCTGGTGCCAGCGGATCGTCGGGCCGACGTCCTGCTTCGCGAGGTGCGCCGCATAGCTCGGGATCTGGAACGAGAAGACGAAGACGTTCGAGAGGAAGGACGCGTAGAGATACTCGGCACACTCGACCGGCAGCTCGCCGCCGAAGGCGTGCATCGCCGTCCATTCCGGCGTCACCCGGTCGAAGACCTTGATGCGCGCGTCGGCGAGCCGGATACGCGGATCGCTCAGGTAGGTCTTCTCCTCGGGCGGGGGGCAGGGAAACATCGCCTCCCAGCGCTTCACGATCCGGAAGCGCGGATCCGTCGAGAGGACTTCGTGGAGGATCGTCGTCCCGGTCCGGCCGTGGCCGAGGATCATGACGGGCTGGTGGATCACCTCGTCCTCGATCTCGGGATGCCGGCGATAGGCGTCCTGGATCCGCAGGCGGATCTCGAGATAGGAGACGAAGTCGATGCGCGTCAGGATGCGGCCCATGAGGTTGAGCTGGGCCTCGTCTTCGATCGCCCGGATCAAGACGCGGAAATGCTCGATCCAGCCGTCGTCGCCAAAATCGACGAGGCCCGTGTTCTCCCGCGCGCTCGTGAGCAGGGAGTTCTCGTCGAGGGGTACGATCGACTTCTTGTCGAAGAGCTCCCCCTCAGCGTTGATCCGGGCGACCCATTCCGGACGCGGCGCCGGCTTCCAGCGCTCGCGCCGATCGAATTCCTGCTTCCTGTTCGCCTTCTCGTCCGCCTTCTTTTCCGACATGAGGACCGCCTCCGTGTCGCCGGACGATATCGTGCGGAGCGGATCGCGCTGCCACGCGAGGCTTGACGCGCGCGGGCCGGCTTCACAAGCTGTACGAAGAGGCGAAGGAGCCGGAACATGCAGATCGGAGCGCGCGGCGTCTTCTTCTATCCCGATGGCCTGACGAGCCGCGAGGCCGTCGCCTTCGCGCGCCGGATCGAAGCGCTCGGCTACTCCGCCCTCTGGCTCCCGGAGGTGGGCGGCCGCGATCCCTTCGTGCTCGCGGCGCGGCTCCTCGATCACACGGAGACCCTGATCGTCGCGACCGGCATCGCCAACATCTATGCCCGCGACGCCGTCGCGATGAAGGCCGCGCAGTACACGCTGGCCGAGCAATCGGGCGGCCGCTTCCTGCTGGGCATCGGCGTCTCCCATCGCCTGCTCGTCGAGGACATCCGCGGCCACAAATACGGTCCGCCGCTCTCGGCCATGAAGGCGTACCTCGATCGGTATGCGGAGGCCGGATTCGGCGCGATCGCGCCCGCCGAGCGCCCGCCCGTGCTGCTCGCGGCGCTCGGACCGAAGATGCTCGACCTCGCGCGGGAGCGGGCCGACGGTGCACACCCGTACATGGTGACCCCCGAGCACACGCGCGAGGCGCGAAAGCGCCTCGGCCCCGACCGGCTCCTCTGCAGCGAGCACAAGGTGCTTCTCGAGAAGGACCTCGCGAAGGCGCGGGCCGTCGCACGCGCGGCGCCCGCCCTCGCGATGGGGCTCACGCTTCCGAACTACCAGAACAGCCTGTTTCGTCAGGGCTTCGAGGCGAAGGATTTCGAATACGGCCTGTCCGACCGGCTGATCGACGCGCTAGTCGCGATGGGCGACGCCGACGCGATCGAGCGCCGACTCGCCGCGCACCTTCAGGCAGGGGCCGACCATGTCTGCATCCATCCGCTCCACCCGGATGCGAAGAGCGAGCCCTGGTGGCCGACCCTCGAAGCCCTCGCCCCTGCGAACCGGAGCCGCTGATGGACTACTGGCTCAGCTACATCGACGAAGATCCCGACCAGACCCTCGAGGTCGCGCGCGCAGCCGAGCGCGCGGGCTACAGGGGCATGGCTCTCGCGGATCACGTCTGCGTGCCGCTTCATTACGCGTCGCAGCACCCGTCCGGCGGCCCCACGCCCTTCGACCACCGTTCGCCCTTTCCGGACCCGCTCGTCACGGCGGCGAGCGTGCTCGCTTCGACGCAGCGCTTCCTCGTCATGACCTACGTCTATGTGCTCCCGATGCGCGAGCCGTTCTCGGTCGCGAGTCAGGTCGCGACCCTCGACCGGCTTTCGGACAGCCGGTTCCGATTTGGCGTGGGCGCAGGTTGGCTCGAGGAGGAGATCGCGCTGCTGGGATACCCCGTCCGCGACCGCGGCCGACGGATGGACGAGATGCTCGAGATCATCCAAGCGTTCTGGACGCGCGACAGCGTCGAATATCATGGACGACACTTCGATTTCGAGGCGGCGGGCATCGCGCCGCGGCCGAAGCAGTCGGTTCCGATCTGGGTCGGGGGCAAGAGCCCGGCGGCGCTCGCGCGGGCGGTGCGCCACGACGGCTGGCTCGGGATGAACTACGACCTGCCCGAGATCCATGCGTTGCTCGATGATCTTCAGAAGCGCCTCGCCCGCGAGCGCGATGCGACGGGGGACGCGAAGGAGGGGTTCGAGGTCTTCGTGATTCCGAACGCGGCGCCCGATGAGGTGCTCTACGAGGGGCTCGCGAAGCGCGGTGTCACGGCGACGATGGGGTCGGCCTGGCCTTACGGCGACAAGAGCGTTGCTTCGCTCGGGGCGAAGATCGACGCGCTCGGGGCATTCGGGGAGCGGTTCATCCGGGGTTGAGGGTCGCAAGAGAGGCTGCCGATGCGAGCGCCGATGGAACCGACAGCGCTCGACCTGAGGGCCGAGTGGCGCTCGATGCAGCGCCGCCTCGTGGCGCATATCCGATCGGGCGACCTCACGGACATGGATCCGCGCGCGACCGAGATCCCCGCCGACGCCTACACCGATCCCGTCCGCTTCGAGGCCGAGCGCGCGCGCGTCTTTCGCGACACGCCGCTGCTCGTCGGATTCTCGGGCGAGCTCGCGAAGCCCGGTGACCGGATCCTGTTCGATGCAGCGGGCCCGCCGATCGTGGTCGTGCGGGGAGAGGACGGTGCCGCGCGCGCGTTCCTCAAGCTGTGCACGCACCGCGGCTCGTGGCTCGTGAACGACTGTGAGCCCACGCGCCGCTTCACGTGCCCCTTCCACGCCTGGACCTTCGACCTCGAGGGGCAGCTCCAGGGCATGCCGGTCGCGCGGGCCTTCGAGGGCATCGATCGCGCCGGTCGCCGTCTCGTCCGAGTTCCGGTCGGCGAGTGGGGCGGCATGATCTTCGTGCGCGCGCGGGCGGGCCACGACGAAATCGACGTCGTGGACTTTCTCGGGCCCGCGGCGCCGCTCTTCGCCGCCCTCGATCTGGGCTCCTTCGAGCGGGTGCGCGAAGACGTCCTGCCGGTCGCGGCGAACTGGAAATGGGCCCTCGACACCTTCTGCGAGGTCTATCACGTCGCGGTGCTCCACCGCGATTCCCTCTCTCTCAACCTCTATCCGCAGGTTGCGATCTTCGATCACTACGGGCTCCACCACCGCTACAGCGGCGCGGGCCGCGACTACGAGGCGCTGCTCTCGAAGCCCGAATCCGAGTGGCCCGAGATGAGCTACCAGGCCGTGCACTCCCTCTTCCCCAACACGACCTTCGCCTTCACCCACAACCTCGACGGCCACACGCCCGTCGTCTCGATGTTCAGGCTTTTTCCCGGGAAGACGGTGGGCGAGGCGATCACGCTGGCAACGACCTATCGCCGCGCGGGCTCGGACGCCGCGTTGGCGGATCGAGTGACCGAGATGCACCGAACCGTGCTCGAGATCGTGGGTTCCGAGGATTATCGGGTGGCGCGCGAGGGCTGGCGGAGCCTGTCGAACGCGCCGGAGGGATTTCGGCTGGTCTTCGGCAAGAACGAAGCATTGCTGCGGCGGTACCACGATGGTCTCGCCCGCGTGCTCGGCGAGAGCCGCACTGGGGCGTCATGACGGAGAGGGAGCTCGGGGGCCGAGCGCGTTCGATGATCGTGACGCCGACTCGCCGGCCGTCCATGACCGGAGAGTCGGCATACGATGTCCGCGTGGGTGAGGCCGCTCTTCTTGGGCTGAGGGCTCAGTCGCGGTCGACGCGCCACTGCACCAAGCATTTGCCCGACGCCACGGCGAGGCAGGTGAGATCGATCTGCGTCGTGTTGTCTCGGCAGAGCGCGGCGGTCGTACCCTTCGCGACGTCGATCGTGCCGGTCCCGTCGCCGACCACAGTGAGGCGGACGGCGCCGTCCCCAGCGGCCTCGACCGTGGTGCAGGTGTCCGTGTTGCCTGGGTTGTTGGTGTAGATCGTCGCGGAGATCGCCGCGGCGAGATTCGTCTTCCCGGGGCCGGCGATGGTGAATCCACCGATGGTCAGGCCTGCGACCGCCGGCGCCGCGATCGCGAGCGACAGGGCCGAGGCCAGAGCGAGGTAGTTCGACTTCATGATGCGTTTCCTTATTCCGTGGGCCGACCTGTGAGAGGCCGCGCCGATTCTCTGTTTGACCGTTTGCTCGGAGGCCGTTATTTCGCGTCCACACGCCACGACGCGGTGCAGGACGTCTCGCCAATGCAGCTCAGATCCATCCGTGTGACGCTGTCTTCGCAGAGCGTTCCGGTGCGACCCTTGGCGAGCTCGAGGAGCGTCTGGTTGGCGAACTCGTCCACGAGCGTGATTCGCACGATCGATGACTGCGACGGCGAGCTGTTTATCACGGTCGCGCAGACATCCTTGTCGATCTCGGGGTGGGTATAGACCGTAGTCGTCCCGGCCACGGCGATTTTCGTATTGCCGGGCCCGGCGAGGGTCCGGCCGCCGGTCGTCAGCGATGCATGCGTCGCGGCCATTGCCGGGCTGGCCGTCGCGAGGATCCAGACTGCGGCCAGGGCGAAGCCATTCGTCTTCATGTTGCATTCTCCTTGATTGCACTTCCCGATCAGTCGGGGCGTGTGCATCGACTTGTTCGTCCCGAGCGCCGTCGGGCTTAATAGGAATACTGGAAAAAGTTTGGTTCAAAGTCGGTGGGTCAGGTCGCGTCCGAGTAAACCATTGAGGCGTTCGACCTCACGGGCGAGCTCCCGCTGGAGGCGCTCTCGCATCGCCGGCGTGAGCGGAGCCCGCTTCACCCGCCGCGTGTTCCAGTGCTTGACCCGCCGCCGGATGTTCCGGACCCAGTGCGGCCGGGATCGGCCCGCTCGCTGCCGACCCTCGAGCCATGACATCACCCACTGCGGCGGGTTCGCCACCAGGGCCTGCGCCCACGCATGCCTGAACTCCCGATGCCCATTCCTTCCCCGGAGTCGCGTCCTGCCGTCGTCGGGCAAGCCGAGAAACGCGAGCAGCTCCCGGTAGACCTTCACGCGATCGGACGCGATGTCGTCGTAGACGACGACGTGGACGCGCTCGCGGCCGACCTGCTTCAGCAGTCGGTCGAGCTGTGCTCCGAGGCTCGCCATCTCGCCGTACTGGAGCGATCTCGGGTCCCGGCACCGCCGCGGGATTCGTTCACCCTGTGCCCGCTTCGCCTGCAGCATCCACGCCCGCTCGAAGTCGCGCTCGTCCTCGTCGAGCAGATACACGAGTCTCGCGTGGAACGAGTGGATCATCTCGATCGGATTCCGGATCGCGACGACGAAGCGCGCCTCGGGATCGAAGTGCAATATCCGTTCGATGGCGTCGGGATCCCGCAGCTGGAGCGGCGAGCCCTCGGCAATGAGCGTGTGGCGCGCATCGAGGCTTCCGAAATAACGAGCGAGGAACTCGTCCGCCCAGCGCTCGGGCGGAAGCGTTGCCGCGTCGCGCACGAAAAAATGTGTCTCCTTCGGCTTCGAGAAGCAGACGTCGGGATGGCGGGCGAGGGCCTTGGCGAGAAACGTGGTGCCGCAGCGTGGGGCGCCGACCAGAAAGCAGGTTCGCAGGCGGCGGGGGCCGCCGGGCAGGGCGGCCGGGAGATCGATGGACACCGGGAGAGCTCCGATCGAGCACCAGGCTCGCGGCACCCAGTCTGATCGAGGTCGCGGAGCCTCGCAAACGACCGCGTCCGCTCTTACGCGTGCGCGATCCCTCGATTGGCTAGGCTGCAAACCGCGGCCTGTGGGTCGCATGGTCGATCGCACTTCCGATCGCCAGAGGGAGAAACGCAGATGTCCGAGCTCTTGATCCGAAACGCCCGCCTCGTGGATGGGACCGGTTCGCCTGCCCGCATGGCCGATGTCCGAGCTTCAGAGGGACGCATCGTCGAGATCGCGGCCGCGGGAACCCTCGTGCGTGGAAAGGGCGAGACACTCGACGCCGACGGCCGATTGCTCACCCCGGGCTTCGTCGATCCCCATACGCATTACGACGGCCAGGTCACCTGGGATCCGATTCTCGCGCCGTCCTCCTGGCACGGCGTCACGACGATCATCATGGGCAATTGCGGTGTCGGCTTCGCGCCGGCGAAGCCAGAAGAGCGCGGCTGGCTGATCGAGCTGATGGAAGGCGTCGAAGACATTCCCGGGACCGCGCTCCACGAGGGGATCCGCTGGGACTGGGAGACCTTCCCCGAGTACCTCGACGCCCTCGAGCAGCTGCCGCGAACGATCGACATCGGGACCCAGATCCCGCACGGCGCGCTGCGCGTCTACGCGATGGGAAAGCGGGGTGCTGCACAAGAACGCGCGACGGCGGCGGATCTCGAGTCGATGTCGAGGATGGTGCGCGAGGCGATTCGCGCGGGGGCGCTCGCCTTCTCGACGAACCGGCTTCCACTTCACACCTCGATCCACGGCGATCCTGTCCCCGGCACCTTCGCGGACCGCGAGGAGCTGCAGGCCCTCGCGCAGGCGGTGATCGACGGCGGCGGTGCCCTCGTGCAGGCCGTGCCTGCTGGGTCGATGGGGGAGGACAAGGAAGGACCGGTGCGCGATGTCGAGCTCTACCGCGAGATCAGTCTCGCGACGGGGGCCGCGTTCACGTTCTCGACCGTGCAGGTCCACGCGAACCCCGACCAGTGGCGCGAGATGCTCGTGCGCAGTGCGCAGGCGAACGCGGCGGGGGCGAGGCTCGTGCCCCAGGTGCTCGCGCGTCCGGCGGGACTCCTGGCTTCCTTCGACACCTTCAATCCCTTCGCGAACCGCCCACGCTATCTCGAGGTCGTCGAGCTTCCGATGGCAGAGCGCGTTCGCCGACTGCGCGAGCCGTCGCGCCGCGCGCGGCTCCTGGCCGAGGGGAGCTTCGACAACGCCGGCATGGGCATCATGCGCCACAGCCTGCGGAGCGCCTTCGCGATGGACAAGGGTGTCGTCTTCGAGCCCGATCCGAACGAGTCGATCGCGGCGCGAGCGGCCCGGGCGGGCGTCGATCCGATCGAGATGCTCTTCGACACGCTCTGCGATCTGGCGGAATCGTCGGTCGGGGGCAAGACCCGCATGCTGCACGTCTACTTCAGCGGCTATGCCCACGGCGATCTCGGCGACATCGGTGAGATGCTTACGAGCGATCTGACCGTCGCGGGCCTCGCCGATGGCGGCGCCCACTGCAGCATGATCTGCGACGCCAGCATGCCGACCTTCATGCTGGCCCACTGGGTCCGGGATCGGACGCGGGGACCGAAGCTCAAGGTCGAGGAGGCCGTTCGCATGCTCTCGAAGGGGCCGGCGGATCTCTATGGCCTCGGCGATCGCGGCGTCGTCGCGCTCGGCAAGCGCGCGGACCTGAACCTGATCGACCTCGACCGGATCGAGCTCGAGCTGCCGGAGATCACGCCGGACCTGCCGACGGGGGCCTGTCGAGTCCTCCAGCGCGGGCGGGGTTATGCGGCGACGATCGTCGCCGGCGACATCACGTTCCGCGAGGGCGAGCCGACGGGCGCGCGACCGGGGCGCCTCGTGCGCGGTCGGCGCTCGGCGTGAGGGGCTCGAATCGGCGGGTCCGGTGCAGCTTCGCTGCGGTCCATGCTTCGATTTTCGTGCTCGGAATTGCGCTGGTGTGCGCGAGCGGCTGCCGGGATGGCGAGTCCGCGTGGGATGCGGCCGCACCGGACGAAGCGACCTCCGATGCGGTAGGCGAGACGGGCGGCGAGGTGACCTCGCTGGCCGATGAAGCCGGGTTCACGGCGCCAAGCCGCTTCACGAAGGCCGCAAACGAGGCTTTCGCCTCGGGACTCGCGATCGACGACCCGGTCGATTTCGAGGAGGCCGAGCGCGGCCTCGTCGAACGCGATGAGGACCAGGAGATCGTCTCCTCGACGGGCCGCCGGTGGAGCCAGAAGCTCTTCGCGTTCGTGTCGGGCGCGGCTCCCGAGAGTGTGAACCCGAGTCTCTGGCGACAGGCGAAGCTGAATGGTCGGCATGGCCTCTACCAGGTCGCCGACGGGATCTACCAGGTCCGTGGCTACGACGTCTCGAACATGTCGTGGATCCGTGGGCAGACGGGCTGGATCGTCGTCGACCCGCTCTCGAGTGTCGAGTCGGCCCGCGCCGCCGTCGCCCTCGCGCGCAAGCATCTGGGCGACGACCCGATCGTCGCCGTCATCTTCACGCACAGCCACGTCGACCATTTCCAGGGCGTCGCGGCGCTGCTGCCCGAGCCGGGACTCCCCGCGCCGCGCATCGTCGCCCCCGCACGCTTCGTCGAGGAGGTGACGAGCGAGAACGTGCTCGCCGGGACGGCGATGGGGCGCCGCGCGACCTATCAGTTCGGCTTCGGTCTGCCCTACGGCGAGCGCGGCTACGTCGACTCGGGGCTCGGGAAGCAGCCGCTGACGGGCAGCTCGAGCTTCGCGGTGCCGACGGACGAGATCGACCACACTCCGCAGCTGATGACGATCGACTGCGTCGAGATCGTGTTCCAGTACACACCGGAATCCGAGGCCCCCGCCGAGCTCGCCTTCTATCTCCCCGCGCAGAAGGCCTACTGCGGCGCCGAGATCGTGAACCGCACGATGCACAACCTCTACACGCTGCGCGGGACGAAGGTCCGCGACGCGCGCAAATGGAGCGGCTACATCGACGACGCGGTCCAGCGCTTCCGCGACGTCGAGGTCGTCTTCATGAGCCACAACTGGCCCGTCTTCGGCCACGACCGCTCGGTCGCCTTTCTCGAGGGCCAGCGCGACACCTACAAATTCATCCACGACCAGACGCTACGCCTGGCGAATCAAGGCTCGACCCCGCGCGAGATCGCCGAGACCCTCGAGCTGCCGCCGCCGCTCGCGAAGAGCTTTGCGAACCGCGGCTACTACGGGACGCTCCGGCACAACGCGAAGGCCGTCTACCAGTTCTATTTCGGCTGGTACGACGGCAATCCGGCGAGTCTCGATCCGCTGCCGCCGGTCGAACTCGGCGGGCGTTATGTCGAGGCGATGGGCGGTGCGGCCGCCCTGAAGGAGAAGGCGCGGGCGGCGATCGAGCAGGGCGACTATCGCTGGGCCGCGACGCTCCTCGACCACCTCGTCTTCGCCGACGAGAGCGACGGCGAGGCGAAGTCGCTGCTCGCGAGCGCCTACGACCAGCTCGCCTATCAGGCGGAGTCGGGGGTCTGGCGTTCAGTCTACCTGTCGGGCGCGAACGAGCTCCGCCACGGCATCGGAGTCCAGGCTCTCGATGCGCGCGCTGCGAGCGCGATCCTCGGCCGCATTCCCCTCGATCTCTTTTTCACGGCGATGGCGACGCGCCTCGACGGGCCGAAGGCCGCGGAGCGCGAGCCCCTGGTGATCAATTTTGTGTTCACCGATCTCGAACAGAGCTACGTCCTGAAGGTCGAGAACGGCGTGCTGCACCATTGGTTGCGCGAAGCAGACCCTTCGGCCGCGGCGACTGTCCGGCTAACTCGCGAGTTCTTCCTGAAGCTCGTGACCGGGCAGGTGGGGCTAAAGGACGTGCTTCTGTCCGGGGACCTCGACGTCGACGGAAGCCGGACCGAGCTCCTCGCCTTCTTTGGGCTGCTCGACCGTGTCGACGGAAATTTTCCAATCGTGACGCCGTGATAGCGCTTTGATGCCCCGAGGGATGGGGATCGGGCCGGGGAATTCTGGCCGCGGAGACGAGGCGCCAAGTCCCTTGTTGACAAAAAGTCTGTAGTTCTCGAAGGTGGAGCCGGCTCGCGTGACTCGCCGGGCTTTACCGAACGGCCGCGGTCGGGTGGACTCCCGGTTCCACCTCCACAGGAGAACGACATGTCCCGACCCGCCTACATCACGAAGATCGTCGCCAAGCCCGGCAAGCGAGACGAGCTGAAGAAGCTCAACGAGTCCGTCTGTATCGAATCGAAGAAGGAGCCGGGGACACTCGTCTACGTGATGAGCCAGTCGAGCGAGAACCCCGACGAGTTCTGGTACTTCGATTGTTATGCGGATCAAAAGGCGTTCGAGCTCCACTGCGCGAGCGCCCCCTTCAAGCACATGTCGGCGAGCCTCGCCGACATCGTCGCCGAAGTGAAGGTGACCCCGCTCTCGCCGTTTGCGGCGGTCAATTTCGACTGAAAGGACGGGAAGATGCGCTTCGTCGTGATCGGAGCCGGCATGGCCGGCGTGCTCGCTGGAATCCGCCTTCGTGAGGCGGGCTACGAGGATTGGGTCATCTACGAAAAGGGAGACTCGGTCGGCGGCACCTGGCGCGAGAACACCTATCCCGGCCTCTCCTGCGACGTGCCCTCCCACATCTACAGCTACGCCTTCGAGCCGAATCCCGACTGGAGTCGACGCTATTCGCCGGGAGCCGAGATCCGCGCGTACTTCGAGGGCGTGGCGCACAAGTACGGCATCCTGCCGCGCATCCAATTCAACCAGGAGGTCGACCAGCTCGTGTTCGAGCAGGGCCGCTGGCAGCTGACCCTCAAGAGCGGACAGCGCGACGAGGCGGACGTCGTCATCGCGGCGACGGGTGTGCTCCATCATCCGATGATCCCGGATATCCAGGGCCTCGATTCCTTCGAGGGCGCGTGCTTTCACAGCGCGCGCTGGGACCACTCGGTGCCGATCGACGGAAAACGCGTCGGCGTCATCGGAACCGGCTCGACGGCGATCCAGATCACGGGCGCGCTGGTGCCGCGCGCCGAGAAATTCTCGCTCTTCCAGCGCACGCCCCAGTGGATCGGGCCGCAGGAGAATCCGGCCTACACGGATGCGGAGAAGACCGGATTTCGCAGCGATCGCGAGGCCTTCCGCAAGATGGCCGACGAGCTGACGCGGTCCTTCCACGAGACCTTCTCGAACGGCGTCGTCGATGCGAAGTCGGAGCAGATGAGGAAGCTCGAGGAGGTCTGTCGGACCCACCTCGAGGGCTCCGTCGGCGACCCGGTCCTGCGCGAGAGGCTCCGGCCGAACTACCGCGCGGCATGCAAACGCCTGGTCGTCTCCGGCGATTTCTACCCCGCCATCCAGGCACCGAACGCCGAGCTCGTGACCGACGGGATCGAGCGGATCGAGCCGAAGGGGGTGCGGACGACGGAGGGTCGCCTGCACGAGCTCGATCTGCTCGTGCTCGCCACGGGCTTCCGCGTCGATCGTTTCCTGCGGCCGATGAAGGTGAAGGGACGCGACGGAATCGATCTGGAAGACGTCTGGAAGGACAGGCCGAATGCCTACCTGTCGATCTCGATCCCGCGCTTTCCGAATCTCTTCATGTTGAACGGCCCGAATGGTCCGATCGGGAACTTCTCGCTGATCACGATCGCCGACATGCAGCTCCAGTACATCCTGCAGCTGGTCGAGCCGCTGCGCGCGGGCCGCGGTCGCGAGATCTCCGCCAGCGAGTCGGCGATGGCGAGCTTCAGCCGCGAGTTCGACGAGGCCGCGCGCAACACGATCTGGGCCACCGGCTGCCGGAGCTGGTACCTCGATTCTCGCGGCATCCCCGCCGTCTGGCCCTTCACCTACCAGCGCTTCACCGAGGAGATGGCGACGCCCAGGATCGAGGCCTACGACCTGCGAGCCTGACGTCAGGCGCTGAGCTCGAACCCGTCGTAGCCCGCCCGGGCGACCTCGTCGCAGCGTTTTCGGTAGGCCGGTTGGCCGCCGACGTAGGGCATGAAGACCTCCGGCTTGCCCGGGATGTTGCATCCGAGATACCAGGACTTCGCTTCGTAGAAGAGGGTCTCCCGCGCCGCCTCGTTGACGTGCTCGACCCAGGCCTCCTGGGCGTCCGGGCGCGCCGCGATGCGGCGGAGTCCGTTCCGGCCCATGTAGTCGATGCAGTCGCCGATCCAGTCGACGTGTTGCTCGATCGCGACGGGCATGTTGACGAGGACCGAAGGGCTGCCGGGGCCGGTGATGGTGAAGAGATTCGGGAAGCCGGCGACCTGCAGGCCGAGATAGGTGCGCGGGCCGAACTCCCAGGCGTCGGCGAGGCGTTGGCCCTCGGCGCCGCGGATGTCGATGCGCAGGAGCGAGCCCGTCATTGCGTCGAAGCCGGTGGCGAAGACGATCAGGTCGACGGCGTGCTCCGCGGCCTGCGTCCGGAGGCCCTTCTGCGTGATCTCGACGAGAGGGGATTCGCGCAGGTCGACGAGGCTCACGTTGGCGCGGTTGAAGGTGTCGAAATAATCCGTGTCGATCGGCGGCCGCTTCGAGCCGTAGGGGTGGTCCGTCGGGCAGAGGCGGCGCGCGATCTCCGGGTCCTTCACGATCTCGCGGATCTTCGCGCGAATGAATTCGGCGGCGGTCGCGTTGGCCGCCTTGTCGCGCAGGATGTCGCCGAACGAGGCGTAGAGAAACTTGAAGCCGCCCTCCTGCCAGAGCGCCTCGTACACCGCGTTGCGTTCCGCCTCCGAGAAATCGAGGGCGCGCTCGCCGGCGAGGGTGAACGGAAAGCCGGCTCGGCCGTCCCGGGCGCGCTGCCGGATCTCGGGATAGACGGCCTTGATCTCCGCCCAATCGTCGGCCGAGAGCGGCGCGTTGCGCGCGGGAATCGTGTAGTTGGGCGTGCGTTGGAAGACCGTGAGATGGCGCGCGACGGCGGCGATGCGCGGCGTCGCCTGGATGCCCGTCGAGCCCGTTCCGATCAGCGCGACGCGCTTGTCGGCGAAGTCGACGCCGTCGGTGGGCCACTGGCCCGTATGGACCCAGCGGCCCTGGAAACGATCGAGCCCCGGGATTTTCGGCACGTTGGCGGCGGAGAGACAACCGACGGCCGTCACCAGGAAGCGCGCCGACACGCGCTCGCCCGCCTCGGTCTCGACCTGCCAGCACGGGCCGGACTCGTCGAAATGGGCAGATCGCACGCGCGTCCCGAGCTGGATGTCGGGGCGTAGCTCGAAGCGATCGGCGACGTGGTTCAGGTAGCGGAGGATCTCCGGCTGATCCGGATACTTCGAGGACCACTGCCACTCCTGCTCGAGCGCCTTCGAGAAGGAATAGCTGTAGATGTAGCTTTCGGAGTCGCAGCGCGCGCCCGGATAGCGATTCCAGTACCAGGTTCCGCCGACCCCGTCGCCCGCCTCGAAGACCCGCGCGCGAAGGCCGTGCACGTCGCGCAGGCGGTAGAGCGCGTAGAGTCCGGCGAAGCCCGCGCCGATCACGATGACATCGAGGTCCGTCTTCACGAGGCTCTCCTCTCAGGCCCGCCGGCGAGCGGCGAACGCACGCACGAGCAGGAGTCCGGCCACGACGCTCGTGCCGACGGTCGGCTCCGGAAGCGCTTCGATGTTGTCGAGCAGGAGCTGGGCGGCGACGGCGGTTCCGGACCAGTCCGCGCTGGTCGCGTGCATCACGCGCAGGACGGCGACATTCGCGCGTGTCGTCGCGGCACTCGTCGCGGCGAAGTCACCGGGCAGGAGATCCTGCGAACGAAGCGAGAAGCTGAGCGTCGTCCAGCCGCTCCCGGCGGGCACCACGACGCCCCCCGTCACCCATCGCCCGCCCGTCGTCCCGACCGCCGGCCCATCGATCCCGATCCGCAGCGTCAGATCCACTGCGCTCGGATTGCGCACGTC
>JANMTD010000406.1:0-2918 GCA_031390075.1 Deltaproteobacteria bacterium | reverse complement strand
ATCGTCCCCATCGTGAATACAGCAATCCTTCGTATCACGAAGCTTGTCCTGGACGACAGCAACCTGATCATAACGTGCAGCAAGCCAGACCAGATTCTTCTGGTCACGAAGTCTACTCCTCCGGATCTGCACTTGGTTCGCTGACCGGCAGGGCGCTGCGAATCTGCCGCATAACTAATTAGTAACCCTCAAGATAGCGTCCCCCGCGAAATTATCGCGGCGTGCAATAATCAACGACCGTTCCGTCGACCGACCCCAAGATGACCCCTGGGCCTTCCACAAGGTCGTTTTGCTCGGTTCAGTCCCTTCGGGTGCCGTGATAATTAATTCAGCGGCTAATTCGACCTGTTATCGCGGCTTGGTGGGTGCCGATTTCGATATGGCGTTTGTGTGGGGATCGCGGATGCTCGGCTCGCCGGGCGGGGGACCATGTCTGGGTCTGTTGCGCCGGAGTCAGCCTTCAATGCCCGCGATGGCCCGGAGAAGGTCGGCTCCATACTTGCGTGCTTTCGCGTCGCCGATTCCATGGACGCGCAGGAGCTCGTACTCGTTCTTCGGGTTTGTCTCGGCGATTTCCCGGAGCGTGCGGTCGCTGGCCACGACATAGGAGGGGACGCCTTCGGACTGCGCGACCCGCAGCCGATGCGCCCGCAGTGCCTCGAATCGCGCGAGCGCTGCCCCCTCGAGAACATCCCCGGGTGCCGATCCCGATCGCCCACGGCCGGAGGCCGCGTCCCCGCCCGCCGCTGCCCGCTTCCGCACGACGAACGCATTCCCGCGGCCCGCCGAGCCGCCCCCGGACTTCGCCCGCGGCACGCCATCCTCATCCGGCGGCAGCAGGATTCTCGCCTCCCGCTCGCCCTTCATGACCGACGCTCCTGTTCGCGTCAGCACGATGACCGGCCGATCCCCGCCTTCGAAGTCGACCCAGCCCGCCGTGACACAGCGGCGCAGGAGCTTCGTCAGCCAGATCTCCGAGCGCTCGGCGAGGATCCCGAACGTCGGGGTCCGATCGAGCCCCGCCCCTCGGAGCCGCGGATCGTCGGCGCCGCGCAGCAGCGCCTCGGCGGCCGAGAGTCCATAACGCCCCTGGATTCGCGCGACTGCCGAGAGCGCTTTGCGGACGATCAGCGTGACCTCTTCGTCGCTCTCGACGTTGCCCGACGATTCGCCGCGCGCGAGGCGCTCGCAGACATCGCAGCGGCCACAGCCCGCGAGCGTCTCCTCCTCGTCCCCGAAATACCGCAGCACCGCGTCGTGGCGGCAGCTCCCGCCCTCGGAGAAGCGCATCAGCTCGAGGAAGAGCGACCAGCGGTGTTTAGCGGCTTCGATGCTCGAGGGCGTTCCGTCGGAGTCGCCGTCGACGAGCGCCCGTCGCCTCGCGATATCGCCCGGGCCGACCAGCATCTGGGCGATCGCGTCCTTGTCGTCGCGGCCGGCGCGGCCGACTTCCTGGTAATACGACTCGATCGAGCCGGGGGGCGCGAGATGGATCACGGCGCGCACGTCGGCGCGGTCGATGCCCATGCCGAAGGCGTTGGTCGCGACGACGATCTCGAGCTCTCCGGCAGCGAAGGCGATCGAGACCTGGTCGCGGCGCTCGCCGGTCAGTCCCGCGTGGTAGGTCTCGCATTTCCAACCGTCGGCGACGAGGCGATCGCGCTCGACCTCCGTGCTCTTTCGGGTCGGGCCGTAGATGATCGCGGTGCCGCGGCCCGAGCCCGAGACGCCGAGCGCTTCGTAGAGCGTGTCGTCGACGAGGCGGCGGCGGTCGGAGGCGCGTTCGACCTCCGAGATCCGGAGCGCCAGGTTCGGGCGCGCGAAGCCGCGCACGATCTGCGGCGTCTCGGGCGGGAGGCCGAGGCGGGCGACGATCTCATCCCTGACATAAGGGGTCGCGGTCGCGGTGCAGGCGAGGACTCGGGCTTCCGGGTGCTCGGCCAGGACGCGGCCGATCTCGAGGTACTCGGGGCGGAAGTCGTGGCCCCATTCGCTGATGCAGTGGGCCTCGTCGATCGCGAAGAGCGGACAGTCGAGTCGGCGCAGGATCTCCCGAAAACGCGGGAAGACGAAGCGCTCGGGCGCCACATAGAGAAGCTGGTAACGGCCGCGTTCTAAGCCGTCGAGTCGGCGGCTGAGCTCATCGCCGTCGAGGGTCGAGGCGAGGAAGGTGGCGTCGACGCCGCGGCGCTCGAGGGCGTCGACCTGGTCGCGCATCAGCGCGATCAGCGGCGAGACGACGACGGTCGTGCCGCCGAGGACGAGGGCGGGGAGCTGGTAGCAGAGGCTCTTGCCGCCGCCGGTCGGGGCGACGAGCAATAGATGACGGTCGTCGAGGAGGCCCTCGATCGCCTCGTGCTGGCCGGGGCGGAAGGCGGAGTAGCCGAGGCGCTCGAGGGCGGCCGCCAGGCGGGCGTCCCGCTCGGGCCCGGGGCTGTCGAGCGCGCTGTCGTCCTTGGGATGCATGAAGGTGGGGCAGGCTAGCACGCGGGGTCCGGATGCCGGGGGCGTGAACGCGGGGATTCGGGCAACATTCGCGGGTTCGCGCGGACATGCCGCGTGTCGGGCGCGCCCGGCGCGTAAAAAAGAGGAGAGTCGGTCGCGATGGTGGAGATGAAGCTCGTCTACGAAGGAGGCCTGCACACGGCGGCGGTCCACGGCCCGTCGAGGGCGAGCCTCGACACCGACGCCCCCGTCGACAACCAGGGCAAGGGCGAGTCCTTCTCGCCGACGGACCTGCTCGCCGCGTCGCTCGGGACCTGCATGCTGACGACGATGGGCATCCTGGCGGACCGGGAGGGCTGGAAGATCGACGGTGCCCGCGCCCGCGACCCCTTATGTCAGGGATGAGATCGTCGCCCGCCTCGGCCTCCCGCCCGAGACGCCGCAGATCGTGCGCGGCTTCGCGCGCCCGAACC
>JANMTD010000393.1:0-7818 GCA_031390075.1 Deltaproteobacteria bacterium | reverse complement strand
CACGACCGGTGCAGGCGATCCAGTCGGCGTCGAAGGAAGCGCAGCGGTTGCAGATCGCCCGGGCCGGCCAGCGGAGCGCGCCGCAGGCCGAGCAGCGCTGCAGGCGGAGCTCTCCCTGCACGAGCCCGTCCCAGAAGGGCTGCGAATCGGGGTCCGGCGTCGGCTCCGGGAGCTCTTCGATCATGCTAGGCACCTCTCCGCAGGACGAGCGCGGCGGTCGAGCCGGCGATGTAGCCCGGCTGCGCCGTGCTGAGGGCGAGCTCGGCGTCCGGGACCTGGCGCGCGCCCGCGGCGTGGCGGAGCTGGGAGACGGCCTCGGCGACATGATTGAGGCCGTGGACGTAGCCCTCGGAGAGAAATCCGCCGTGGGTATTCACGGGAAGCGATCCGCCGCGCGCCGTGGCGCCGCTCGCGACGAAAGGACCGCCCTCGCCCTTGGCACAGAAGCCGTAGTCCTCGAGCTGGACGAGCACGCTGTAGGTGAAGCAGTCGTAGAGCTCCGCCAGATCGAAATCCGAGGGTCCAACTCCGGCCATCGCGTAGAGGCGCGGCGCCATGTCCGCCGCTGCCGTCCGCGTCGTGTCGACGATCCCGTTCGAGTAGAGGGTCTGGCCACCGCCCCAGGCCGCCCCGCTGATCAGGACCGGAGTCTGCCGCAGGTCTCGCGCCCGCTCGGCGCGCGTCAGCACGAGGGCGACGGCCCCGTCGGTCTCGAGACAGCAGTCGAAGAGCCTAAACGGCTCGACGACATAGCGAGCGGCGAGGTAGTCGTCGAGGGTCATCGGCCCGCGCATCATCGCCCGCTCGTTGTCCCGGGCGAACGCGCGCTGTTGGACGGCGATCTGGCCGAAATGCTCCGGCTTCGTGCCGTAGCGCGCCATGTGTGCGCGGGCGGCCATCGCGAATTGCTGCGGCGGCGTGAAATAGCCGTAGGGCGCCTGGAACTGGGTCTCGACGGCGTCGAC
Source organism: Deltaproteobacteria bacterium (assembly GCA_031390075.1). GTDB lineage: Bacteria > Myxococcota_A > UBA9160 > UBA9160 > UBA4427 > UBA4427. The sequence continues at coordinate 6,853 of JANMTD010000393.1, read as the reverse complement.
GAGCGGACGGCCGGTTCCGCCCATGCGAAAGCCCGAGCGGGCGTTGAGCGCGCGATAGCAGACGATCGTGTCCGCGACGCCCGCGTGCAGCGCGAGCGCTGCCTGGGCGACCATCGCGTGGGAGATGCTGCCGCCGCCGAACTGGTCGAGATGAAAGCGCAGGTCGCGGATCCCGAGGCTCTGGGCGACGACCATCGGCAGCACCGAGTCGCCGACGCGGAAGGTCGCGAGGCCGTCGACGTCCGCTGGAGTGAGCCCCGCATCGTCGAGGGCCGCGGCGATCGCGCGCAGAGCGAGCGTCAGCGTCGTGACGCCTGATGCCTTCGAGAACGGCGTGTAGCCGATCCCCGCGATGGCCGTCTGATCGCGCAGCGACGTCATACGACCCCCTCCGCCTTGAGCGCGGCGATGCGATCCCAGTCGAAGCCGAGCTCGAGCAGGATCTCCTCGGTGTGCTCCCCAGCTTCCGGCGCCCGCGTCGTCCCGCCGGGCAGCTCGTCGAACTGGACCGGATTGGCGACGAGCTCGAAGCTCGAGCCGTCGCCCGCCTCGACCCGGGACAGGAATCCGTTGGCGAGCACCTGCGGATCTTTCGTAATCTCGAGCGTATCCTGCACGACTTCCCAGACGCCACTGAAATCCGCGAGCACGCGCTTCCAATGGGACAGGGGCTGGCTCGCAAAGAGCGTGTCGAGGAGCGCGGCGCAGGCCGGGCTGTTCTGCTGCAGCAGCTCGGCGGTCGCGAAGCGCGGGTCGAGGATCCACTCCGGATGCGCGACGACACGACAGAGCTCAGGCCAGTAGCGGAAGGCCTGGAGGCACACGATCGCGATCCAGCGCCCGTCCTTCGTCGCGTACGTACCCGCCAGCGCGTTCGTGTCGGGAACCCGCGGCAGCGGCTGCCAGACCGTTCCCTGCGCGAGAGACCCCGCAATCGCCATGCCCATCGCCCACATGCCCATGCCGAGCAGCGAAAGGTCGACGACCGGCGCCTCGCCCGTCCGCTCGCGGGCGTAGAGCGCGGCGGAGATCGCGCCAGCGAGCGTCAGTCCGGCGAGCGAGTCGCCATACGAGCCGCCCGGCATCGGTGACGGCCGCGCCGCACCGGGCGGGGTTGCCCCGAATGCGCTGCCCGCCCGGGCCCAGTAGGTCGCGTAGTCGAAGCCGCCGCGATTGCGCTCGGCGCCGCGCTCACCCATCCCGGTCCCCCGCGCATAGACGATCCGCGGATTCCAGGCGCGCACGTCGGCGAGCTCGACGCCGAGCCGCTCGCGGGACTCCGGCAGGAGGTTCGTCAGGAAGACGTCCGCCGTCTTCACGAGAGACGCCAGCACCTCGCGACCTCCGGGCTTCGAGAGATCGAGGCCGATGCTGCGCTTGCCTCGGTTGGCGTGCTCGACCGCGAAGTTGACGGGACCTTCGACGGCGAGGGCCCCCGTGCGCCGCAGGCCGCGATAGGCGTCTCCCCCGCCCAGCGGCTCGACCTTGATCGTCTCGGCGCCCCATTCGGCGAGCACGCTCCCCGCGAGCGGCACGAAGACGTACTGCGCGACCTCGATCACCCGAACGCCTTCGAGCACGCGCATCAAGCGCCTCCGCCCCGCGTCGGACGCGCGGCCACCGATGCCCGTCGCTGCGCCGCGGCGCCGCGGCCGAAGGCCTGCCGCGCGGCGAAGAGCTGCCCCGCGAGCGCCGCCATCAGGATCGCGAGACACACCGCAAACCCCATCTCGTAGCTCCCCGACACGTCGCGGATCCGGGCCAGCACGATCGGCCCCAGCCCGCCCCCCGGAAAATACGCCAGCATCATCACACCGTAGATCGCCGCGAAATAGCGCGCTCCGAAGAACTCGGCCGCGGCGAGCGGGATGAGCACGTCGCGGGCCGAGGTCGCGATTCCGAAGGCCACGCCCGCCAGGGCGAGCAGCCGCGGGTCGGAGGCGAGGGGCAGCAGGCCGATGCCGAGGGACAGCAGCGCCGTGTTCGCCACGAGCAGCTTCCGCGTCGGAATACGCAGCGCCACGGCCCCGGCGCCGAGCTTCGCCAGGATTCCCGCGCCCACCGTCAGCCCGAGGGCGTCGGCGGCCTCGCTCCGCCCGTAGCCGAGATCGACGAGGTAGAGGACGAGGTGGTCGATCATGCCGAGCTGGGCGACGGCATAACAGAAGACCGTGAAGAAGAGGATCCAGAAGGCGGGGGTCCGAAGCGACTCCGCGAGGGTCGACGAGCTCTCGTCCGCAGGGGGCTCGGCTGCTCCCGATCCAGAGCCCGAGCTCGCGCTCGCGGGCTCGCCCTCGCCCGGCCGCGGATCCCGGACGACGAACAGGGCGAAGGGCAGGATCAGGGGCCACCGCCCCGAGCCCGACCGCCGCCGTCGCCGTCCGCCAGCCGAAGACGCCGGTCCACTCGTCGATGGCATGGACGAAGAGCACGGCGCCGATGTTCGAGCCCGCGAAAGCGAATCCGAGCGCGATGCCCCGCGAGCGCTCGAACCAGCGCGTGACTACGGCGCCGACGGACACGTCGCCGATCCCCGCATTGCCGAGCGCGAGCAGCATCGTCGCCGCGTAGAACGCGGGCAGCGAGTGCATCCCCGAAAGCACGAGGAAGGTCCCGCCAAGGCAGAGCACGGCCACGACGAGCACCGGCCGGATCCCGTAGCGAACGCAGGCCGCGCCGATCACGGCCTGACAGACCGACGTCACGAAGATCATCGGCGCCATCGCCGACGACCACATCGTGCGCGTCCAGCCGAGCTCTGCGATCACGTCGGGGGCGATCGCGCGGCTCGCGTAGAAGAGTCCGGCCCCCATCTGGCAGACGAGGCAGCCCAGGACGACCAGGGCCGCCTTGCGCGAGAAGAGGAACGAGCTCAAGGGTGTCCCGTCGCCAGCCTAACGTCCCCCACCGGAGGACGAGCCCCGGGGAGCCGCGCCCTCCGACGCCGGCGGAAGCGGCTGATGCCCCGCCTCGAGCGCGACCCCCGTCATGTTCGCGACCATCGAGAGCATCGTGTACTGGCCCACGACGAAGGGGAGCTCGACGAGCTGGGCCGGGTCGTAGCGACTGACCAGGCGTTGCCAGACCGCGTCGTCGACCTGCTGGCGGACGTGGAGCTGGTCGGCCGCGAGCAGGAGATCGCGGTCTGCGGCGCTCCAACCCGAGGCTTCCGGGCCCGCGGCGACGCGCGCGATCTCCGCATCGGAGAGCCCCGCGACCTGGGCGTATTTGACGTGGTGGCCCCACTCGAAGTCGCTCTGGCTGTTCCAGGCGGCGCGCAGCGCGAGGAGCTCCGAGTCCCGGCGCGTGAGCACGCCCTGCTGCGCGATCGCGGTAGCGAAGCCGAGGAAGGGCTTCATCAGCTTCGGGTGATAGGCGAGCGTGCGCAGGATGTTCAGGACCCGGGTCGGTTCGGGGCGTTCGCTGCCCTCGAGCTTTTCGCGCCCCTCGAGAGAGGCGACGCGCTGCTGGGTTCCCCGCAGCATCTCGCGGACCTCGGGGCTCCATTCCGACTCCGGCATCGGAGGCAGGCGGTCGGAGGTCTTCGCCGCACCGAGGGCCATCGGGAGACCCGTCAAGACGGCGAGCAAGTCGCGGCGGAGCTTCATGCAGGGACTCCTCGATCAGCGGTCGATGACACGCGCGGCGGAGATCACCGCCGCGGGCCCGACCAACGTACCCTCGAATGAGCGGCTGCGCTCAAATGAAGATGGCCAGCCCCGCCCCTCCGCTCGCCGCGACCACCTCGCCGGAGATGCTCGCGGCGCGCGGTGAGGCGAGGAAGGTGACGACGTCTGCGACCTCGCTCGCATCCACCCAACGTCCGATCGCATTCACGTTCGAGGACTCCTGGCGGAGCGTGTCGAGGGTCGTCCCGAGCATGGCCGATCGCCGCGTCAGCATCGCATCGAGATCCTCCGTGCGGGTCGCCCCGGGCAGGACCGCATTGGCGGTGATGCCGTCGCGTCCGAGCTCGTGGGCGAGCGTTCGCATCAGGTGGATCACGCCCAGATTCCGTGGCCCGCCGGAGTAGTTGTAGGCGCCTTCGGGATTGCGCTCGCTCGCATAGGCGCTCGAATAGCGGGCCGAGAGACCGACGATGCCGATGATCCGGCCGAAGCCCTGGCGCTTCATGTGCGGGACCACGATCCGCGACGCGCGCAGCGTCCCGAGGAATTTCGTCTCGATGTCCTTCATGACGTTGGCATCGTCGACGCGCTCGAGGGGCCCGAACCCGATCCCGCCCGGGACGCCGGCGTTGCTGACGAGGATGTCGATCCCGCCGAAGCGTTCGCCCGCCGCCCCGACGACGCGCTCGAGGTCGTCGGGCCGCGTCACGTCGGCCGTGAGTCCCAGGGTCTCGGTCCCCGTGGACTTCGCGATGGCGTTCGCCGTCCCCTCGACCTCGGCCTTCGTGCGGGCGCACAGCACGACGCGAACGCCCTCCTGGGAGAGCGATGCGGCGATCGCGGCCCCGATTCCCTTGCTCCCTCCGGTGACGAGGGCGACCTTGCCTGCGAGTCCGAGATCCATGCTGCGTTCCTTTCGGCGACGTGCGAACGAAGGCGCACGAACGATCCTGTACGGACGATGACGGGGCGGCTACTGCGTGCGGACGAGAGTGTCGATCCTCGCACGCAGCTCGTCCGGCGTGAAGGCCTGCGTCTGGCGCTTTGCGGCGAGCTCGTTCGCCGCCCGCTGGATCGCCTCGTTCACCGGTGTCGCGACCCCGAACGCCCGCCCGAGCAGGACGATCTCGCCATTGATGTAGTCGGTCTCGATCGAGCCCTGGCCACGGGCGAGACTCTGGGCGCTCGAGCCGCCGCTGCGGGGGACCCCGTCGATCTCGCCCATCGCGGCGACGGCGAAGGCCACGCGCGCTTCGTACTCCGCCGCCGGAACGGTCGTGATGCCTGCCGCGCGGTAGCAGGCCATTCCCTCTTCCTTCACGCGCGCGCAGACGTCGTCGAGCCCGGCGCGTCCACCACAGACCGCATCCAGGCTCGAGACCGCATTCGTCAGCAGCTTCGCGTGCTTCCACGCGAGCACGTCCTCCCGAGCCTCGGCGGCGAAGCCCGCGGCGCACAGGTCCTGCGCGACCGATCGCGTCAGCTCGTCGACCCCGGACGGGATGCGGCCGAGCTCGATCGGAGCCCGCGGCGAATAGTTCAGGGCGACGCCCGGATCGAGGAAGCTCGCCGGAATCCAGACGGCGAGGCCAATCACCTTCCGGAATCGACGCTGGGCGAGGCGCTCGTTCTCGACCCCGTTCTGGGCGCATAACACGGGCAGATCCGGTCCGGCGGCCGCAGCCAGGGCCTCGAACGCGGCGAGCGAGTCCTGGGTCTTCATCGCGAAGATCACGACGTCATCCGATCGGAAGGCGATCTCGCCGGGATGACCGAAGACCGGAAGGGCTGTGCGGGACCGGCCCTCGGACGTGACGTATTCGAGACCCTTCTCGCGGAGGGCAATGAGCTGCGCACCCCGGGCGACCAGGACGACTTCACGGCCGGCCCGCGCGAGCTGGGCACCGAGACTCGCGCCGATGCCACCGGCGCCGTAGACGATGTACCGCCCGACTCGCATCTCGCCTCTTCGTCGCGTAAGCGCTAGGCGCTGGCCAGTCGTCGCTCCGCCTGGAGCGCGCGGGCCTTCTTCTCGAGGGCCTCGACGGCGGGGACGACGCGTTTGCGGTCGACGGCCGCGGCGATCGCCTCGCCGCCGGCGAACGTCAGCATCGTCTCGAGGCGTTCCCGGAGACAGCTCATCGCGAATCCGAACATGTCACCGCCGGCGATGGGATCGAAGGGCACCCAGTGGTTGTGGTCGCCGGTCGGCCGTACGTAGTGGTAGTGGGGGTCGTCCTGGAAGCAGTCGAAGCGCAGGTACTCGTGCTGGTCGCGCGTGCCGAAGACGTGGATCGAGACGCCCGTGTCGCTGAACCCGCCGACCGGCGAGAGGCGCCGGATCTCGGCGAGGTCCTCGGGCCGGTCGGCGTAGGCCCTCTCGAGGCGCTCGGGATCGACGTCCCGGTACTCGAGGATGAAGGTGACCGCACCGGCCTCGAAGGACGTGCAGGCGGCCGGCTCTAGGGGCTCGGGCTGGACCTTGTAGACGACACCGTACTTGGGATCCATCGCTCCTCCCGCGGAATGTTAAACCCCGTAGACGCGCGCGGCGTTGCCGCAGGCGATCTTGTCGAGCTGGTCCTGCTTCAGGTTCTTCGCGAGATCGGCCAGGATCTGTCGAGACCGGGGCCAGAGCGTCACGCTATGCGGGTAGTCGGACGACCACATCGCGCAATCCGCGAGCCAGGGATGACTCGCGATCAGATCGAAGCCGACGGCATCGTCGAGGACCGTGACGAAGAGATTCGTCCCCATGTGGTCGACGGGATTCTTCGTCGACTGCAGCGTCGCGTCGTGGAGCTCGGACCGGACGGCGACGTTCTGGTCCATCGTCTGCAGCCAGAACGGAAGCCAGCCGAAGTTGACCTCTCCCGCCACGAGCTTGAGATTCGGATGGCGATCGAAGACGCCGGCGTAGACGAGGTAGGTGAAGATCCGGACGGCCGAGAAGAAGCGCCAGACCGTCCCGCCAGCCGTGATCTTGAGATCGGCGATGCCGTCCCAATCCGCCTCCTGGGCACGGCCGCCGAAGGTGCGGTGGAACGTGAGCGGAACGCCGGTCTCCGACGCGCGGGCGAAGATCGGCTCGTAGTAGGGGTCGTGGTACGGCTTCACGGGCAGTCCCGGAATCAGGATCGCCTTGGCACCGGCCCGCACGCAGCGATCGAACTCCGCGACGGCGACGTCCATCCCGTCGTCGACCGGCAGCAGCGGGAGGCCGA
>JANMTD010000328.1:0-12111 GCA_031390075.1 Deltaproteobacteria bacterium | reverse complement strand
CCCATCGGGCGGTGGAACTCGAGCGATGGCGACCTCTCCTCGCGAGAAGCCGAAAGCGGAAAAAGCGGATCCGAACGCTCCGTCGCGCGAAGCGGCGCGCGGGGTCGTGGCCGCCGTGACGGCGATGGATCGCGAACTCGGCCGGGAAGGGGTTCACGCAGAAATCGTCGACCGGGTCTTCGGCCCGGCGCAGACGCCCCGCACGAGCGGTGAGCCCGTCGTCGGCGGAAGCTCGGCGCCGCTCTACTCCGAGATCGACGTGGAATTCTCGCTCGCCAGAGTCGCGCGCAAGCAGGCGAGCGTGCTCGGTCCCGCCAGCAAGGTCGCGGGCGATCTCGTGGCCGACGAGAACATCGAGATCGAGGGGCTCGTCGAAGGCTGTGTGCGCGCGCGGCGCTCGCGGGTCACGGTCGGCCGCGACGGTTTCGTCCAGTCTCGGATCGAGGCGCGCTCGGTGCGTGTGAAGGGGACCGTGCGCGGCAACGTGTCGGCGGAGGACTGGATCGAGGTGAAGCCGGGCGGTGTGATCCGCGGCGACGTCTGCGCACCGCGCATCGTCCTGCACGACGGCGCGGTCGTGACGGGGCGGATCGACATGTCGCAGGCCGCGGCCCGGCGGCACGCGCCGCGGTTCGACCCCCTCGTGATCCCGCCGCGCCCGGGAATGCGCAAGGTGGCGAGAGGCAAGTCCGCGCCCCGTTAACCGGGCATGCGCGGAAAGCTCGGTACGTCGTCCGGAATCAGGTGCCACGGCTGCTGATCGATCGTGAAGAGCACGGCGTCCGGGCCGCGGAAGACGGACGGATCGTCGAGGGTTCCGATCTTCAGGAACACGAGCGGGACGTCCGGCGCGCGCGTCAGTAGATGCGTTCCGCAATTCGGGCAGAACTCGCGCGTCACGGGCCGCGGAATGTCGCTGCGCGTGAAGGCCTTCGTCTCGCCCCGGGTCAGTGAGAAACCTGCGGCCGGCATCCCCATGATCAAGACGGCGGCCCCGCCCGAGATGTACTGACACTCGCGGCAATGGCACTGCGCCCGCATCGCGGGCTCGCCCTCCGCGCGATAGTGGACCTGTCCACAATAACATCGTCCCGTGAGCTGCATGATCCCTCCGGCCGCCTGCATGTCGACGTCGGGCAGACGCGTCGCGAGGCCAATCCGAGCTTACCCGAGCTTTCGAAAACAGGGCGAGCGGCCCGCCCTCGGATGGGTACCATCGCGCGGGGCGCGGGGGCCGCGTCGCCCTCGGAACGGTCGGGAAGCGGGGTATTCATGTTCCATGGCTGGTGGATCGTCGCGACCGTCTTCATGGTCCAGCTCTTCATGGTCGGCTTCGCGAGCTACGGCTTGCCGCTCCTGCTCGTGCCCGTCGAGGACGAGTTCGATTGCGGGATGGAGAAGCTGAGTCACGCGATGATCGGGATGACCCTGCTGGGGATGGCGCTGCCACTCGTCGTGGGCCCGCTGGTGGATCGCTGGTCCGTGCGCGGGCTGATGCTGATCGGCTCGGGTGCCCTCATCGGCGGGCTGTTTGCGCTCGCCTGGGCGCCGAACGAGCTCGCATTCGGGATCGCGATGTCGACCCTCATCGCGGCGGCGATGACGTTACTCGGCCCGATCGTGGGCTCGGCGGTCGTCTCCCGCTGGTTCACGACGTCGCGCGGCCGTGCGCTCGGCATCGCGGCGATGGGGACTTCGGTCGGCGGCATGGTGATGGCGCCGCTCTTCGGGCTCGGATTCGAGACGCTGGGGTGGCGGGACACGGTGCGACTGATGGCCGTCGCGGTGGCCGTCTTCGTGGTGCCCCTGCTGGTCTTCGCTCTTCGCAATCATCCCAGGGACCTCGGCCTTGAGCCGGAGGGGCCGCCGGCAGGGGCTCAGATGGCCGCCTCGACGACGGGTCGTCCATTGTCGACGGCCGATGTCCTGCGCCAGCCTGCATTCTGGGTCGTGAGCCTCTGTCTCGCACTTTTCCTGGGCGCGTATTCCGGCATGCTCTTCAGTGTGCCGAAATTCGCCGGGGACCTGGGCGCAGATGCACTCGAAAGATCGACGGTGACGGTCGTCCTCACGATTTCCGGTCTGATCGGAAAGCTCGCTTTCGGCTGGGCCGCGGACCGCTTCTCGTTGAAGGCCGGCCTCGGAACTGCGATTGGCCTCACGGTGGGGAGCGTGAGCCTGATGACCAGCGAGCCGGAATACCCGGTACTCCTCGCCACCGTGGCTGTGATGGGGCTCGCGGCGGGCGGTATCCTGCCGGTCTGGGGCGCGTTGATGGCGGCGATCTTCGGGGTCGCCAATTTCGGACGGGCGATGGGGCTGCAGGCGCCGATCATCTCGCTGGGGGCGATGGCGGGATTCGGAATCGCCGGTCGTGCGCATGGGCAGACGGGCAGCTTCGTCCTCGCGTTCCAGATCTTCGCGGGGGCGCTGTGCCTCGCGGCGCTGGTCCTGGTCGCGCTTCGGATGCCCCGGCGGCCGGAGAGTGCAGCGGTCCGGGCGTAGGCAGCGGCATGTGACATGAGAAGCGGCGTGCGAAAAGGAGTGGTCACGCGATGAGCGGTGTACCGAGTAGCTTCGAGTTCGATCCCTTCGACGAGCGTAATTTCGGCGATCCGTATCCCGCCTACAAGCGGATGCGAGACCACGCGCCCGCCTATCGGCAAGCGACGCGCGAAGGCCGGGTCTGGCCGCATTACTGGATGATCTCGCGGGCGAAGGACGTCAACGACGCCCTCGCCGATTGGCGGACCTTCTCGTCGGCACGCGGGACGTTGATCGATACCGACATCTCCCTGATTCCGCCCAACATGTTCAACATGGATCCGCCGCGCCACGACGAGCTGCGCGCGATCCTGGCCCGGGTGCTGACGCCCGTCCGCGTGGCGCGCCTCGAGGCCCATATTCGCGCGAGCGCCCGGGCGATCCTCGAACGGCTGATCGAGAGCGGGGGCTGCGATGCGGCCCCCGACTATTCCCATCAGATTCCGACGCTCACGATGTGCGAGCTGCTCGATCTGCCGGTCTCCGACCGAGAGCAGTTTCTCGCCTGGAACCTGGCGACGCTGGCCGGCGGGGATTTCACGAGCCCGGCGGCGCTGGCGGCCTACGCCGAGATGGGTCGTTACTGGACGGAGCTCGTCGCGGAACGCCGTGTCCACCGCTCGGACGACCTGATCTCGCAGATCCTCCACAATCAGAAGGAGGGTAAGGAGCTCTCCGACGAAGAGATCGGGGGCTTCTGCTCGCTGCTGCACGACGCCTCGCAGAACACGACGATGAACATGATCGCGAACGCGATCATCTCGCTCGCGGACCATCCCGACGAGCGCAGAAAGCTCGTGCGCGAGCCCGCCCGCTGGCCGCAGGCCCTCGAGGAGATCCTGCGTTTCGTCTCGCCCGTCCAGGGCCTGGCGCGCTCGACGACCCGCGACGTGGAGGTCGGCGACACGACGATTCCGAAGGGTGACCAGGTCCTCCTGCTCTACGGCTCCGCCAATCACGACGAGACCATCTTTCCGAATCCAGACGTCCTCGATCTCGAGCGACCCGTGAAGAGCCACTGGACGTTCGGCCACGGGATCCATTTCTGTCTCGGCAACGCGGTCGCGCGGCTCGAGACGCGGGTCGCCCTCGAGGTGCTGCTCGAATGTGCGCCCGAGTACGCGGTCGATTCGAAGGGGATCGTGCGCAACCAGCTCGTGCCGACCCGCGGCGTGGCCCACGCTCCGCTCGAATTCGGCCCCATCCGCTGCGCGGTGGACCTGTCGGCGAGGAAGAACTGAGATGACGACACGACCCGGCGTCGACCAGGCCTACGCCTTCGATCCGAACGATCCGGCGAAGGCGAAGGATTTCGCGCGCATGGCCGTCATCCGGCGCGAGAAGCCCGTCTGCCGGCCCGCCGAGAACATCGTCCTCGTCACACGTTATGCGGACGCCGTCGAGGTCTTCCGCGATTCGAAGGGCTTCTCGAGCGTCGGCGACATGCGCGCGCCGGGAATCGTCGTGTCGACGGAGGAGAGCTTCCTCGGCGAGCTCGACGCGCCGCTCCATCCGAAGATCCGGCGCGTGCTCCACCGCACGTTCACGGTCGCCAAGGCCCTGGAGTCCGAGCCCTTCACGCGGCGCGCCGTGAAGCGGCGCCTCGAGGCCATCGTCGCGAGCGGCAAGGGCGACCTGATGAGCGATCTCGGAATCCCGATCCCGGGCTCGGTGTCGGCGGATGTCCTGGGCTTTCCCGAGGCGCTCCACGATCCGCTGATGGGATGGTGCGACGCGCTGCTCCACAGCAGCTGGCCGGCGACCGGTCGGACCGAGCGCGGCGAGGGGATCGCCGGCGGCTTCCCCGACCTCGCGCGCTGCATCGACGAGCAGATCGAGATCCGCGCCCGCGACGGCGCTCATGACGCCGGTCATGACGATCTGCTGGCGGCGATGGTCCGGACACGCGGCGACGACGGCTGGTCGATCGCGGCGCAGCATACGCGGACCCTCGTCGTGAACCTGCTCGCGGGCTCGCTCTCGGCCAGCTACATGATCGGGAATCTGCTCTACCGACTCCTGACCGATCGCAGCTTCGAGGCGGCGCTGCGGCGCGACGACGCGAACATCGACCGCGCCGTCGAGGAGTCGCTCCGCTACGAGGCGCCCGTCGCCTTCATGTGGCGGACGGCGCGTGCGGACTCGCAGATCGGGGGCGTTCCGGTCTTCAAGGGTGAGCACGTCATGTGCCATATCACGGCCGCCAATCGCGACGAGGCCGCGTATCCCGACGGCGAATCCTTTCGCCTCGACCGCATCGATCCGCCCGAGCATCTCGCTTTCGGATCGGGGCCCCACCTCTGCCTCGGAAACCACCTGACGCGGCTCATCGGTCGCGCGATCCTCGAGGAGATGCTGGCGCTGATGGCGAGGTCGCGTGTCGAGCTCGCGCCCGGATTCGTGTGGCAGTGCGTCAATCATCTGCAGGAGTACGGGCCGGAACACCTTCCGGTTCGGATCGTGCGATGATGGAGGCGTACTCCCTCGCAGGTCGGGTCGCGATCGTGACGGGCGGCGCTTCGGGGATCGGGCGCGCGACCTGTCTCGCGCTCGCGGAGGCCGGCGCGTCGGTCGTCGTCGCGGATCTGAACGCTGACGGCGCGCGGAAGGTCGCCGGCGAGATCGAGGCGCGGGGCGGGCGGGGCTACGCGCAACAGGTCGATCTCGGCGACGAGGCCTCGATCTCGGCGATGATCGACGCGGCGGTCCGGGAGTTCGGTGGCCTCGACATCCTGCACAACAACGCGGCGGACTCCGACCCGGCGTTGATGGCCGCCGACGGCCCGATCGTCGATCTCACGACCGAGGTCTGGGACCGCAACATGCGGATCAACCTGCGCGGTCCGATGCTCGGCTGCAAATACGCGATTCCCCACATGATCCGCCGCGGCGGCGGCTCGATCATCAACACCTCGTCGGCCTCGGGGCTGACGGGTGACGTCGTGCGCGCCGCCTACGCCGCGTCGAAGGCGGGGCTCGGATCGCTCACGCAGAACGTGGCCGTGCAGTACGGGAAGCACGGTATTCGCTGCAACGCGGTCGCGCCGGGCGTGATCGCGACGCCAGCCCTCGAGGCGAATGTCCCGAAGGCGGCGGTCGAGGTGTATGTCGAGAATACGCTGACGCCCCGCCTGGGCCGGCCCGAGGACATCGCCTCCGCGGTCGTCTTCCTGGCCTCCGATGCGGCGGCCTTCATCACCGGCCAGGTCCTCTCCGTCGACGGCGGCATCCTCGCGCACCACACGGCGATGGCGGGGATCCGGCGGCTCTCGGGCTGACGAGGGCGACCAGGAGAAGCCATGTCTCGGATCGTGTTGGGCGGTGCGATCGATCTCCACTGTCATTTCGGGCCCGAGTCCGTCGTGGGCCGTCAACATGCCGTCGATCCCTTCGACGCGGCGCGGGACGCGGTGGCCCTCGACTTCAAGGCCCTCGTCCTCAAGTCCCATGATTTTCCGACGAACGCCTTCGCCTACGCCGTGACCCAAACGGTCCCGGGCGTCCGGGTCTACGGCTCGATCTGCTGTGATTTCTGCATCGGCGGGCTCAATCCCGGGGCCGTCGAAGTCGCCTTGCGCGACGGAGCGGCGATCGTCTGGCTGCCCACCATCTCGAGTCAGCAGGATTTCGAGAACGGCGTCGCGGCGATGCTGAACGTGCCGGGCGAGGGCATCGTGATGCTCGACGAGCGCGGCCGGCTCCGTCCCGAAGTCGAGGAGATCCTCGCGCTCGTCGAGAAATACGACGCGATCGTCGCGACCGGGCATACCTCGAAGGCCGAACATTTCGCGGTGGCGAAGGCGTTCGGCCGCAGGGGTCGCGTCATCGTGACCCACGCGATGAACTCCGGGGCGGGGCCGGGTCTCTCGATTCCGGATTGTGTCGGATTGGCGGAGCTCGGCGCCTTCATCGAGCTCGCGGCCGCGACCTGCATGGCCGGTCACGGCCCGGCGGCGCCCGAGGTGGTCCGCGCGATCGACGCGATCGGTTCGCGCCAGGTCGTGCTCTCGACCGATTACGGCTGGACCGACGAGCTTCCGCGGCCGGCCATCGGCCTCCACGACTACGTCGATGCGCTCTGGCAGGCCGGTGCCAAGGAAACGCAGCTGCGCGAGATGGCCTGCGACAACCCCGCTCGCCTGCTGCGGCTCGACGCCTGATGGGCGGGTGCGACCTTCGTCCGCGAACGACAGAACAGAAGGGAAGCTCTTCATGTCCAGCCTCGAACAACGGATCCGCGCCATCGAAGACCGGGAGGCGATCCGCGAGCTGACCTCGCGCTACTGCCAGCTCGCCGTCGGCGGGCGCGCAGAGGAGATCGTCGCGCTCTTCACGCGCGAGGGCGTCATGGAATCCGGTGAGATCGTCGAGCGCGGACGAGCCCGGCTGCTCGATCTCTACCGCAACTCATTCAAGGACCTGCACCCGATCCCCTTCGTCCACAACCACGTGATCGAGCTCGACGGCGACCGCGCCACCGGCTTTTGCAGCCTCGAGCTCCGCACGGTCGAGAACGGCGAGGCGATGACCGCAGCGGGGCATTACGAGGACCGCTTCGAGCGCGAGGACGGCCTCTGGAAGTTCGCGCACCGGAAGCTCGTCTTCTACCACCGCGTCCCGCTCTCGCGAGGCTGGGCCTAGCAGCTCGATCTCGACTTCAGGAATGCGACGAGCCGCCAGATGTCCTCGTCGCCCTCCGGCAGACGGTCGGCGAAGCCCTGCATGCGGGTCTGCGGCACGCCGGCGCGGATCACGTCGAAGATCTCCTGGTCGGAGCTTCCGTGCTTCCACTCGCAGTCGAAGAGATAGGGCGCGTCGCGATTCCCCGGTTGGAGGCCATGGCAGTAGGCACCGCAGGTCCCGACGAAGAGGCCCTTTCCGCGCTTCAGGGAATCGGGCTCCTTCGCATGGCGCGCGGCGGGGGACTCCGGGGCGGAGCAGCCGAGCGCGATGCCGATCCCGAGGAGCAGTCCGAATGCGCGGGCCCGAGCGACGATCGCCCGTTGCGGGAACTCGTGCATGGGCTCACGACTCCGGCAGCGTGAAGACGAAGAGGTGGCCGCCTTCCGGAATCTTGTCGAGACCCGCGAGGAAGGCATCCGTCGTCGCCCAGCTGCCCGAGCCGATCGCAAGGTAGGGCCGACCGCCCAGCTCGAAGACGATGGGCTGGCTCCGGACGCCGCCCCCCATTCGGAAGCGCCAGAGGACCTTACCCGTGTCGGCGTCGAGGGCGAGGGCCTCGCCTTCGAGGTTGCCGGTGAAGACGACCCCACCCGCGGTGCTGACGGCGCCGGCCATCATCGGGAAGCGGTCCTCCGCGCGCCAGCGGATCTCGCCGGTCGCGACGTCGATCGCCGAGACGTGGCCGTAGGCCTTGCGCGCGGCGGCGTCGATCGTGTCGGGGGTGCCGGCCAGAAACGGAGCCCCCTCGCTGTAGACGGCGATCCCCTTCACGAAATGCTGACAGGCTTCGATCGCGGGAATGAAGGCGAGCCCTCGCGCCGGATCGAAGCTCCCGCTCCAGGCGCCGTTCATCCCGCCCATGTTGCCGGGACACACGCGATGGGACGGCTCTTCGGTCGGCCAGACATCGGGCCCGACCACCGGCCGTCCGTCCGCGTCGATCGTCGCCCAGTTCATCTGCTCGACGTATTGCGTCGCGCGCAGGAACTTCCCGTCGCGGCGGTCGATCAGGTAGAAATAGCCATTGCGGTTGGCCTGTGCGACGACCGGAATCTTCTGTTCGTCGATCTCGACGTCGACCAGGTAGATCTGGGTATTGCCGTCGAAGTCCCAGACGTCGTGGGGTGTGAACTGGAAATGCCATTTGCGCAGTCCAGTCGCGGGATCGACGGCGAGGAGCGAATTCGAAAAGAGGTTGTCCCCCGCGCGCTCGTCGCCATTGAAGTCGGGGGCGGGATTGCCGGTCGTCCAGAAGAGCGTGTCCGTCTCGGGGTCGTAGGCGCCCTGGCTCCAGGCGGGGGCGCCGCCCGTCTCGTAGGACCTTCCCGCCCAGGTCTCGACGCCGGGCTCACCCGCCGCGGGGATCGTGTAGTGGCGCCAGAGACGCTCGCCCGTGTCGACGTCATAGGCGTCGAAGAAGCCCCGGATCCCGTACTCCCCGCCCGCGACCCCGATGATCGCGCGTTTGCCGACCACGAAGGGCGCCGAGGTCGCGCTGTAGCCCCGGCCGTATTCGATGATCTCGCGATTCCAGAGCAGGGCGCCGCTGCGCCGGTCCAGGGCGACGAGCCGCGCGTCGAGGGTCGCCATCAAGATCGAGTTGCCGGCGATCGCGACCCCGCGATTCACCGGTCCGCAGCAGGCGCGGAGGTCCGCGGGCTGCGGATGGTCATAGCGCCAGAGGAGCTCACCCGTCTTCGCATCGAGGGCGAAGAGCCGGTTGTAGGAGCTGCTCACGTACATCACGCCGCCGTAGACGATCGGTGAGACCTCGAACTGCTGCTGGGTGCCGGTCGGCATCGCCCAGGCGACCTGTAATTTCGAAACCGACTTCGGATTCAGGCTGCGGATCGGACTGTGGCGGTAGCCACGGTAGTCACCGCCGTAGTGGAGCCAGCGGCTCGGATCCGCGAAGGGTGAGCGCAGCATCGCGTCGTCGACGGGCGGCGCATCGGCGGCCACGGGCGGATCGGCCACCCAATGGGTCGGGAGCGCCGGGAGATCCGCAAGCAGCTCGATCATGCTCGGCGCCTCGGTCGGGCTCGCATTGCCGTCTTCCGTCGCCGCCGCGGCCGAGTCCGCCGTGGGCCCGGCGGAGGGCGTCGCCGATTCGCGGTCGCAGGCGATGGCCGAGGCGAGGGTGCATACGACGCTAAACATCCAGCGCGCGCGCCATCCCGTCATCGTCCTCGAGCCTCCTGCGAATCCGTGCTTCTCTGGTTCGCGGGTCCATTCTGTCGAATCGGGGACCGTTCGGGCAACCCCGTTCGGGATGATTCGCGGCAGCCGCAGCGTCCGTCACGGAGCCCAGCGCCGCGCCGCGTGCCGTTGGCGCATGTGAACCTCGGCCTGCCGGGCCTCGGGGCTCACGCGGGGCGTATCGGCGGGAAGCGCCTCGCGAAGCTTCGATCGCGTGACGACCCGGGCGACCGGAATCGGATTCTTCTCCGGCGCCTTCTGATAGCGGTGGATGATGACGCCTTCGGAATGGCCCGCCGGATCGAGCCAGTTCGGCACGCCCGGATCCTCGAGCGCAACGACGAGGCGATAACGCCCGTCGCTGCTCTTGACCGCCTGGAAGCCGTTCAGGCTCGAGCTGTGGTCCACGTAGTCGATCGATTGCCACCAGAAATTGCCGAGCTCGAAGCTCCACAGATGAGCCGTCGGCTCGTCGAGAACCTCGTCCGGCCCGAGCCTGAACCAGCCGCTGCCGTAGGCGTTCTCGCGCAGGCCCTCCGAACCGGACTTCGCCGGCGGACGCAGCGTGTTCACACGCTGCGCGCGGTCGTCGAGGGAGGGCGCGAACCATTTCGGCACCGTCGCCGCGAAGAGATCGCCGATCTCGTCGAAGAGGGCGTCGGTCGCGGCCGGTGCAACCGGGATCGAGGGGCCGATGCGGTCGAGGCGCTCGATCCGAAACTCCGAGGGGCCTTCGTTCGCCCAGTCGTAGAAGTATTCGCGAAGCAGGATCTCCGACGCGCGGGGATGGAGCCGGAGCCAGGCGCCCTTCCAGTCCTTCGGTCGTGACGCACGGATCAGCAGCTCGAAATTCCCCGAGCCGTCGACAGGGATGTCCTCGCGGCTGATCGAGTCGAAGGCTTCGTAGCCGTCGCGATTCGTCACGAGCTGGAAGGCGATGTGGTGGGCGGTGCCGAGCTTGCCGGAGAGGCGATAGGTGCCGTCTCCTGCGAGGCGCGCCGTCGAGTACTTGGCGTCGGCGCTGTCCATGCCGTACTTGCCGAGCTTGTGCGAATAGAGCTCGACGACCGGCGGACCCGATTCGCCGTCGAGGACTTCGTCGATCGAGGCCGACAGGCGCTGGAGCAGGTAGCGCTGGCCCTCTGCGCGATCGAGGTCGGTCGCGGGGAGATCCTCGCGCAGGATCTCGCGACCCGTCTCCTTCAGGCGATCGCAGAAGGCGTTCCACGCGGCGTTTTCGATCGCCTCGCGTTCCGCCTCGGGCCCGGCGCTCGCGCCCGGCACGGCGGCAAAGAGCAGCGTGAGAACGAAACTGATTCCATGGAATCTCGACATGCATCCCTCCCCGGGTCGAGAGGCTTCGCAGTCTGCGCCTCTCGAACTCCCGGCAGAGGATCGCACTCAGATCCGGCGCATCAAAGTCGTCCGTCGCCGCGCGCGCGCGAGCAAGGCGACCGCTCCCGCGACGAGTCCGGACAGGAAGCCGGGCTCGGGCACGCAGGCGTTGCCCTCTCCATCGAGATCCTGATCGTCCTGGGCGAAGCTGCAGAGGCCGCCGTCGCACTCCTGATTCGAGCGGCAGAGGTTCCCGATCTGCGAGCCGGTGATGCAGCTGCCGAGGAGCGGGCCGTTCGGGACGTTCGGGCAGTTGTCGCAGAGGTCCTTGATGCCGTCGAGATCCACGTCGAGGGGTTGGTTCGCCGGGTTTCCGCCGTCGACATTGATGAAGAACAGCGCCTGTCCGCTGCCGCTGATCCCGGTCTGCGAATCGATCTGCCACGAGCAGCAATCGACGCCTGCAAAGGTCGGGCTCCCCTGGAATTGATAGGAATAGGGCAGGGAGAAGCCGAAGTTCTCCATGACCTGACAACGTCCGAGGATCGGCGTGATGAGGACATTGTCGTGGTCGAGATCGTAGATCCAGCGGAAGTTCTGACCCTCGTTGATGAAAGTGGCGGTCGAGGTCGGGAGGTTGCTCGAGATCGGGTCGGGGGGCATGGCGTAATCGATCGAGAGACGAGGATGTCGGGACGGCGTGGCGTTCTCCGAGCTCGCGAATCGCGCGCTCCCGTTCCCGGCGAGCAGGAGGAGACCGTCGTGCGATGTGGAGCCGGCAGCGAGGAGCGTCACGTGGTCGACGAGCCCGGGGGAGGTCATGTTGAAGGTGCCCACCCTGCTGACCCTGCCCGCAGCGAGGGCGGGGAGCTGGCGGTCCCCGCCCGGACTCGACCACGGGTCATCCGGGAAGAAAAATGACCACCTTCGATGGGACCAGGTGGCGGCCAGATCGCTCGAGCTCGTTGGAGTCGACTCGTCTCCGCTCGCGTTTGCGAATCCCTGGTTCCAGGGCAGGCCGACGCTTCGGGGAATGGCATACAGCGACACCAGTGGCGTATCCGACACGTTCAGGACGTCGAGCTCGAGCCGGGCATCGACGATGATCGCGCCCGCCGGAATCACACTCGCGACGTTGAAGCCGAACAGTGCGCGCAGCTCATTCGCCCCCGTACCGGCGGCGGCCCAGAATGACTCGCCCCAGCCATTGCTCGCGCTCGTGTTCGCCTGGTAGATCGTCGTGTCCTTGGACGGCGCGACCACGACGGTCTCCACCGGGTTCGTCGTGATCGACGAGCTGATCGTCGTGGTCGGGACGACCGTCTTCGAACGCAGTGTCAGGTCGAACTG
>JANMTD010000559.1:0-1648 GCA_031390075.1 Deltaproteobacteria bacterium | reverse complement strand
CCACCACTCGAGTGAGTACTTCAACCTCTCGACGGCGCTGCGCCAATCCTGGACGACGCCCTTCACGGTCCCCTTCTTCTACATCTCGCTCCCGCTCCTGGGCTTCTCGCCGGCGATGATCGCGACGCAGATCTCGATCTGTCTGATCTACCAGTTCTGGATCCATACGGAGCTGATCGACCGCCTGCCCCGCTGGTTCGAGGCGGTCTTCAACACCCCGTCCCATCACCGCGTCCACCACGGCGCGAACGTCGAGTACCTCGATCGCAATCACGGTGGAATCCTGATCGTCTGGGATCGCTTGTTCGGAACCTTCGTGCCCGAGCGGGCGCCCATCGTCTACGGCCTCACGAAGAACATCGCGACATTCTCGCCGCCGCGGATCGCGTTCCACGAGTGGGCCGCGATGGTCGGCGCAGCTCTCCGGCCCGCGCCGCTCGCCACGCGGCTCGCCTACGTATTCGCTCCGCCGGGCTGGAGCGCGGATGGGTCGACGAAGACGGCTTCCCAGCTCCGCGCGCAAGAGTCACCTCGAGCCCAGGCCCGAAAAGCAAACGGGCGCTGACGCGCCCGTTGCTCTTCGTGCTCTCTGGATCGCCTCGCGATTCGCGAGAGAGTCGCACTCGCTAGTCGACGTCTCCGCCACCCGGGAAGCCGCCCGCGCCCGGGAACGGATCGCCACCAGGCTGCGGCTCAAAGACGCGGAACTTGCCGGTACAACCCACACCGACGGTCAGACAGGGGCTGCGGAGCGCCTGAGCGGCACCCGGCGCACCACTTCCCGGCAGGCTACCCGGCCCGAACGCACCCGGACCCGCGGCACCGACCGGCGGGAGCGGATCGATCAGCCCGGCCGGGTCGATCGCCGGTCCCGCGTCAGCGAGCGACGGCGCACCGCCGAGGAGGGGAATCCGGTCGGTGTGGCCCGGAGCCGCGAACATGGCCTCACGGGGATGAGCGATGACGCAGTCGCCCGGCCGCGCGCTCTTGCCTTCGGCGCGGCGCGTGACGGACACGGGCTGCACCCAGTCGCAGAGCATCGCGTAGGCGCCCGCCTTCTCGCGCAGGATGCGCGCCTCGCGGTCGCCGCCGAGGACGGTGCTCGAGGAGTCGAGGGCGACGAGCTCGATCGGCTCGCCGGCCTTGCGCGGATCGACGACGCGAATGGCGCCTTCTTCGAGGGTGACGCGGGTCTGGCCGTCGGTGTTGCGGTCGAAGCGGGCCTTGCTCTTCTCGGGGAGCTGGGCGAGGGCCTCGTCGTGCCAGAGCCCGACGGTGGATCCGGGGCCGGTGCGGACGCGCTCGCCCGCCTGGATCGGCTCGCCGATCGCAAGCACGCGGACCTGGCCGTTGGCAGAGAGAGCCTCGACGGTCCCCTGAATGCTCGCCACCTCGGCGATCGGCTGCGCACTCGCGGCCTGCTGGTTCTCGTCGGACGCCTGCGCGTCGATCGCCGGGAAGGCGACGACGAGGCCGAGACAGCAAAGAGCCAGGGCCGCGTGCCGGCGAACGCCGCGCATCGAAACCCTCCGCGAAGACGAAATCGACTCGAGCTGCTGCATGACGTTCTCTCCCAGCCTGCTTCGCGGCTAGCGAATCAGGCCAATCGTGACGAAGACGCCCGCAATGTGGCGGTCGTAGTTGAAGA
>JANMTD010000251.1:0-3761 GCA_031390075.1 Deltaproteobacteria bacterium | reverse complement strand
CGGGAAGAATTCCGCGGGCGAGAGATGGAGCGGCGGCCCGCCCTGGTCGAGCAGGGTCGCGACCTCGAGGGCCGCCTGGCCGTAGGGGCCCGGATGGTCGTGGGGCGCAAGCTCGGCGTTGAGCTTCTCGACCTCGCGCTCGACGCGTTCGAGGCTCGTGCGCCCGGCCTTCGTCTTGCGCAGATGGGAGATCAGCCGACGCACCTGCGCCGCGGCGCGCTCGAGCGCCTCGGGATCGGGATTCGCCGCGCTCATGCCAGCTTCAGGACCTTCAGCGCGTTCTCGCGCAGGAACTTCGGCCAGACGTTGTCCTTGAAGGGAACCTTCGGCATGTCGCCCATGATCCGCTCGAGCGAGAGGCCCATCGGGAAATAGCCCGCGTAGATGATCTTGTCGGCGCCGCGGGTGTTCGCGTAGTCGATGATCGCCTTGGGGTAATGACTAGGGGCGAAGGCCGAGGTCGAGTAGTAGAGGTTCGGCCACTTCAACATCAGCTTCATCGCGAGCTGCTCCCACGGCTCGCAGCCGTGGCGCGTCACGAACACGAGCTCGGGGAAGTCGTACATCACGCGGTCGATCCGCTCGACGTGCTGGCACGCCATCGGAACCCGCGGCCCCGGAACGCCCGCACAGACGAAGATCGGAACGCCCAGCTCGACGCATTTCGCGTAGTACGGATAGAACTTCGCGTCGTCGATCGGGACCTGGGGAAAGCAGCCCGCCGGAAACGCGCCGAAGGCCCGCACGCCGTACTCCTCGTACTCGCGCACCATCTGGCGGATGCCTTCCATCCCCTTGTTCGGGTCGACGCTGCCCGACGCGATGAAGCGGTCGGGATGCTCCTTCAGCGCGCGCGCGGACACGTCGCCGCCGACGCCGATCAGGCCGCGTTCGATCCCATACTTGTCCATCTCGTGAAGCGTGATGTCGATCGGGTTCGACGCGCCGTAGAGCTCCTTCGGCACGTGCTTGAACATGTATTCGACGGGGAAGTCGTAGCCGTCGCGGGACTGGGCGTCCTTCAGCTGTTTGCGGATGAACTCGTACTGCGAGAAGTCGGAAGCGGGGAACCCGATCATGCAATCGATGATTCCGATGTTCGTGGGCATGGTCATGACGAGGGGCTCCTGGGGTGCGTTCATACGGGCGTCGTTGCGTGGGGAGGCCATGGTAACGCGATCTGCGCGGCTGTCGGGGGGCGCCGGGCTGGTCGCAAAGTCGGTCCAGCCGGGGCAAGCTTGGCCCCGTGCCTCGCACGGAATACCACGACCGATCTCTCGCCCACGCGCCGACGAATCGGGGTACCGCGTGATCGTCTATTCCGAGACGAAGTCCCGGTTTCGCGCGGACGTCTTCGAGAATCGCATCGAGGACGTGATCCACGATCTCTTCAAGACGAAGCTCCGGCGATCGGTCGGGCAGAGCGAGGTGCGATCCTGGAAGAACTCGATGCAGTTCATGGATCGGATTCTCGAGGATCCCGACATCCCGAGCGACGCCAAGGTCGGCATCGAATACAACCTGCCGCAGAGCTCGAAGCGGATCGATTTCATCCTGTCAGGGCGCGACGCGACGGACCGCGACTCGCTGGTGATCGTCGAGATGAAGCAGTGGGAATCCGTCGAGGCGACGACGAAGGACGCGATCGTCAAGACGCGGCTGGGCGGCGGGGAACGCGAGACCGAACACCCGTCCTATCAGGCCTGGACCTACGCCGCGCTCCTCGAGGACTACAACGAGACGGTCCGGGACGACGACGTCGGCCTGATTCCGTGCGCCTATCTCCACAACTGCCGATCGGACCGTGTGATCCGATCGCCCTTCTATGAAGAGCATCTGAAGAAGGCGCCCGTCTTCATCCGCGAGGACGCGCGCGCCCTCCAGGATTTCATCAAGCAGCACATCCGCTTCGGCGATTCGCGCGACACGCTCTACCGGATCGACAACGGGCGCATCAAGCCGTCGAAATCCCTCGCCGACGCGCTCGTCGGGATGCTGCAGGGCAATCGAGAGTTCCTGATGATCGACGACCAGAAGCTCGTCTTCGAGACGGCTCTCGCGCTGGCCGCGGAATCCAGGGCCGGTCGCAAATCGGTCTTGATCGTCCGGGGCGGGCCCGGGACCGGGAAATCGGTCGTCGCGATCAACCTGCTGGTGGAGATGACGAAGCGCGACCTCGTCGTCCAATACGTCTCGAAGAATGCGGCCCCGCGCCAGGTCTTCGAGAGCAAGCTGGCAGGCACATTCAAGAAGTCGCGAATCTCGAATCTATTCAAGGGATCGGGAGCGTTCACGACGAGCGAGGCCGGCATCTTCGACGTCCTGCTCGTCGACGAGGCCCATCGATTGAACGAGAAGTCCGGTCTCTACCAGAACCTGGGTGACAATCAGATCAAGGAGACCATTCAGGCGTCGCATCTGACCGTCTTCTTCATAGACGAGGATCAGCGTGTCACGCTGAAGGACATCGGTGAGGTCGGCGAGATCCGCAGGTGGGCGGATGCGTGCGGTGCCGAGACCCACGAGTTGGAGCTGAAGTCCCAGTTCCGCTGCAATGGCTCCGATGGCTATCTGGCCTGGCTCGATCACGTCCTCCAGATCCGGGAGACGGCGAATCCGGATCTCGCTGGCCTCGACTACGACTTTCGGGTCTTCGACTCCCCCTCCGCCTTGAGGGACGCCATCTTCGAAAAGAACGAGGTGTCGAACAAGTCGCGACTCGTGGCCGGATACCGCTGGCCGTGGAAGAGCAAGCAGGATCCGCGAGCGATGGACATCGCCTTCCCCGGAACGGACTTCGCGATGCAGTGGAACCTCGCCAGCGACGGGAGTCTCTGGATCGTGAAACCCGACTCGGTCAAGGAAGTCGGATGCATCCATACCTGTCAGGGACTCGATCTGGAGTACGTCGGCGTGATCCTCGGCAAGGATTTGATCATCCGCGACGGCAGAGTCGTCGTCGACGCGACCCGGCGGGCCGCCGCCGACCGCTCGGTCCACGGATTCAAGCGGCTCGTGAAGCAGGATCCGGAGACGGCTCGAAGGAAGGCCGACATGATCGTGAAGAACACCTACCGCACGCTGATGACGCGGGGGCTGCGGGGGTGTTTCGTTTTCAGCGTGGATGAAGAGACGAACGCGTATCTCAAGAGTTTCGTCTCCCAGAGCGAGAGCTTTCCGTCGACGTCGTCGCCGGCCGAGGAGTAGGGGCCATCGCGATCCTCGCAGCCATTCGAGGGGACGTCATGAGTAAGCGCGCGTTCTACATGTTCGCAGCGATCCAGGGTCGTTGGACAAAGCGTGAGCTCGAGCGCCAGATTCGCAGCGGCGCGGCTCTGCGCGCCGCATCCACCCGGAAGAAAGTGTCACCAGCGCTGACACAAATCCACCCGGCCGCCGTTGTGGAGTTCAAGAACGAGTACAGCCTCGAATTCCTCGGGCTTCCCGACGATCATTCCGAGGCCGACCTGCATGGGGCGCTGCTCCGAAATCTCGGCTGCTTCATCACAGAGCTGGGCCGCGACTTCTGCTTCGTCGGCTCCGAGTACCCGGTGCAGGTCGGGAACCAGGACTTCGCGATCGACCTTGTGTTCTTCCACCGCGGGCTGCAATGCCTGGTCGCCTTCGAGCTGAAGGTCGAGAAGTTCAAGCCGGGGCACCTCGGGCAACTGAGCTTCTATGTCGAGGCGCTGGATCGCGACGTTCGCAAGCCACACGAGCGGCCTTCCATCGGCGTGCTCTTGTGCGCCAGTAAGGACGAC
>JANMTD010000547.1:0-28218 GCA_031390075.1 Deltaproteobacteria bacterium | reverse complement strand
TCGAACGCACCCGGGACGCTCGCCATTCGGGAGGCTTCGTGGCGCGCGAGCGCAGCCGGCCGGAGGCCTGCCCGACGAGGGTCCCCGGTCGCAGATCCAGGGCTAAGTTCCCGAGGATAACGGGATTCTTCCACTCGGGGTTGTACCGGGCATGGAACCGCGAATTTTCCGAAAGATCCGGCCCACGGCGCCGATCGAGAGGATCGCCATGCTCGGCCCCCGCCCCGCGACCCATTGCGAGCCCCTCTACGTCGACCTCGACGGCACGCTGGTCGCGACCGACACGCTGTGGGAATCGCTCTGTCTGCTGCTGCGCCATCACCCGCGTCAGATCCTGGCACTTCCCTTCTGGGCGGCCAGGGGAAAGGCGATCCTGAAATCCCGGATCGCGGCCCTCATCGTCCCGGATGCGAAGCTCCTCCCCTACCGACCCGAGGTCGTCGACCTTCTGACCCGTGAGCGCGCCTCGGGCCGCCGCCTCGTGCTCGCCACGGCCAGCCACGAACGCGTGGCCCACTCCGTCGCCGAGACGCTCGGCCTGTTCGACGCCGTCCTCGCCACGACGGAAGCCTGCAATCTGAAAGGCCCGGCCAAGCTCGCCGCGATCCGCGAGGACAATGCCGGAGAGCCCTTCGCCTACCTCGGCGATTCGCGGGCGGATCTGCCCGTATGGGCGGCCGCGAAGCGAGCCCTCGTCGTCGCTCCCTCGAGCCGCCTGGCGGCTGCCCTCTCGCGGGTGGCGGCGCATCCGGAAATCGTCCCGCTGGAAACGGGCGGGGCCACTCGCCACCCGGCTCTCCACCCGGCTCTCCGCGCGCTCCGCCCGCATCAATGGATCAAGAACGCGCTGCTCTTCGCGCCAATCCTGCTCGCCCATCAGATCACCGACGTCGCGCGCACGACCGCCGTGACCGTCGGGTTCATCGCCTTCTGTCTGGTCGCCTCTGCGGGCTACCTGATCAACGACATGCTCGACATCGAGGCGGATCGCCGGCATTCGAGCAAGAAGAGCCGCCCCTTCGCGGCGGGCACGCTCTCGATTGCGACCGGATTCGCCCTGCTGGGCCTGCTGCTGACCGCCGGATTCGCGATCTCCTGGCTCTTCGTGTCCCCCGCCTTCGTGCTGATGCTCGGCGCCTACCTGCTCGTCACCCTGTCGTACTCGCTCTACTTGAAGGAGCGACTCTTTCTCGACGTGTTGGTCCTGGCGGGTCTCTACACCCATCGCGTGCTGTCCGGCGGTGTCGCTGGGGAAGTCGAGGTCTCGAGCTGGCTGCTCGCCTTCTCGGTCTTCTTCTTTCTCAGCCTCGCGCTCGTGAAGCGCTATGTCGAATTGATCGAGAAGTCGGCGGTGAGCGACAAGGAGAAGGACCTCGTGACGCGCCGCGCCTATCTGGTGGGCGATACCGGCCTCGTCGAAACGATGGGGATCACGAGCGGCTACCTGTCCGTCCTCGTCCTCGGCCTGTACGTCAGTCGAGACGACGTCACTCGACATTATTCGAACCCCGAGATCCTCTGGCTCGCGACCCCGCTCATGCTCTACTGGATCTCTCGGGTCTGGCTCCTGGCCCGGCGCGGCGAGCTGGCCGCCGATCCCGTGGTCTTCGCCGCCAGCGACCGCGTGAGCTACTGCATCGCGCTGGGGATCGTCGCGATCGGCGCCGCGGCCGCCCTCACCGGGGGCTGAGCGTCGTCTCGCGACGTTCCGCCGCGAGCAGATAGAGGTCCCCTTCGCGCCGCCATTCTCCGACGGGAGGCCGGTCGCGCAATCGATCCCGATTGAAGGGAATCAAGACGACGGGGCGATGCTCGGCGTGGGCTCGCCGGATGAGCTCGTCCCGGTTGGCGTGGGACGCGGCGATGATCTCCGGCTTCTCCCGGTCGAGGAGCATCGCGCGATACGCGATGCAATAGCGCGCCATGTAGTCCTCGGAGACGACGAGGCCGTCGCGCCCGGCCAGTGCGAGCGCATGGTCGCTCATCTGTTCCGCAGAACGCTCGACCACCGTCCACGGGATCATCAGGTAGACATAGTCGTCCCGATAGGGCTTGTTCCGCACGAAGCCCGCAAGGACGTCATACGACCGCGCCACGGACATCGCCGTCACATAACAGAATGGCGTGGCCACCAGCAGGCCGATCGCCAGCGCTGGAATGCCGATCCGATGGGGGTGGCGACTCAGGTACGCGTGCGCACCAACGCCGCCGAAGATCGCGAGCATCACGTACATGGGGATCAGGAAGTTGTACTGCTCGACGACGTCGTAGCGGAGCCCGAAGGCGGCCTGGATCATCAGGATCGCGCCGAGCGCGTATCGCGATCGCTCGGGGATCTCGAGGGCGCGGGCGCGGAACAGGCCGTACGCGGCCGCCGGGAGCAGCAGGTTCGGGAAATTCATGATCGGAAACACGAGATCGACCGCGATGACCCGGCGGGAGAATCCTCGGCTCAAAACCTCATCCGCCCACATCGTGCCGAAGAGCGCCGAGCGCAGGGTGGCGACGAGATCTCCCGTCTGGACGAGCTCGCGAATCACGAGCGCCCCGTACGGCATCACGCCCACGAGGTAGGCGAGCGCCGCCAGACCGGCCTGCGCGAATGTGATCCGCGATTTCCACCACTCGAATGCGGTAAAGACGACCAGCACCAGCATCGTGAGCCCCGACTGGAGGTCGTTGGCGCCGCCGAGCCCATTCAGGAGGCAGGCGAGCCAGAGCAGGCTCGGGCGGGAATCGCGTACGTAGAGCACGAGACACCAGCAGGTCCCGGCCTGGAGGGCCGTGCTGATGCTGTAGACCTCGGTCAGCGTCGAGACCCGCCAGAAGGTATTCGCGAGCCCCAGCGAGGCGGCAGCGAAGAAGGCGGGCCCGCGGCGTCCCGTCAACGCAGACACGCAGCCGAATACGTTGGCGATCGTGAGGGCACCAAAGAGCGAGCTGACCGCGGTGATCGTGATGGGCGCGGGGCCGCCGATCCAGACGGCGAGTCGCCCCAGCCATTGGTGGAGGGGATGGGACAGGGCCAGCCCGAGCGTTCCGACGAGGTCGCCGTGCACGATGCGGTCCATGAAATGGGTCGAGTCGGCCCACTGCACACCGCGGTTCGCCGTCCCGACGTACAACACCAGGCTGAGGACGAAACAGATGCTCCAGCCCAGGCGCGGATCGAGCCGTCGCTCCTCTCCGGTCGCCACCCGGATCGACTCCACCCCGGGATCACCCGGCCTATTCCCGATCGACTGAAGCTTCACGGATCGACCGCCTCACCCGCCATTCGCGGCCGCGCGCACAGCGCTTCGCCAGGTCGTCCACAGCCAGAGGCAAACCGCCACCGCGATCGTGACCTCGCGAAGCTCGGAGCCGATGTTGTTGCGCCTGAACTGCCCTTCGACTTCAGGAATCCAGACCGCCAGGAAAAGCACGACCTGCGACCAATACGGCGGAAGGGGCGCTTCGAGGGCCCAGACGAGGCGACGGAACGGTGCACAGGTGAACAAGAGCAGCGCGACACCGCCGCCGAGGGCGACGGCCATCACGCCGAGAGTCCAGTTCGCCCAGCGGGTTACACCGAACGACTCGGGGAGCGCGAGATTGTGCAGACTGAGATCGCTCTGGATGTTCGCGTGCTCGAAGGTCTCCGGGGTCTGGTACTGGAAGTAGGTCTGACCCCAGTCCGTCTCCTCGGCGGCGATCAGGAAACAACCCGCCGCCGCGGCCAGAAAAAACCACCTCCGCGTCTCGCCCGCGCGGAAGCCGCGCTTGACGTAGGGCCAGAGCGCGCACAGCGCGAAGGCGCAGGCGGCGAGGTAGCTGATGACGGTGATGGTCTCGAGCGGCCCATTCTCCCAGGTCAGCCGCTCCACCCAGGCGGATCGCTGTGTCACACCGATCGCAACCGCGATGGCCCAGAGCAAGGCAGCGGCACTGGCGAGCCAACGCAGGGCGGCGGGCTCGAGCGCCGGAACGAGGAGTGCGCGCGGGAGAGTCGCGGGCGCCTCGCGCCACCGCTTCAGCACCGCCGCCAGGTCCCCCTCGAGCATGCCGCGCAGCAGCCACAGCCCGACGAGCCCCCCGGCCGCCACCATCAGGCCGACCCGGGCGACGCGCAGCTGGGCGATCGTGCGCTCGTCGACCGCCTGCTCCGGGTCCATGAAGAACACACCGACGACCGCCAGCCCTGCCAAGATCAGGGCCAGATGCCAGACGGGATGAGGCACAGCACCCCGCCCGATTCGTCGATCGGCCCCCTCCCCCCGTTGCGTCATCGGATCATTCCCCTGGACCATGTGGCGGCAGACGAGTACTGCAGATCGAGTCGAACCACGAGCACCTGCTCGCGCCACCGGCATGGGTCATCGGCCGCCGGCCGCGCCGATTGAAGGCGTAATTCCCCGCCGGGGCCACGGGCGGGAGGCTCCCTCCCTAACGGCAGCCCCGGTTCGAGCGGCGACCGCCTCGAATCGCCTCTTCGCTGCGAGATGATTGCATGAGGCGAACGACAACTTAGAGTTGTGGGTGTCCTTCCCCTTGGTTTCGGGTCCACCCGTCCGCACTCGCAGCCGATAGGCTGGGCGGCGATCGACGGGATCGATGTCACCCGAATGGGGTGGTCGAGCACTCACCGGCGGTGCCCGGCCCTTCGGCAAGAGGGGGCACCCAGGAGCATCCATGACGCACATCGAGCAGGTCGCCCAGAAGATGACCCGTGCGTCGAAGAAATTCTTCTACGACCCCTCGACGAAGCTCGAATGGCCGGAGCGCCTCGACGCCTCCGAATGGACCATGAGCCCCGAGCTGATCTCGCTCTACGGCACCGAGCTGTGGACCTCGATGTCCGAGACCGAGCAGAAGACCCTGTCCTTCTACGAGACCGCCGGCTTGTTCAGCCTCGTTTTGAACGGCGAGCGCCCGCTCCTCGAAGGCATGAGCCACCGCCTCTACACCAGCGAGAAGAATCTCGAGGTGACCGAGTACATGCACCACTTCCTCGACGAAGAGAACAAGCACATGATGATGTTCTCGACCTACTGTCGAAAATACGTGGGCAAGGTCTATCCCGAGAAGAAGATCCCCTTCGCGCGGCCGATGGCCCGGGGCGAAGACGACATCGCCTTCTTCTCCAAGGTCCTCGTCGTCGAAGAGCTCTCGGACTACTACAACGTCTTCATGGCCGACGACGAGCGGCTCGCGAAGATCTGCCGCGACCTGAATCGCACCCACCACGTCGACGAGGCGCGCCACATCCATTTCGGCCGCGAATATCTGAAGGGCCTCTGGGAGCGCTATGCGTCGCAGTGGTCCGAGAAGGAGATCGAGACCTTCCGCAGCTGGCTGGTCGATTACATCAATGCGAGCTGGCGGGATTTCTGCAATCCCTCCGTCTACCGCGACGCCGGCATCAAGGACAGCTACGCCGCCCGCGAGCTGGTCCTGCGCTCCCCCGTCTGCCGGGAGCACCGCCAGCGATCCTCCGTCCGTTTCCTCAAGAATCTCGTCGCCTGCGAGATCCTCCCGAAGGTGCCCGAACTGCAATGACCGAAACCGAGACCAAACGAGCCCTGCGAGACTGGATCGTCGACCGCGCCAAGGACAAACCGGCAGACATGCAGGACGACACCCAGGTCCTCGAGACCGGCATCCTGTCCTCCCTCGACGTCGTGGAGCTGATCCTGTTCGTCGAACACCTGCTCGCGGCCGAGGTCGACGTCGACGACCTCCAGGCGGAATCGATCCGCGACGTCAACGCGATCTATTCGACTTTCTTTGCCAAGGGCTGAGAGCGTCAGGTGCCCGGGAAGACGAGGGCGAAGGCGGCGCGGCGGTCCGCCTTGCCGTTCGGCGTGCGCGGGAGATCGGCGTCGGCCTCGACCAGTCGGTGGGGCACCATGTAGCCGGGCAGCCGGCTGCGAAGCGTCGCCGTGATCGCCTGCTTGTCCGTTCCCGGGGCGAGGCAGACGAGCGCGCCGATGCACTTCTCCTCGACGACGGGGCTGTCGTTGAAGAGCACGACGCCGTCCACGACCCCCGGCACCGCCAGCAGCGCGGCCTCGACCTCGCCGAGCTCGATGCGATTGCCCATGTACTTGATCTGGGAGTCGCGGCGGCCCAGGAAGATGAACGAGCCGTCTTCCGCGATGCGCGCCAGATCCCCCGTCCGATAGAGCGGGTCGTGGAAGAAGTCGTGGCGCGGATTCTGGAAGAACGCCGCCCGCGTCTTCTCGGGCTCCCCGAGATAGCCGTAGGAGACCGATCGACCCCGCACGATCAGCTCGCCCTCGTCGCCGGGTGTCGTCGACAGATGTCCGCCCTCGAGCTCGACGAAGACCTCCATGTTGGTCCGGGCCTTCCCGATCGGGACGTGGAGCGTGCCGTCCGCGGGCGGGGCTTCGACCCTGTGCCAGGTGCAGTCGACGGTGATCTCGGTCGGGCCGTACATGTTGGCGACTTCGATCCCGGGGAAGAGCGTCATCCATTGGCGAACCACGTCGGGCGGCAACGCCTCCCCCGCCGCGATCACATGGCGGAGCTTCGGCAGGCTGCCGGCCACGAGCTTGCCCGAGCGCAGCAGGATGTTCAGCACGCTCGGCACGCAGAAGAAGCAGCTGACGTCGCGCTTGCGAAGCCAGCCGATGATGTTCGACATGATCAGGTTGAGCTCGTCGTGGATCAGGTGCAGCGACCCGCCGGCCTTGAAGGCCGTGTAGATGTCGAAGGTCGAGTTGTCGAAATAGAGCGGCGCGTGATTGGCGATCACGTCGTTCTCGCCGAGGCCGTAGGTTTCGACGCACCAGTCGATGTAGTCGGTGATCATCTGGTGGCTGATCATCACACCCTTCGGCCGGCCGGTGGAGCCCGACGTAAAGAGCACGTAGGCGACGTCGATCGAGAGATTGCGATAGTCGATCGGCGCGTCGCTCTCCGCCGGCGCCTCGTCGATGTCGACGATTGTCAAACCCGGGCGCGGGGGACACAGCGCCTCGAAGCTCGCCCGACTCGCTGCACTGACGATCACGTGCTTCGCCCCGGTCGCCTCGAGGATGCTCTCGATCCGCGCCGCCGGACTTCCGACATCGAGGGGCACGTAGGCACAATCCGCCTTGAGGATCGCGAGGATCGACTCGATCGAGCGGACGCCCTTCTTCATGAAGAACGGCACGAACGCCCCGCGCTCGACGCCGAGGGCGGCGAGTCGCCGCGCCTGGGCATTGGTCCGTCGATCGAGCGCGCCGTAGGCGAGGCTCTCGGCCTGACAGGAGACCGCCGTCTTCTCGGGAAAGCGCGCCGCGGACTGGGAGAAATACTGCTGGACCAGATAGATCATGAACCGCTCGTCTGTCTCAAGGGATCGTGTCCATCAGCGGGCCCCACGCTGCGTGGAGCTGCTGTCGGCCGAATCGTCGCAGAACCTGATCGCGCACGGCATGCTGGCGAGCCGCCACAGGACGATTCGCCTCCATCCGCGCGCGGGATTCGCGCTGCACCGCCGTGACGCGGGGCCGCCGACGAGCCTCGTAGCGCTCGAGAGCCGCCGG
Source organism: Deltaproteobacteria bacterium (assembly GCA_031390075.1). Taxonomy (GTDB): domain Bacteria; phylum Myxococcota_A; class UBA9160; order UBA9160; family UBA4427; genus UBA4427. Next base: position 20,683 of record JANMTD010000547.1, on the reverse strand, counting down.
GACCGCTCCGTCCCGCGCCAATTCCTCGCACAAGACGGCCGCATCCTCGAAGGCCATCGACGCCCCCTGCGCCAGCGTCGGCGCACTGGCATGGGCCGCGTCGCCCACCAGGACACAGCGCCCCGCGCACCAATGCTCGAGCGCGACCTCCCAGTACAACGTCGGAATCAGACGCGTCGAGTCCGCGACCGCCGCGAGGACCGCCCGCGCGACCCCACCGAAGCCCTCGAAGGCGGCGAGCAGCTGCTCGCGCTCGCTCCCACCGCCGGGGATCGCGCTCCCCGCGACCGGCCCCGCCCCACAGTAGACGTCGCCACCCGCCAGCGGATGCAGCAGCAGCGTCCGCCCGTTGCCGAGCAGGTAGACCGGCTCGGACAGATCGAAGGGTCCCGGGACGACGCATCGCCAGCCTCGAAACTCGCCGATCGGCGCGGCGACCGGCGCACCCGGCATGGCCGCGCGAACAGCGCTGTGGAGCCCATCCGCGCCAACCACGAGATCGAAGGATCGCTGGTCCCCGTCGGAGAGGACGACGTCGACGGCTCGCTCGGTCGGCGCGATCCGCGCGACGTGGACACCAAAGCGTGGGACGACGGGCAGCGCCGCCTCGAGCAGGGTCCGGCGCAGACGGGCGCGGTGGACGCTCACGAATTCGGGCCAGGCGGTGGGGATCGGAAGTCGAAAGAGCTCTGCCCCGCTCGCATCGGCGAAGCGCAGGGCCTCGACGCGCCGTCCAACGGCGCGGACCTGTGCCCCGAGGCCGAATCCGTCGAGGACTCGGAGACCGTTTCCGGTCAGCAGCAGCCCGGCCCCCGCATCGTCGGGTCCGGCTGCGAGCTCGACGAGGGTGACCCGGGCGGCCACGCCTTGCGAGCGCCGAAGGCCGACACAGAGCGCGAGCCCCGCGAGCCCCGCCCCCACGATCAGGACCTCGAGAGACCGTTGCACCGCCACGCGCGGATCCTAACCGACCCGGCGCTAGTCGAGAACGAAGCTGCGGAAGAAATAGTCCTCGGTGTTGTTCGTGAAGCCGTTCCCGAGCTCGCCCGTCGCACCGGTCCCGCCGGCGTACGGATCCGCGACCTGACCCAGCACGCGGGCGATCGGATCATCGTCGTTGTCGGTCGCACGGTTCACGAATTCGACGACGATCGCGTAACGCTCACCGGCCTGGACGTCCCGGCCCGGCTCGTCGCCGATGTCGAACTCGGTGAAGTCGTCGACCAGGGTCGCCGGAAGCGTCGAGGTGTTGACCAGGATCGGATCGATGATGGAGTCCGCGACGTCGTCGTCGATCACGCCGCCGCCGTCGACCGGCTGCACCGTGATGCGGATCGTGCCCGAGTCCGTCGACTCGCCGTCGGTCACGACGATCCAGAACTCCTCGAGGCGACCGTCCTGCTCGACCGTGAAGGTCTGGGCCACCGCCGGATTCGCTTCGTTGACCTGCCGGGAGGTCGTTGCCGCCGAAGGCGGATCGAACTCGGCGTCGGCGCGGAGAACCGGCCCATCGGCCTCGCCTGCGCCGCAGCCCGCCGTGAGCAGCAGGCCGGCGACCGCCAGCCCGACATGACCGAACCGTGCATGGAAACCCATCCGCCCTCCTCCTCGATCGGGTGCGTGGGTTTCGTCGGAAAATCGGGCGGATAGCTTGAGGCCCTGCGCGAAAAATGCCGGGTCAGGGCTTCTGGTCAGGGCTTTTGGGAGCCGACGATCCAGGTCGAGAAGTACTGCGAGCCGCCGCCGTAGGCATGGCCCAACGCCTTCTTGGCGCCGTCGACCTGATGCTGGTCGGCCATGCCCCGGACCTGGCGCGCGGCCTCGGCGAACCGGATCAGGCCCGAGGCCCCGATCGGATTCGACGACAGGACGCCCCCCGACATGTTGACCGGGAAATCCCCGTCGAACGCCGTCGCGCCCTCGTAGGTCATCTTCCAGCCCTGATTCGGCTCGGTGATCAGCATGCCCTCCATCCACATCGGCTCGAACCAGGAGAAGGGCACGTAGATCTCGGCGCAGTCGAGCTCTTCGCGGGGCTTGGTGATGCCCGCCTTCTTGTAGAGGTTCTTGGCGTTGTCGAGGGTGGCCTGGGGCATGACCTGGTCGCGCCCCGAGAACATCGTCGGCTCGCTCCGCATCTCGGTCGCGTGGATCCAGGCGACCTTGCCCGAGCGGCGGCTCGCGAGGGACTCCTTCTCCATCACCATCGCGCAGGCGCCGTCCGACGACGGGCACGTCTCGAGATAACGGATCGGATCCCAGAGCATGGGCGAGTTCGCGACCATCTCGAAGGAGATGTCCTTCAGCTGCAGATGGGCCAGCGGATTGCGGAGCGCATTCTGGCGGTCCTTCACCGCGACGCGAATGCCCGTGTCCTCCGGCGCCCCCGAGCGGCGGATATAACCGCGCACGAGCGGCGCGAAATAACCGCCGGCGCCGGCGACGGCCGCGAGCGAGAACGGCAGCGAGATCGAGAGCGCCCAGGTCGCGTTCGACTCGCTCTGCTTTTCATAGGCGACGCACAGGACGCGGTCGTGGATCCCCGACTGGACCATGCTCGCCGCGACGATGCCCGTCGAGCCGCCGACGCTGCCCGCCGTATGGACCCGCAGCATGGGTTTATAGGCACCGCCGAGCGCGTCGTTCAGGAAGAGCTCGGGCATCATGACGCCCTCGAAGAGGTCTGGCGCCTTGCCGATGATGACCGCGTCGATGTCGCGCCAGCTGCAGCCCGCATCCGCGAGCGCGCGCTCGGCCGCCTCTCGAACCAGGCCGGGCATCGACACGTCGAGCCGCTTGGCCTCGTATTTCGTCTGTCCGATCCCGACGACCGCCGTCAAAACCGCCATGATTAATTGCCCTCCAGGACGCAGACCAGATTCTGTTGCAGGCACGGGCCCGAGGTCGCGTGCGCCACGCCGCGATCCGCCTCCCCCGACCAGATGCGCGCTGCGCATTCACCGATCCGCGAGAGCCCGACCGCCATCAGGGGATTGCCCGCGAGCGCCCCACCCGACGGGTTCACCTTCGTTTTCTGCGTGAGCCCGAGCGCCCGCTCGACCAGGATCTCCTGGTGCGTGAACGGGGCCGAGAGCTCGGCGACATCGATCTTGTCGTTCGAGACCCCCGCCTTGCGCGCCGCGATCTCCGTCGAACGTGAACGCCCGAGATCGCGGACACCGAAGTCCATCGGCTCGCAGATATGCTCGAGGCCCCGGATCCAGGCGGGCCGATCGCGCAGCTTGCGCGCCCGATCGCCGGCGGCGAGCACGATCGCCGAGGCCCCGTCGGAGATCGGTGCACAATCGGATTTGCGAAGCGGGTTCGCGAGGAAGGGCTCCGCGAGGAGCTGCTTCACGCTGAAATCCCCCTTGACCTGGGCGTTGGGATTGCTCTTTGCGTTGCCGCGGTCGCGGACCGCCGCCGCCGCCATGTCCTCGGGTCGCAGCACGCCCGAATCGATGCAGTGGCGCGCCTGCAGGCCGGCGATCGAGATCGCGTCGGGCCAGAGCGGCATCACCATGTACGGATCGAGCTGCAGCGCCATCGTCAGCGGGAGATCGCCCATCGACGGCTTGCCGAAGCCGTAGACGAGGGCCGTGTCCGCATAGCCCATCTGAATCTTGACCCAGGCTTCGTAGAGCGCCCAGGCGCCGTCCATCTCGACATGGCTCTCGCAGACCGGCGGCCAGGCCCCGACGGCATCGAGACCCGAGACGAACGCGAAGGATTGCCCGGCGAGATAGTCGCTCGAGCCCGAGCAGATGAAATCGAAGTCCTTGCTCGAGAGCCCCGTCTGCTCGCGCAGCGCCTGGATCACGGGGATCAGGATCTCGATCTCGTTGCGGTCCGGCTCACGCCGCACCGAGGGACTCTGGGTGAATCCGATGACGGCCACTTCGCGCATCAGATGTGCTCCTTGTAGCTCTCGTACTTGGCGTCGGGCTCGTTGATCGCGCGGAAGTAGAGGATGTTCGTGGTCGAGGTCGTCCACTCTTCCCGCGGCTTCCAGACGGCCTGGACCCGCATGCCCATGTGGACGTCCTCGAGCTTGGCGTCGAGGACGTGCATCAGGATCGTGTCGGCGCCGTCGAGCACCACGTTCACCGTGATGTAAGGCAGCGGCAGCGTGATGTTCTGCGACGGCACACGCACGATCGAGAAGGTCACGATCGTGCCCTTGTCGGAGAGCTCGACCGCGTCGTCGCCAAAGGTCACGCCGTGCATCGGACACGCACCGCGGCTCGGGAAGTAAACCCGGCCGTCCACCGGGCAGCGCTGCCCGAGGAGCTTCCCCTCCGCAATCGCGCGCAGGAAGCGCGACGCCGATTGGCCGGCGCTGTAGGCGTAGTCGAGCGAGATCGGGCACGCGAGCACCGTCACCGGCTGGTTCGTCTTCTCTTCGCTGGGACTCACGGGTCTTCTCCCTGCGACGCCGCGAGGCTCGGGGCGCGCGATCGATTTCGGGCGCTGTTGTGCGCCTCTTTATTGAGCTGAGGGATCCTCTTGGACCGAGGGCTCAGGCCGGCACGAAGACGAAGTCGTCGATCGCGCCCTTCGTCTCGTCCGCCCAGCGCACGCGCACGCGCATGCCCGTCGCGAGCTTCGACTCGCTGCCGGCGTCGACGACGTGGAGGAAGGGCGTGTCGGCGCCGTCGAGCTGGACGAGCGCGTAGGCGAAGGGATGCTTGAGCGGTTGCTGGCGCCGCGGCTTCGCGACCCAGACCCAGCTCTTGAGGACACCGGTCTGCGCGACCTCGACGAGCTCGTCGAGCCGCTCGCTCGTATCCGGGTCGTACTCTTTCGCCGGAAACAACACCTGCCCATTCGCCCGCCTCACACCGAGCATTCGCCGGTCTCGCAGCGCGGTAAAGAAGCTCGAGAGCACGGCGCCGAGCGAGCGTTTATAGGTGTACGAGAGGTTGTGCGGCGCGGTGAGCGCTTCGGCGGCCGCCGATTGCTTCGTCATCGAGTCGTCTCCTGGAACGCTGGGAGTTCGAGCCAGGCGAAGTCAAGCAGAGAAGAGAACGTGTTTCAATCAGCACCCGCCCTCCCGGCTCCGGCGGAGCGGGCACAGCCCGAACGGCACCGCTCTTGTCGCCCCCGGGCCTCCGCCTAGACTGGTCGCGACCCGCCCGATCAGGGCCCGATCACGCCTCTTTAGACGCAGGAGGAGATCCCCGATGAGCAGCGCGAGCCCGCGAGCGAACGAGCCGATCCACATCACCCGGGAGGCCGGCGTCGCCTGGGTCACGCTCGATGCGCCGCCGATGAACCTGCTCGGCCCCGCGCTGATGGGCGCCCTGGTCGGACTCGTCGACACGCTCGAGAAGGACGCGACGACGCGGGTCGCCGTGATCCGGAGCGCCGACCCCGATTTCTTCATCGCCCACGGCGACGTCGTCTCGATCACGTCGGTCCCCGCGACGCCGACCCCGGAAGCGACCTCGATCAACTTCGTGCACCAGCTCTTCGAGCGCGTCCGCAAGCTCCCCCAGGTCACGATCGCCCAGATCGAGGGCTACGCGCGCGGCGGGGGGAGCGAGTTCTGCCTCGCCTGCGACATGCGCTTCGCCGCCCGGGGCAAGGCGGTCTTCGGCCAGCCCGAGATCGCGCTCGGCATCCTGCCCGGCGCTGGTGGCACCGCGCGCCTCACGCGCCTCCTCGGCCGCGCGCGGGCGAGCGAGATCATCCTCGGTGGCGACGATTTCAGCGCCGACGAGGCCGAGCGCTACGGCTGGATCAACCGCGCGCTCGCGCCCGCCGAGCTCTCCCCCTTCGTCGCCCGGCTCGCGCGCCGGATCGCGAGCTATCCCGCGCTGGCGCTGCAGGAGGCCAAGCGGGCGATCCAGGCCGTCAGCGACGCGACGACGGAGTCCGACCTCTTGACCGAGCAGCGGGCCTTCGATCGCCTGATGAGCGATCCGCGCTCCGAGCGCGTGCCGCGAATGGAGCGCTTCCTCGCCCGCGGCGTCCAGACCCGCGAAGGCGAGCGCGGACTCGCGGCGGCTTGCGAAGCACTCGGGAGCGAAAGCTGAGGGCTCTCGTCGGGCTGAAGGCTCTTCAATCGGGCTGAGGGCTCTTCAATCGGGCTGAGGGCTCAGTCCTCGAGCTCGATCCCGAAATGCGAGACGTAGGGCGCGAGCGACTGGCGGAGCTCGTCGCGCGTGAAGCCCCACTCTTCCGGCGTGTATTTGTGGACACCGAATTTTCCGCGCGGCTTCTCGGCCAGGTAGCTGCGGATGCGGTCGGCGTGCTCGCTCGTGAAGTCGCGGCCCATGCCGCGGTAGCATGCGCGGATCGTCTCGACCGGGTCCCGCAGCAGGCTCTGGAAATGCACGTCGACGAAACGCTTCGGAAGCTCGCCCCGCGACCGGCGCTCCGCGAGCGAGTTCAGCCCGGAGCTGAAGGCGCCGTTGATCATCCGGACCATCGTCTGCACGTCCACCCGATCCGACCGCAGCCACTGCACCATCGCCGTCGTGCTGACCGTCGACGGCATCGTCTTGACCGGATCGCGGTGGGTCTGGACGACCCAGGCATCGGGGAAGGTCGCGAAGACGAGATCGATCGTCATGACGTGGCCCGGTGTCTTGAGGAGCCAGGTCTTCTGCTCCGCGCCGTGCTGCATCAGCTGCAGGATGCGCTTCTCGAAGGCATAGGTCTCGACCATGTCGGGCACGCCCCCCGCACCCACCATCGCCCAGTGCCCGCCACAGAAGGAAGGCGCCGTCAGGGTCACGCACTCGACCGGGAGATCCGAGCGCAGCTCGTGGATCGCCGCGAACTCCGGCTGGACGTCCGCCCAGAATTCCTGCTCGCACTCGCTCATCGCGAGACGCGCGGCGCGATCCTGTCCCGCCGCCGGGATCGGATGGAGCGCATCGGCCGCGCTCGGTCCCCGCAGCGCGGGATCGAGCCAGAAGAGCTCGAAGGTGATCGTCGTGCCGGAGCGGGCGGGGCCAGTGATGATGATCGGCGCCTCGATCCGCTCGCTCGCGATTCCCGGATTCGCGTCCCAGGCGCGCGCGAGCTGGAGTCGTGTGCGCAGGCAGCGCAGGATCTCCTGACGCGTCATGAGGCGACCGACGACGGTGAGGGGCTGGGCCTCGAAAGCCTGCACGAGCGCGCGGTAGCGGCGCTCCCACTCGGGATCCCCGAAATCACCAAAGCGGCCGCCGCCGAGGCCGTTGCGGGTCTCCTCGAGCATCGCGTCCGCATCGAGCGGAACCATCCGGCGCGCGCCTTCGGCACCCCCGCCGACCGATTCGCCCATCGCATTGATCCGGCGCACCCAGTCGGGCCGCGCGTAGCGCGCCGCCATCGGGGCCATGCGCTGGATTTCGAGCTCGGCCATCGCGAACCTTCCCTTCTCATCCCGACCGCACGCGGCGGAGGCCAGATCGGCACTCTACAATGCGCGGCGCCGAGGGAAAACGCAGATCGGGCATCGATCGCGGCGAAATCCGAAACCGGTGAAAGGAGCCTTCGCGATGGGCATGCTGACGGGCAAGGTGGCATTGGTGACGGGCGCGGGTCAGGGCGTGGGACAGGGCATTGCCTTCGCCCTCGCCGCAGAGGGGGCCGCCGTCGCCGTCACGGGTCGCACGGCGTCGAAGGTCGAGGACAGCTGCAAGCAGATCGAAAAACGCGGCGGCCGCGCGATCGCGCTCGCCTGCGACGTGAAATCGGAGAAGGCGCTCGCGGCGACGGTGAAGGAAGTCCTGCGCCAGCTCGGCGGCATCCAGATCCTCGTCAACAACGCCCAGGAAGTCCCGCTCGGCCCGCTCAACGGGGTCAGCGACGCGGAGTTCACGGCGGGCTTCGAGTCCGGCCCCCTCGCGACCTTCCGCCTGATGAAGCTCTGCTACCCGCATCTCAAGGGCAACGGATCGATCATCAACCTCGCCAGCACCTCCGCCATGCGCTGGGACATGTCGAACTACGGCTGTTATGCCGCCGTCAAGGAAGCGATCCGCTCGCTCACGCGGGCGGCCGCCTGCGAATGGGGCGGAGAGGGGATCCGCACGAACGCGATCCTGCCGCTCGCCACTTCGCCGGGCCTCGCCGACTGGATCAAGGAACGTCCGGAAGAATCGTCGGCGTTCCTCGCGACGGTCCCGATGCGCTACGCCGGGGAATGCGAGGAGGACATCGGTCGCTTCGTCGCGCTGCTCTGCTCGGACGGGTCGCGTTACGTGAACGGCCAGTGCATCGCCCTCGACGGCGGCCAGGCACACATGGGCTAGGGGGCCGAGATGAATCTGGATCTGCACGTCTGGCGTTTCGACTGGGCGCAGGCGTTCGGCATCGCGCGCGGACTGACGGATCTCGCTCGCCGGAGCGAACGCCTCGGCGTTCGAACCCTGTCGGTCATGGACCACTACTTCCAGATGGAGTCGCAGGCGCCGGCCACGGACCCGATGCTCGAGGGTTATACCGCCCTCGCCTTCATCGCCGGCGTGACCTCGACTCTCCGCCTGCGCACGCTCGTGACCGGCGTGACCTATCGGCATCCGGGGGTCCTCGCGAAGACCGTGACGACCCTCGACGTCCTGTCCGAGGGCCGGGCCGAGCTCGGCCTCGGTGCGGCCTGGTACGAGCGCGAGCACCGCGGACTCGGGATTCCCTTTCCGCCGCTCTCCGAGCGGTTCGAACGCCTCGAGGAGACGCTCCAGATCTGCCTCCAGCTCTGGAGTGGGAAGGTCGGAAGCTTCGCCGGTCGCCACTACACGCTCGCCGAGACCCTCTGCAGCCCGATGCCCGTGAGCTCGCCTCGCCCTCGCATCCTGATCGGCGGGGGCGGCGAGCGAAAGACCCTGCGACTCGTCGCGCAATACGCAGATGCCTGCAATCTATTCGGCGGCCCGGCGCAGGTCGCGCACAAGCTCGCGGTGCTGCGCAGGCATTGCGACGACGTGAAGCGGGACCCGAACGAGATCGAGGTGACGGTGATGTTTCCCGGGCCGCCGGCCGGCGGCCGCAGCGACGAGCTGATCCGGGATGCCGAGGCCTTTGCGGCCGTCGGTGTCTCGACGCTCGTGACGAGCAGCGCGGGCGATGATCCGGCGGGCTGGCTCGAGACGACCTTCGGGCCGTGCATGGAGAAGCTCGCAGCGATCGAGCCCAGGTCGCTCTAGTTGGGCTGAAGGCTCTAGTTGGGCTGAAGGCTCTTTTTGGGCTGAAGGCTCCTTTTGGGCTGAAGGCTCTAGTCGTTCCCCGTGGTCGGCGGCGTCCAGCCCGCGATCTGCCGATCGACGGAAAAGCGCACGAAGATCGCCTCGGCCTCGGAGACGACGAGATCACCGACGAGACACTGGCCGCGCGCGTGGACCTTGCGCTCGTCGACCCGTTCGACCCAGCCCTCGAAGCGCAGGCGCGAGTAGAGCGGAGTCGGCTTGCGGTAGCGGACCGTGAGCGTCCCGGTCGGCCCGCCGGCCTTGATCATCAGATTGGCCGACGCGAGCAGCTCGTCGTAGATCGCGGCGATGACGCCGCCGTGCACGAGTCCCGTCGCGCCCTCGGCCGCTTCCGCGAGCTCGATCTCGCTCACGACCTTGTCCCCGACGCGCCGGATTTCGATGCCGATCGACGCGGGATTGAGTCGCCCCATCACGGGGCTGAACGGGAGATAGGCCATCGCCGCCCGGTCGTTCTGCTCCCAGCCGGAATCGACGAGCGCGAGCCGCTTGCCCGCGGCGCTGCGCTCGAGCTCGAGCGCCAGTGCTTCGGCCCGCTCCGCGAGATCCGCGAGCCGGCTCCGATCGGCATCCAGCTCGAGCGAGGCTCCGATCTGGCGGCGGATCGCATCCGCGAGTCGCCGCCACTCGGGGAGCTCGTCGACCCGCAGCGGTTGCGTTCGCCGCGCGGCCCGCTCGCGCCGCAGCGCCTCGGGATCTCGAAGGTCGCCTGGCCGCGGCGCGATCTCGTTCACGGGTAGGCTCTCTCCAGGATTGCTCGGCGCACAAACGAATCGGGGGCGCAGGGTCGATCCCCTGCGCCCCCGTTCGAGTCGAACTCGAGGGTTGGTCTTCAGCCGACTTTTTTCAGCCGACCTCTTTTTTCAGCCAACGATGCGAATCGCCTGGCGCGGGCAGAGTCGCTCCGCGTCCAGGAGCTTCTTGCGCAGCGACTCGGGCGCCTCGTCCATCAACACCGTGAGCGTGTCGTCGTCTTCGACACGAAAGACTTCCGGACAGGCCTCCATGCAGAGCGCGTTGGCTTCGCAGAGGTCGTAGTCCACCACCACCTTCATCGGCTTCTCCTTGTTTCCGTCTCTCAGCCCGGCGTTCGAGCGGGCCGCTCGACGCTAACAGATCTCTTCTGGCGCTGCCCAGTCCCCGGCCCGTTGCCACCCCGAGCCCGAGCGGGCATGCTCCGAGCGCTGCAACACGTTCCAACCCGCTCGGGAGAGCCCCCGCCATGGATCTCGACTTCACCCCGGAGCAGAACACATTCCGCGACGAGCTGCGCGGCTACTTCGCGAAGCTGATGACCGAGTCGCTCGTGAAAGAGCTGCGCTCCGATACGGAAGGCGGCGGACCGCTCTTTCGCGCGGCGATGAAGCAGATGGGGCGCGACGGGCTCCTCGGTGTGGGCTGGCCCCGGGAGCACGGTGGCCAGGGCCGGACGCCGACCGAGCAGTTCATCTTCGCGGACGAGATCCAGACGGCGGGCTTCCCGCTTCCCTTCCTGACCCTGAATACGGTCGGGCCGACGCTTCGCCACTACGGCACGGATTCACAGAAGGCGTTCTTCCTGCCGAAGATCCTCGCCGGCGAGCTCTTCATCGCCATCGGCTATTCCGAGCCCGGTGCAGGAACGGATCTCGCCTCGCTGCAGACGACCGCGGTCCGCGCCGGCGACGAATGGGTCATCAACGGCCAGAAGATGTGGACGAGCCTCGCCGGCTACTCGGACTACATCTGGCTCGCCGCGCGCACGGACCCGAGCAAATCGAAACACCGCGGCCTCTCGATGTTCATGATCCCGACGACCGCTCCGGGCTATTCGCGGCAGGCGATCCGAACGGTCGGCGGCGTCACGACCAACGCGACGTTCTACGACCAGGTCCGGGTCCCCGCCGACGCGCTGATCGGCGGCGAGAACAACGGCTGGGCGCTGATCACGGGGCAGCTGAACCACGAGCGCATCTCGCTGATGAGCATCGGGCCGATCCGCCGCAATCTGCGCGAGATCACCGAGTGGGCGAAGGAGACGCGCATCGACGGGGCGCGTGTGATCGACAAGCCGTGGGTGCGCGAGAACCTCGCCCGCGTCTACGCCAAGGTGCAGACGCTGCGGCTCATGAACTGGAAGCAGGCCTGGGCGGCGCAGGCGGGACAACCGAATCTCGCCGACGCGTCGGCGATCAAGGTCTACGGCAGCGAGCTCAACATGGAGGCCTACCGACTGCTGATGGAGATCACGAACGCCCGCGCGGGCCTCGGGCCGAACAGCCCGGGCGCCGTGCTGCAGGGCCGGATCGAGTCCGCCTACAAGAACGGCCTGATCGTGACCTTCGGCGGCGGCGCCAACGAAGTGCAGCGTGACATCATCGCGATGGCCGGCATGGGCCTGCCCCATTACAAGACCTGAATCCCAAAGCCGAGAGCGAGAATCATGGACTTCAATTTCACGGACGAAGAGAAATCGGTCTCGGAGCTGGCGCGCAAGATCCTGTCGGACCTCGTCAGCAACGAGCGTCTGAAGAAGCACGAATCCGACGGCAAACCCTTCCTCGACGAGCTCTGGCGCGCTCTCGCCGACGCGAATCTGCTCGGCGTCGCGATCCCCGAGGCCCACGGCGGCATGCAGCTCGGCTTCACGGCGCTCTGTCTGCTGCTCGAGGAGATCGGCCGCGCCGTGGCCCCCTGCCCGGCCTACGCAGCCCTCGTGCTCGGAGCGCTTCCGCTCGCCCGCTTCGGCAGCGAGGCCGACCAGCGCGAATGGCTGCCCCGCGTCGCCCGCGGTGAAGCGATTCTCACGGCCGCGCTGATCGAGCTCGACTCGAGCGATCCGCTCCATCCGCTGACCCGCGCCGAGCGCACGTCGGATGGCTATCGCCTGCACGGCGAGAAGTCGCTCGTGCCGGCCGGTCGCCAGGCCGCGCGCATCCTCGTGTCGGCCAGCACCGATTCGGGAACAGGGCTCTTCTGGGTCACGCCCGACCAGCCGGGCGTCCGCCTCGAGACGCAGACGAGCTCGGACGGGCAGGCCTACGCCTACCTCTCCCTCGCCGGCGTCACGCTGCCCGAGAGCGCGCGCCTCGGCAGCGCCGAGGACGACGCACTCGGCTGGCTCGTCGAGCGGGCGATCACCGCGCGCTGCGCGATGCAGCTCGGGGTGACGGAACGCGCCCTCGCGATGACCGGCCTCTACGGCCGTGAGCGGATCCAGTTCGAACGCCCGATCGGCTCCTTCCAGGCCTTCCATCAGCGCGCCGCCGACGCCTACATCCAGGTCGAAGCGATCCGGCTCACGGCCTGGGAAGCGATCTGGAAGCTCGACCACGATCTCCCGGCCCGCGATGCCGTCCACGTCGCCAAGTTCACGGCCGCCGACGGCGCCGCCTACGCCTCCTACGCCTGCCAGCACCTGCACGGCGGCGTCGGCATCGACGTCGACTATCCCCTCCATCGTTATTTCAAGTGGGCGATCCAGCTCGAGCACGAGCTCGGCTCGGCCAAGAACCAGCTCGAGCGTCTGGGCGAGCGAATCGCCGCGGGCGAGGTCGCGGCTTTCTAATGCAGTGGCGGACCTAATGCGGTGGCGGATCTGATGCAATGGCGGACCTGATGCAAGACCTCCGTGACAAGACCGCGGTCGTGACCGGAGGCGGCCAGGGCATCGGCCGCGGCATCGCCCTCGCCCTCGCGCGGGAAGGCATGCGCACGGCGATCCTCGACATCGAGCAGGACGCCGCCGAACGCACGGCCATGGAGATCGAATCGGCCGGCGGTCGCGCGATCGGACTCCAGGTCGACGTGACCCGCGAACACTCCCTCGCCGAGGCGGCCGCCGCTGTCGCGAAGGCGTTCGGGCCCGTCCATGTCGTCTCGAACAACGCGGGCGTCTCGGCGCCCCAGGGTCCGATCGCCGACAAGACCGACAAGGACTGGCAGTGGGTCTTCTCGGTGAACCTGTTCGGGATCGTGAAGGCGGTGCAGGCCTTCCTGCCGGGCATGCGTTCGCACGGTCAGGGCGGCCACATCGTGAACACCTCGTCGATGGCGGGCCTGGTCGCCGTTCCCGAGCTGCAGGTCGGCATCTACACCGCGTCGAAGTACGCCTGCACCGGCTACTGCGAGATCCTGCGCGCTGAGCTCGCGCCGGAGGGAATCGGCGTCTCCGTGCTGTGCCCCGGCCTGATCGACACGCAGCTCTCGGCGACCTCGGCCCGCAATCGCCCGACGGCCTTCGGCGGCCCGCTCGGCGTGCCGAAACCGATGCCGGACGAGATGCGAAAGGTCGCGATGCAGCCCGAGGACGTCGGCCCGATCGTGGTGCGCGGAATCCGCGCGAACCGGCTCCACATCCTGACCCACCCGGAGATGTCGATCCCGCTGGTCACGGCGCGCTTCGACGCGCTCCGAAAGGACGCCGAGGGCGAGCTCCGGGACCGCGCGCAGTAGTCGCGCGCGTCACGCGCCTCGCGCTCCTCGAGGCCTCAACAGACGAGCCGGCAGGAGCCCCCGACCTTCACGATCCGCCCCGCCGTCGGCCCGGCGAAATGCGTCCCGATCACGAGCACGGGCTGATCGCCGTAGCGGGCGATGAACTCGCGCCGCGTCGCGACGGCGCGCTCGGGCTGGGCGTCCGGGTGGGACCCCCAGCTGGGCTCGGCGAGCTGGACCGGGTGGTGGACCATGTCGCCGGTGATCACGGCGGATTGGCCCCGGGATTCGATCCGCACGCTGACGTGGCCGGGCGTATGCCCCGGCGTCGGCTCGAGGAGGACCTCGTCGGTCAGCGCATGGCGGGACGAGACGAGCTCGTGGAGCCCCGCCGCGACGATCGGCTCGATCGAATAACGCAGGTCGATACTGCTGTCATCGATCTTCGACTGACCCGACTCCGTCGACCAGTGCTCGAACTCTTCCCGGGCGATCAGATAGCGGGCGTTCGGAAACGTCGGGACGAAGCGATCACCGACCTTCATGGTGTTCCAGCCGACGTGATCGAAATGGAGATGGGTGCACAGGACGAGATCGACCTGCGAGCACTTCACGACCTGCTCGAGCTTCTCGAGGAAGCTCGTCTGGAGCGGGCCGAGGCCGAGCGGCAGTGGGCGGTCGTTGCCCATGCAGGTATCGACGACGATCGTGCGTCCGGCGGACTCGACGACGAGGGCATGAATCGAGAGCCGGATCTCGCCGGCCTCGGTCATGAAATCCGGCGTCAGCCAGCGCTTGTGCTCCTCGAGGCGCGCCGGGTCGAGGACGTGGATCAGATTCTCGGGGGCGAGGAGCGCCACCTGCTCCTGGACGCGCGTGACCCGCACGTCGCCGATCTGCCAGGAAAGCTCGTCCGCCATCGAAACTCCTTCGGGCAAGCCCTGCCCGCCCTGGCGACCTGGCGCTGCAATCAAAAGTTGTTGGGCGTGATGAAGCTGTCCTTGATCGGCTGCTTGCCCTGGAAGAATCCGCCGACCTGCTTCGCGACCTCGTCGACGCTCCAGGCCCCGCCCGCATCGAAGCGAGCGACCTTCGTCGGATGGCCGAGGACCTCGATCTCCTTGCCCCACACGATGAAGAGGTTGCCCGAGATGTTCGCCGCCGAAGGGGATGCGAGGTAGCAGACGAGCGGCGTCACGTGGATCGGGTCGAAGGCGTCGAAGCCCGACTCGGGCTTCTGGAAGAACTGGGCGGTCGGACCCGTGAGCGTCATGGCCGTGCGGGCGCGCGGCATGAAGGTATTCGCCGTGACCCCGAAACGGGAGAGCGCCTGGGCGGCGCTGTTCGTCACGGCGATGATCCCCGCCTTGGCGGCGGAGTAGTTCGGCTGGCCAGGGTCGAAGAAGAGCGCCGCCTCCGAAGCCGTGCTGAGGATGCGGCCGTACACCTGCCCCTCGGCCTTTCCCTTGTTCCGGAAATACTCGGCGGCGTGGCGGATGCCGCAGAAATGTCCCTTCAGATGGACGCGGATGACCGCATCGAAATCCGCCTCGCTCATCGAGAAGAACATCTTGTCGCGCAGGAAGCCGGCGTTGGAGACGAGGATGTTGAGGTCGCCAAAGGATTTCAGCGCGGTCTCGATCATCGCCTTCGAATCGTTCCAGTCCGCGACGTCGCCGAAATGGGCGACCGCTTCGCCGCCCATGGCCTTGATCTCGTCGACGACCCCGCGGCCCGCCGACTCGTCGCGCCCCGACCCGTCGGCCGCGACCCCGAAATCGTTGACCACGACCCGCGCGCCCTCTTTTGAGAGCGCCAGCGCGTGCGCCCGACCGAGCCCACGGCCCGCACCCGTGACGACCGCGACCTTGCCTTCCAGTACACCCATGATGAAATCCTCTAGAGCCGTTCGATGATCGTGCCGGTGCCGACCGCGGCGCCACAGCACATCGTGATGAAAGCGGTGCCGAGGCCTCGGCGCTCGAGCTCGTGCAGCGCCGTCACGATCAACCGCGAGCCCGTCGCTCCGACCGGATGGCCGAGGGCGATCGCGCCGCCGTTGACGTTGACCTTCGCCATGTCGATGTCGTAGACACCCGCCCACGACAACACGACCGCGGCGAACGCCTCGTTGACCTCGTAGAGATCGATGTCGTTGCGGATGCTCATGCCGCTCTTTTTCTCGATGTGTTTGGTCGCGTCGACCGGGCCGTCGAGGAGGTAGTAGGGATCGGTGCCGACGAGACAGTCGAAGAGGATGCGTGCGCGCGGCTTGAGCCCGAACTTCTCCGCCTTCTCCTTCGTCATGAAGAGCACGGCGGCCGCGCCATCGGAGATCTGCGACGAATTGCCCGCGGTGTGGATCCCGTCGGGCAGGATCGACTTCAGCTCGGAGAGGCCCGCGAGTGTCGACGGCCGGATGCCCTGATCGCTTTCGACGACGTGCTTGGCACCGGTCGGCTTTGCGTCGTCGCCGAGCACGGGCACCTCGATCGGCAGGATCTCGCGCTTGAAGCGGCCCTCGCTCTGGGCGGCGGCGGCCTTGCGCTGGGACTCGAGACCGAAGGCGTCGGCGTCGGCGCGGGTGATGCCGCGGTTCTTCGCGATGCGCTCGGCCATCGTGAACTGGTCGGGCGCCGTGTCCCAGGGCCAGTTCGGCGGCTGGAAATAGCCGGGGCCGTTGATCACGTTGGCACCGAGGCCGACGTGGCTCATCAGCTCGAGACCGCAGGCGATCCCGACGTCGATCGTGCCGCCCTTCACGAGGGCGTTGATCAGGCTATTCGCCTGCTGGCCCGAGCCGCACTGGGTATCGATCGTCGTGCCGCCGCAGGTCCAGTCGTCGCCGCCCGAGAGCCAGGCCTGGCGCGTGATGTTGTTCGACTGCTCGCCCGCCTGCGTGACGCAGCCACCGATCACCTGCTCGACGTCCGCGGGACGGATGCCGCTGCGCTCGCAGATCGCCGTCTGGACGCGCCGCAGCAGATGGGCCGCGTGCAGACCCGACAGATCTCCCTTGATCATCTTGCCCCGGCCGATCGGGGTTCGAATGGCGTCGACGATGACCGCTTCTCTCATGGCTCTCTACCTTTCAGGTGGGTTTCCCGCGTTGCATTCCGACTCGCCCCATCGCACCCGTCTGGGGGATGGTCATTCTCACCGAGCGCCCGAGCACCAGCTCGACCGATGCCCGCATCTGCAGCGCGATCGTGCCCTGGGACTGCACGCCGCCCGCCCAGCTCATCATCAGGGCGAACCAGACCCGGTTCAGCAGGTCGCCCACCAATTGTTCGTCGTCCGAGATCCCGGCCGCATCGCCATCGACCGGCTCCCCGCGCAGCGCGGAGACGATCATGTTCCGCATCAGGTCGTGGAAGACCTCGACCTTCTGCGCCAGGACCGGCTCGCCGGCGGCGGTGGCCCGCAACATCGCCCGGGACAGATTCGGGCGTCGCAGCATCCCGCGCGTCGCGATCTCGAAGAAGCCGACGACGCGTTCGCTCGGGTCGGCCCCCTTCGGTGGCCGCTGCCGGATGCGCTGCGCCAGCGCCCGGGTCTCGAGCTCGAGAGCCGCGACGAGCAGGTCCTCCTTGCTGCGAAAGCGCCGGTAGAGCGTTCCCAGCGCGACCCCGGCATGGGCCGCGACATCCCGCAAGCGCACCGCCTCGAAGCCGCCCCGCTCGGCGAGCTCGATGCTGGTCTCGACGATGCGGCGGGCCCGCTCTTCGAGGGCAGGGTCGGCGTGCGGGGCAGACATGGCGTCCGATTGAATCACGTTCCGAACCGATTTGAAACATGTTCCAGCACCGGTCCGCGAAGCGGGATCGTCTATCGTGGACCCGATGCCCCCGCCTCGTCCGCCCAGCGATGCCCACGCCTTCTGCCGGCGGATCCTCGAGCGCGGCGACCTCGACTCGAAGCTCACACCTCCGCTCGACGCGGCCGGCCGACTCCTGCCCGTGGACCCTCCGGGGCCGAAGCTCGAGCTCGACGGACCCGCGCGCGATCCCGGCCTTCGCATGCGCGGCGGCCGCGAAAAGCTGCCGCGGCCGGGCGAGCTGAGCGATGCCGCGAGCCGTCGCCTCTGCCTCGCGCGTTTCGCGCACCACGAGCTGATGGCCGTCGAGTATTTCGCCTGGGCGCTGCTGCGCTGGCCCGGGCTGCCCGTACCCCTTCGCCGCGGACTGCTCGCCGCTCTCGCCGACGAGCAGCGCCATTGCCGCCTCTACCTCGATCGCCTCGCGGCCCTCGGTGGCCGCTTCGACGGCGACGACCACTCGGATTATTTCTGGCGCCACGCCCCCGCGATCGCCGCCTCGCCCGCCGGGCCCGCGGCCTTCCTCGCGGCGATGGGACTCACGCTCGAGCAGGCGAATCTCGATTTCACCCTGACCTATCGCGATGGCTTCGCCGCGGCCGGCGACAGCGAGAGCGCCGCGATCTGCCAGCGGGTCCACGACGAAGAGATCGCCCACGTCGCCCTCGCCAATCACTGGATCGTGCGACTCGCCGAGATCCCCGACGCGACGCCCGCGACCGAGAGCGCGAGCGGCAGCGCCCCGGATCTGGACCGCTACCTCGCGAGCGTTCCCTTTCCCCTCGGCGCCTCGCGGGCGAAGGGGCGCCGCTTCGAGGCGAAGCCCCGCGCACGGGCGGGACTGAGCGCGGCCTTCATCGAGCACGTCCGCTGCGCGCGCTCCCCGCAGGAGCGCGGTCGCGGCGCGCCCGCTGGAAACGACGCCGCGCCCGCGAGACGGAAGCCGAACGAATGAGCTCGCCGGAGGACGTCGGCGCACCGTGGATCCTGCCCAACCTCGGCGCCGAGGAGGGCTCCGATTGGCGCGCCTACCCGAATCAGCCCCACGCCCGCGTCGCGGCGCGCCTCTTCTCGCTGCTCTTTGCGCAGACCGCGCGCCGGATCCATGCGTGTCCCGATGGCCGCTGGATTTCGGAATCCGTCGCCACGCATTGGCCTCCGGCCCTCGGCCCGCTCCCCGAGCAACCGGTCGAACCGTGGCTCGACACGACACCCGACGCCTTCGCCTGGCTGAACACGCCCTCGCTGGCCGAGTCCCTCACCCGCGGACTCCCGGGACAGCCGTCTGTCCGCCTCGCGGGACCGGATCCAGATCGCGTGCACGCGCTTCACGACAAGCGCTTCGCCCTCGACTGCGCCCGCGCGCTCGGCCTCCACTCGCAGGCCCTCGATCCGCTGATCCTCGTTCTCGATCCCGACGAATGCCTCCGCAGCGACGAGACCCTCGCCCGGCTCGCCCGCGCCCTCGAGGCATGGCCTGCCTGGACGGGACGGCGCTTCACGCTGAAGCCCCGCTTCGGCAGCAGCGGCCGCGGTCGCACCGGCGGCGAGGGCCGCGTCGACGTACCCGCGGTGCGCGGTGCGCTCGCGCGCCTCGCGCGGCGCGGGGGCGCCGTCTTCGAACCCTGGCTCGAGCGAACCCGCGACCTGTCGGTCGCCCTTCACCTCCCGCCCGGCGCAACCAGACCGGCGATCCTCGCCTCGTTCGAAATGCTCACGACGAGAAGCGGCGGCTTCCGCGGCCACTGCGGCGAGCTCGATTCACAGGGCGGGATCTCCTCCGGCGATCCCGACGACGCGCGCCTGCGGAGCGGTGCGTGCGCCGTCGTCGAGCGGGCCGCGGCGCGGGGGTTCTTCGGGGTCTGTGGCGTCGATGCCTTCCGCTACCGCGAGGATGACCGGGAGGGCTGGCGCGGCGCGCTGGAGTTCAACGCCCGGCCGACGATGGGACTCGTCAGCTACGGGCTCGTCCGCCGCGGCCTGTCCCGATTGCGCGGACCCCTCGCCTCCCCCGGCGATGGCGCGCGCGGCTTCCTCTTCACGCTGCTCGACGAGGGCGACGGGATCGACAGCCAACGCGACGCGATCCTCGCCGGCGCCGGAGAGGACGCACGCGCTCTGGAGCTCGCCCCGCGGCGGACGTCGGGCGAGCCGTGTCCCCTGCTCTTTTTCGCCCGCGATCCGCAGCGCCTTCGCGCGGCCCACCGCGCGGCGATCGGCTGCTAAGCTCGCGTCGATGAAGAGATCCGCCGTGTTATTCGACCTCGGGGGCGTCGTGCTCGGCTCGCCGCTCCAGGCGATCCGCCTCTACGCGCAATCGCTCGGATTCGAGCCCAACGCGATCAATCGCGTCGTCGCCCACACCGCGCCCGCCGGCGCGTGGTCCCGGCTCGAACGCGGCGAGATCGACCTCGAACGGTTCTATGCGGATTTCGAAGCCGACTGCCGGGAAGCGGGCCTCGAGATCGACGCCCGCAGCATGATGAAGGCGATGGCCGGCGCGGCCGGGCCCCGGCCGATCATGCTGACCGCGATCGCCCGCCTGCGCGCCGCCGGCTTCCGAACCGGCGCCTTGACCAACAACTGGGCCCATTCCGATGGGAATGCCGACGGGACGCGAGCCCTGCGCGGTCATTTCGAAATCTTCGTGGAATCGAGCGTCGAGGGTCTTCGAAAGCCCGACCTCGCGATCTACGAGCTCGCCTGCCGGCGCCTCGGCGTCGCGCCGGAGGAAGTGATCTTCCTCGACGACATCGGGGGCAACCTGAAACCGGCCCGGGCGCTGGGGATGGCCACGATCAAGGTCGACGATCCGCACACCGCGCTCGAGGCGTTGTCGGCCCTGGTCGAGCTCGACCTGCTCGCGACCGACGTGCTCTAGTACCGGCTCAGCCTGCGCTCGGGGCTCCTCATGGGCTGAGGGCTCTTCTCGGGCTGAGGGCTCAGTCGGGCTGAGGGCTCAGTCGGGCCACTCGACGCGCGCATTGCCCTTCGCGATGCCCTGGCAGGTCAGGATGTAGCCCTCGTCGATCTGACGCTGGTCGATGCCGCCGTCGTTCATGCGCATCTCGACCGTGCCCGCGACGACCTTGGCCATGCAGCAGCCGCAGTAGGCCTCTTCGCAGGCGAAGGGCGGCTCGAGCCCCACGCGGCGGGCCGCGGCGAGAATCGTCTCGCCCTCGCCCATCGCGATCACCGTCTCCTTGCCGTCGAGCTTGACTGTGACCTGGATGCCAGCGGCCGTGTCGAC
>JANMTD010000225.1:0-1618 GCA_031390075.1 Deltaproteobacteria bacterium | reverse complement strand
CGTCGGAATAGCCGTCGTCGTCCACGTCGCCCGCGGAGGCCACGCTGTATCCGAATCCCGCATTCACCTGGTCGCCCTGGAGCACGGTATGCGCGCTGGTCGAGCTTCCGCTGGGAATGCCCACTGGGCTGCCGAGAAACAGGAATGCGGCGCCCTCGTTGGCCTCGCCGTCGGAGTAGTTCGAGCCGACGATGACGTCGTCGTAGCCGTCGCCGTCCACGTCGCCGGCGCTTGCGACCGTGTAGCCGAACAACGATGAGGCTTGATCCGAGACGAGTGTCGTATCGTTGGACCCGGACAGGATCGGGTCGATCTCGATCGGGTAGTCCGCGTGCAGGTCGTCGACGACGAGGCGCACACGCGCAGGGTCCGCGACCTCGAAGCGCGCCGGAATTCGCAATCCGCTCGCGTCGGCGACCGTGAGCTTCTGATAGGCGAGCTCCCGCCCCGTCGGGGTCGAAAGCAACACCGAGGCGCCAGCGAGTCGTGCGGTCGCAGGCAGGACGTCGAGCTCGAGCGCCAGCGGCAAGTCGCCTGTCGGCCGCGACTCGATCGTGAATCCCTGCTCGAGTCCCTCCGGTCCATTCTCGTACCACTCGACGATTCCGGTGCGCCGGATTTCGACTCGGGAACCGACGCTCGAAACCTTGCCGGCGCTCACGTCGGTGAAGCGATCGCCGCGCCCGAATCCGACCAGGCGGAGCGAGGCGATGGCGTTCGGCTCGCTTCGTACCCGTCGGTCGTGGATGCGGGTCCCCGTCGGATCGAAGATCGCGTCGAGGCCGTGGGCGGGATTGCTGGCCTGCAGACCGGTCGCGCTGGGCGTCGCCCGGTACTCGAGCCAGTCGGGCTGACTGGCGGCCAGGTCCGAGAGTCTCGAGGGTCGAGCGATGCGGGGAGAAGGTTCGTTCGGCGCAATCGACGCCAACAAGCAGATCAACCCGAGACCGACCCACCCGTGCCGACCGATCGATCTCATCGACGTCCCCCATCTGTCCAGCCGGGAGTGGCGGGCGGCTCGATCACAGCCCATTTCCCCGATCGCCGTTAGGGGCGACCCAGCTGGCGCGGCCAGACACGGCCCACCTCAAGGCTGGAGATGCGGGGTTTTCGAGCCTAATGAGTTCCCGTGCTCCGATGCAAGACTCATCCAGATCTCCAGGGATCCCCCTCGCAGGCCTCTTCATGCTGAGGGCGAGCGGGAGAAGCGGGTCCGCATTGCCACCCGGTGTCGACGGGGAATCCCAGACTCGTTCGACTCTTGTCGGTGGATTCGAGCCCGATAGACGAGCATCGCACCGCAGAGCTGACCCTGCCCGGAAGAGTGGACTCGCGAGAGGAAGGTCCGCCGTCCGCTCCAGGCTGAGCTAGGCCGGGACCAGATTTCAAGATCTTCCCGGGTCACCGCTGGCCTGTCGACCCCCGGCGCCAAAGGCCACGCGAGCTAGGCCCTGCTGGGGCCGCTTCTACAACCTGCTTGACTGGAACGATCCAGCCGTTCATGATCCACGAACCTGTTCACCCGAGGAGATTCCAATGCGTCAGTCGCTCTATCTGCTGTTGCTTCTCGCCGTCGCCCACCCTGCTTTTGCCTCGGATGGCGTCTCCGAGATCAATC
>JANMTD010000178.1:0-2010 GCA_031390075.1 Deltaproteobacteria bacterium | reverse complement strand
TCAGCGGCAGCACCGGCAGCTCGTCGGGCAGCTCGACCTTCTCGTCGAGGTCATCGACGAGCCCGCTCGCGACCGAGATCTCGGTCCCGCCGCGGCGCTCTTCGATCGGTGCCTTCTCTTCTTCCCGTTCTTCGTCCATCGGTCCTCGATGTCGACTGCGCCCTCGTCGGGCGGCCGGCATGATTGGGTCTGCGTTATTCCGTCTGGATCGGCAGCGTCCGTCGCACCGGGCTGCGTTTGGGAATCCGGACTTCGAGAAAGCCGTCCTCGAGGCGCGCGCGAACCGCATCCGCGTCGAAGGGCGTATTGATCACGATCTCCCGCTCGAAGGGCCCGAACGTGATCTCCATCTGCTGCAGCCGGTCGATCGTGCCGGCGGGCGGCGCTCGCCGCACGCCGCGCAGCCGCACGACATTGCCCGCGACGTTGACGCGCAGGTCCTGGCCCCGGACGCCCGCGACCTCGAAGCGCAGGACGACCTCGTCCCGCGTCTCGAACACGTCGGTCGCAGGCTGCCAGCGATCCCCGCCGCGCAGGCGGTCCGAGAATTCGCCGTACAGCTCGACGAGGGGATGCGGCCGGTTCTTCTCCGGAATCCTAATTCTCCTGGGTGAACTCGGCGTCGATCACGTCGTCGCCGCCCTTCGATCCCTTCTCTCGATTGGAAGCTTCGCCCGCTCCGCTCGCGTCCGCGCTCCCCGGTGCACCCGCTTCGCCCTTGTAGAGCTTCTCGGCGATCTTGTGCATCTGGGTCTCGACGCGCTGGCGGGCCGCATCGAGCTTCGCGACGTCGCCCGAATCGAGATCCGCCTTCGCCTCGGTCAGGGCGGACGATACGGCCTGCTTGTCCGCTTCGTCGAGCTTTCCCTCGTTCTCGGCGAGCGTCTTCTCGACCCGGTAGATCAAGCTGTCGAGCTCGTTCTTCTTCTCGATCAGCGCGCGGCGGTCCGCGTCGGCGCTGGCGTTGGCCTCGGCCTCCTTCACCATCCGATCGATCTCGGAGGAATTGAGCCCCCCCGAGCCCTCGATCCGGATCGTCTGGGCCTTGCCCGAGGCCTTGTCCTTCGCACCGACCGAGAGGATCCCGTTGGCGTCGATGTCAAAGGTGACCTCGACCTGGGGAATCCCACGCGGCGACGGCGGAATACCGTCGAGGATGAAGCGACCGATCTCGCGGTTGTCCGTCGCCATGTCGCGCTCGCCCTGGAGCACCCGGATCTCGACCTGCGGCTGGTTGTCCGCCGCCGTCGAGAAGGTCTGCTGGGCCTTCGTCGGCACGGTCGTATTGCGCTCGATCAGCTTCGTCATCACGCCGCCAAGGGTCTCGATGCCGAGCGAGAGCGGCGTCACGTCGAGCAGCAGCACGTCCTTGACGTCGCCCGCGAGCACGCCGCCCTGGATCGCCGCGCCGACCGCGACGACCTCGTCGGGATTCACCGTCTGGTTCGGATCCTTGCCGAAGAGCGCCTTCACCTTCTGCTGCACGAGCGGCACGCGCGTCGTCCCGCCGACCAGCACGATCTCGTCGATCTCGCTCGGCTTGAGCCCGGCATCCGCCAGCGCCTTGCGGCACGGCTCGAGGCTGCGTTCGACGAGATCGTCGATCAGCTGCTCGAACTTCGCGCGGGAGAGCTTCAGCGTCAGGTGCTTGGGGCCCGTCTGGTCCGCCGTGATATAGGGCAGATTGATGTCCGTCGACTGGGCTGAGGAGAGCTCGATCTTGGCCTTTTCCGCCGCTTCGCGCAGACGCTGGGTCGCCATCGGATCCTTGCGCAGGTCGATGCCCTGGTCCTTCTTGAACTCGTCGACCAGGTATTGGATCAGGCGCTCGTCGAGGTTGTCGCCGCCGAGGTGGGTGTCGCCGTTGGTCGCCTTGACCTCGAAGACGCCCTCGCCCAGCTCCAGGATTGAGATGTCGAACGTGCCGCCGCCCAGGTCGTAGACGGCGATCTTCTCTTCCTTGGTCTTGTCGAGCCCGTACGCCAGGGCCGATGCGGTCGGCTCGTTGAC
>JANMTD010000124.1:0-4989 GCA_031390075.1 Deltaproteobacteria bacterium | reverse complement strand
CCAGCGGCCGTCCGGCGAGACCCCCGCGCCGTGGGGAAACGACAGGCAGGCGGTCGGATTGCGCAGCGTCTGCGTCGACCGCCCGAGCCGACTCGTCCGTGGGTCGACCGACACCACGAGGGCGCTGTCGTCCCCCTGTTGCGTGAGCACGACGAAGGCGTCCCCGCCGAAGAAGCGAACGTCGTCGGTGCCGCGAATGGCATGTCGCCAGCTCGACACCGAAAGCGGCTCGGAGGCGATCCCGCGTTGCGGATCGAAGGCGCGGATCTCGAGCCGCCCGCGCGGCTGCCGGACCTTGGCGCGGCTCACGTTCGGCGCGTAACAGATCGCGACCCGCGACCCGTCCTTCGCGAAGTCGATCCCCTTCGGCACGAGCGGGTGGAGCGTGTTGCCGAAGACCTGGAAGCGCTCGACCCGGATCTCCCCGTTCTCGACTTCGACCCGGAAGACGCGGACCACGCCCGGCTTGTCGAGGGTCGTATAGGCGACGAACCGACCGCAGCTCGAGAACGAGACGCCGTGGCAGGTCCGATCGGTCGGCTCCTTCACGGTCGTCGACCCTTCGAGGTCGATCGCGTGGCTGCGCGAGTCGACGCGACAGATCTGCATGTCGCCGGTCCCCATGTCCGTGATGGCGACCAGGGAGCCGTCCGGTGAGAAGCAGATGTTCTCCGGCTTCAGCATCCGCGGCGCGCCGGAGAGGGTCTGGATTGGCGTCAGGCTCCGCTCGGCGGGATCGAAGCGATAGACGTGGATCGCGTTGCCGAGCACGTTCACGCAGGCGAGGTAGTCGTCGTGGAACCACGAGACGCCGCTGCAGGTCGCATAGCGTTTGCGCCCGTTGCAGTACCAGAACTGCCGGCCCTCCGGGCTCGCGAGGATCGACGACGGCGTGTAGTGGACGATCTCGGGACGCTCGTCGAGGGCGTGGAGCGGCGGCTCCCGGCGCCAGCGCGCAGGCATCAGCCGATGCAACGACCGGAACGCTCCCACTGCCTCTCCCCGCCCGACCGCTGCGCGTCAGCGTCCGCGCGGGAGGGTTGCTTCTTCTTCGGGGGTCAGCTTGCGCAGGCGTTCGGCCGTGAGCGGACCGTCGCTGTAGGTGTCCTCGCCGGTGCAGTTGCCCTGCTCGTCGAAGTGGAAGATGGCGGCCTGGCGATAGGAGAAGACGTAGTTGCCCTTCAGGTCGTCGCACGGGATGCCCATCGCCTGGAGCGCAGGACCGGGGAAGACGATGTCCATCTGGCCTTCGTGGAAGAGTCCGCGGTCGTCGACGATGAAGCGATCGATCACGTAGCGGAGCTTGTTGTAGCCGAGGGCAAAGATGCCGTCGTAGAAGCCGCGGACGGCCTTGCCGCCTTTCGGACCGACATCCCCCGCGCCCGTCCCATAGAAGTGGTACTGCGGATCGGCGCACTGCGTCTTCATGATCGCGTCGACGTCGCCGGCGATCTCCGCCATGAGGTGCTCGCGAAAATTCTGGAGTAGCGCCCGGTGACGGGGATTCGAGGTGGACGCGATCTTGGCGTCGAGGGGGGCGAGCGAGTGCGAGACGGAGAAGTCGAGCATGGGGGATCTCCTTGTGGATCCCGCCAACGTTAACGCGTCGCTCGGGCACGAAACAGTCGAGCCGGCGGCGGCCGAACGAGCCCCTGCCGGGCCCCGATCACGGCCGCGAGCCGCTATGCTGGGCGCCCCATGACGACGACCGAAAAACCCCGCTCCCGCGCCGTCCTGCTCGCTGTCCAGCTGCCCTCGATGAGCGACGGCGACTTCCGCTCGTCCATCTCCGAGCTCGAGCGCCTCGCCAAGACGCTCGGATTCGAGGTGGTCGGCCAGGTCACGCAACGCCGTCCGCGCCTCGCGCCGGCCGCCGTCGTCGGCTCGGGCAAGCTGAAGGAGCTCGCCGACTGGACGGGCGGCACCGGCATCACCCAGGCCAAGATCGGCGGGCGGGGTGGCGCAGAGGACTCCGCGGACGACGACGACGCGGACGACGACGACAGCGCCTCCGATGCCGATGCCGATGCCGACGAGGGCCCGCGTGACGCAGGGGGCGCCGCCGATCCCCGCGCCACGATCGTGCTCGTCGACCAGGACATCACGCCCTCCCAGGCGCGCAATCTCGAGCGCGCGACGGGGGTCGAGGTGCTCGACCGAACGGCGGTGATCCTCGCGATCTTCCAGCGCCACGCCCGCAGCCGCGAAGCGCGGCTGCAGGTCGAGATCGCGCGCCTCGAGTACATGGCGCCGCGCCTGCGCGAGACCGGCAGCGGAAAGGATCGCCAGGGCGGCGGCATCGGCGGCCGCGGCGCCGGCGAATCCGCGAGCGAGCTCGACCGCCGCAAGGTGCGCGACCGGGTCGCGGAGCTCCGCCAGGAGCTCGCCTCGATCGAGCACGAAGCCGGGAACCGCCGCAAACGCCGCGAGGACGTCAATACGGTCGCCCTCGTCGGCTACACGAACGCGGGCAAATCCTCGTGGATGCGCGCGCTGACGGGAAGCGGCGTGCTCGTCGAGGACAAGCTCTTCGCGACGCTCGGAACGACGGTGCGCGTGCTCAAGCCCGAGACGGCGACCCGTGTGCTCGTCTCCGACACGGTCGGCTTCATCAAGCACCTGCCCCACGACCTCGTCGCGAGCTTCCGCTCGACCCTCGACGAAGCGCGGGAGTGCAGCCTCCTGCTCCACATCGTCGACGCGTCGGATGCCGCCTTCCAGGCCCAGATCGACGTGACCCGCGAGGTACTGACCTCGATCGGCGCCGACGAGAGCCCGCATATCGTCGTCATGAACAAGGCCGATCGCCTCGACGAGCTGACCCGGGCGCGGGTCCTGAAGGCCGAGCCCGAGGCGATGCTCCTCTCGGCCCACGACCCCGCCGACGTCGACAAGCTGCGCGCACGCATCCTCGCGCACTTCGAGCGCGGTCTGGAAGAGGTCGAGCTGTTCGTTCCGTACGCCCATTCGCGGGTCGTCGCCCGGGCGCACGAGCTCGGCACGGTGCTCTCGGAGAAATACGAAGACGACGGCGTCCGGATCCGCGTGCGCGCCGGCGCCGCGGCGCTCGCGAAGCTGCGCAGCGAGCTCGACTGACGGGCCGCGATGACTGACGCCAGGCCCCGCGTCCGGCGATTCGAATCGGGCTGGCTAGTATCGAGGGCGTTTGCGCGCGCCCTCGCTGTGAAACCCTGGAGAACCGCCCATGCTCACCGTCTACCACCTCGAGACCTCCCGCTCCGACCGCCTGATCTGGCTGCTCGAGGAGCTCGGCCTCGACTTCACGGTCAAGACCTTCGCGCGCGACCCGAAGACCCAGCGCGCGCCGGAAGAAATGAAGGCGCTCCATCCCCTCGCGAAGGCGCCGATGCTCGGCGACGGCGACCGGATCCTGATCGAGAGCGGCGCGATCTTCGAGTACGTGCTCGCCCGCTACGGCGACCAGCCCGGCCGCGCGAGCCTCGCGCCGAAGCCGACCGATCCCGACTGGCCCGACTACGTGCAGTGGCTCCATTTCGCGGAGGGCTCGGCGATGCTCCCGATGCTGCTCGATCATTTCGAGAAGGCGGGGCTCTGCGGGCCGGTGGGCACGTCGCCGATGGCGGCGATGGCCCGAGGCGAGCTCGATCGCCTCTTCGCGGCTCTCGAAGGCATCCTCGCCAAACAGGAATGGATGGCCGGTCCGCGCTTCACCGCCGCCGACTGCATGATGGGCTGGTACATCGAGATGATCGAACACCGCGGCGAGATCGAGCCCTACCCCGCACTCCAGCGTTATGTCGCGAAGCTCCGCGCGCGCCCGGCCCACCAGCGCGCGATGGCGCGCGCCCGGCCGAGCGCTTGAGCCTTCAGCCCATGGAGAGCCCTCAGCCCATGGGGAGCGCTCAGCCGTTGAGCCAGACCCCCGCGTCGACGACGAGGGTCTGTCCCGTCATCAGGCGGCTGTCCTCGCAGGCGAGGTAGACGGCGGTCCCCGTCAGGTCGTCGGGCTCGAGGGTCATGCCCATCGGCGAGCCGGCCTTGAGGCCCTTGATCGCGAAGTCCGGCACGATCTTCTTGGTCGCCTCGGACATCGTGACGCCGGGCGCGATCGCGTTGACCCGGATTCCGTCCTGACCCGCCTGCCGCGACATCATCTTCGTCATGTAGATCATGCCCGACTTCGAGAGCCCGTAGGCGTTGGTGCTGAAGGTGTCGAAGGGCATCGACGGGAGGGGGAGCGGATAGGCCGCCGTCGAGGCGATGTTGATGATCGAGCCCGAGTGCTGCTCCTTCATGTACGGATAGACCGCCCGCGAGCAGATCAGCTGACCGATCAGGTTGATCTCGAGCACCTTCCGCATGCACGAGATGCTCTGATCCATGATGTCCTGGTCGTAGTAGAGCGCGGCGTTGTTGATGAGCACGTCGATCCGGCCGAGCTCGGCCTTGATCTTCTTCGCCATCTCGGCGGTCTGCTCCTCGCTCGTGATGTCGACGCGCATCGCGATCGCCCGGCCGCCCTTGTCCGTGATCTCCTTTGCTACGGCCTTCGCCTGATCGTCTCGCAGATCGATCACCGCGACGGCGGCGCCCTCCTCCGCGAAACGCAGGCAGTACGCGCGTCCGATGCCTTGGGCACCGCCCGTGATGATCGCGACCTTGCCCGCCAACCGGCCTTGATTCGCCATGCGTTCGTTCCTTTTTCTCGTTCGTTCGTGACTAGCGGACCGGCAGCTTCCGGCTCGGGTCGAGGTGCGCCCAGGCTTTCGGGAGCGACACGTCGCGGATCGGTTTGCGCGGCGGCATGTTGAATTCCTTCGGCGGTCGCCAGCCCATGTCGCGCATCGTCTGTCCGATATGCGTCATGTTGAGCATGTCGTGGCTGTAACAGAAGAGACCGTTGCCCGTGTAGTAGAGGATCGAGAGCCCCGGGACGACCCAGGGTCTTCCCTCGGAGTCGTTCCCCAGAACCTGGTCCCACTGGGAGACCACGCGCGGCCCGTCGAC
>JANMTD010000110.1:0-5555 GCA_031390075.1 Deltaproteobacteria bacterium | reverse complement strand
AGGCCCTGGCCGATCAGGGCACTCGTCGGCGCGAGCATCTCGGGCATCCCGGGCGCGCCCTTGGGCCCGAGATAGCGCAGCACCATCACATCCCCGGGTCGGATCCGAAGAGCCAGGATCGCCTCGAGTGCACTCTGCTCGTCATCGAAGACGCGGGCTGGGCCGGTGATGACGGGATTTTTTAGACCGGTCACCTTGGCGACGCTGCCTTCGGGCGAGAGATTGCCCTTGAGAATCGCGAGATGACCCTTCTCGTAGAGTGGCCGGTCGATGGGCAGGATCACGTCCTGATCGGCACGCAGCGGCGGCACGCCGCTCAGGTTCTCGGCGACGGACTTGCCCGTGATCGTGAGGCAATCGCCGTGCAGGAGGCCGGCGTCGAAGAGGATCTTCATGACCGCCGGGATGCCGCCGGCGCGGTGGAGGTCGATCGCCAGATACTTGCCGCTCGGCTTGAGATCGCAGAGCACGGGCACTCGTTGTCGCACCCGTTCGAAGTCGTCGATCGTCCAGTCGATTTCCGCCGCGTGTGCGATGGCGAGAAAGTGGAGCACGGCGTTGGTGCTGCCCCCGATCGCCATGATGACGGCGACGGCGTTCTCGATGCTCTTGCGCGTCACGATCGCGCGGGGCTTGCGATCGGCGCGCACGGCATCGACGAGGGCTCGTGCCGCGGCGCGGGTGTGCTCGACGATCGGGTCCTCCACGCTCGCCATCGTGCTGGCGTACGGGAGGCTCATCCCGAGGGCCTCGAAAGCGCTGCTCATGGTGTTGGCGGTGTACATGCCGCCGCAGGAGCCATTGCCGGGAATCGCGCGGCGTTCGATCTGGCGCAGATCCTCCTGGCTCAGCTTGCCGGCGCTGAACTCGCCGACCGCCTCGAAGACGCTCACGATGTTGAGGTCGCGCCCCTGGTACCGGCCGGGCAGGATGGTGCCGCCGTAGACATAGATCGCCGGCACGTTGGCGCGCAGGATCCCCATCATCCCGCCCGGCATGTTCTTGTCACAGCCGCCGAGGACGAGCACGCCGTCCATCCACTGTCCGCCAACGCAGGTTTCGACGCAGTCTGCGATCACCTCGCGGGAGACGAGGCTGTACTTCATTCCCTCCGTCCCCATCGCCATGCCATCGGAGATCGTAGGCGTGCCGAAGAGCTGGGGATTCGCGCCACTCGCCTTGAGCTCCGCGACGGCGGCGTCCGCCAGGCGCTGAAGTCCGGCATTGCAGGGGGTAATCGTGCTGTGTCCGTTGGCGACGCCGATCATGGGATTGCCGAAGTCGGCTTCCTGGTAGCCGAGGCCATAGAACATGCTTCGGTTGGGCGCGCGGGCGACGCCCTCGGTGATGTGGCGGCTGCGGCGATTGGCGGGCGTGGTCATGGTCTCTCTTCGGTGGTGGGCAGGCGTCGCACATTTATAGCCGACTCGAAACGACAACCTGCTGCACGCGGGCATGCTCAGCCCCCCCCGCGTCCAGAAGCTACGAGCAGAAGAGCCGCGAAGGTGGCTCGACACCGGATCGCCAGGGCGAACGTTCGGGTTGGCTGCCGGCGGGACTGGCTCCTCCTCTCGAGTCCCGACATCCTTTGCTCATGACGAATCCGATACTTCCCGCCCATCAGCTCCCGACTTTCGATGCCCTGCGCATCACGGGGGCCAATCTCGAGACCGGCCTCACCAGCGCGGAAGCGGCAGAGAGACTTCGAAAATACGGTGCGAATCGCGTCGAGGCCCGCGGCGGCACGCTGGGATGGCTGCGGCTCGTTCGGCAGTTCACGGCGCCGCTCGTGCTGGTGCTGATCGCCTCCTCGTTCGTCACGGCCGTGCTGAAGGAATGGGTCGATGCCGCGGTCATCCTGGCCGTCGTCGTCGTGAACGCACTCGTCGGCTTTCTCCAGGAATCGAAAGCGGAGAGCGCCCTCGAGGCGCTCATGAAGATGGTGATCGCCGAGGCCGTGGTGCGTCGCGACGGCAAGAAGACCCGCGTCGACAGCACCGAGCTCGTTCCCGGCGACATCGTGATGCTCGCGGGCGGGGACCGTGTGCCCGCCGATATCCGCCTGCTCGAAACCCGGAGCCTCCAGATCGACGAATCGTCGCTGACCGGCGAATCCGTGCCCGCCCACAAGCGCCCCGATCCGCTGAGCGCCGACACCGTCCTCGCCGACCGCGTGAACATGGCCTATGGGGGCTCGCTCGTGACCGCCGGCAGCGCCACCGGCGTCGTGTGGGCGACGGGCGACCGGACGGAGACGGGGCGCGTGGCCTTTCTCATCGCCGAAGCGGTCGATCTCACCACGCCGCTCACGCGGAAGATCGCGCGCTTCAGCGGCATCCTGCTGTGGGTCATCCTCGGGCTCGCGGCAGTGCTATTCGCCTACGGCGTGCTCGTGCGCGGAGGCAGCCTCGTCGAAATGCTGATGGCCAGCGTGGCGCTCGCGGTCGGCGTGATCCCCGAAGGCCTGCCTGCTGCCATCACGATCGTGCTCGCCATCGGCGTCGGTCGGATGGCCGGCCGTCGCGCGATCATTCGCAAGCTGCCCGCCGTCGAGACGCTCGGCAGTACGACCGTCATCTGCTCGGACAAGACCGGCACGCTGACGCAGAACAAGATGACCGTGCAGCGGATCTACGCCGGCGGGGAAACCTTCCACGTCAGCGGCACGGGCTACGAGCCGAAGGGCGAATTCCGGACGGCGACCGGGGAGGCTCTGGATGCCGGGGCCAGGCCCGCTCTGCACGAGTGTCTGCGCGCCGGAATGCTCTGCAATGATTCGGGGATCGTCGAGAAGGGCGGCGTGTGGCTGATCGCCGGCGATCCCACCGAGGGTGCGTTGCTCGTCGCGGCCGAAAAGGCAGGCCTGCGCCACGCCGACATCCACGCCGGCTCGCCGCGTGTGGACATGATCCCTTTCGAGAGCGACTACATGTACCGCGCCACATTGCACGACCACGCCGAAGGACGCCGCATCTACAAGGCGGGCGCGTTGGAAAGACTGCTCGAACGTTGCAGCGAGATGCTCGATTGTGGTAGCCGCCGCCTCCACCATTTTCTTCTTGCCCCTTAGTTCCAAGCTCTCACCAGGAGCCCTGCCGCCTTCGGACAGGCCATGCCGTGCGCCCATGCGCCCCTTCCGGCCGGCGTCTCGGCCAGCAATTGCATCCTGGGTCGCCCCACTGTGCCGCTCGACCTGCTGCGTGATCCAGGCCACCGCCGGTACGCCCCTTGCGGCGTAATACTCGGATCCAGCACGGCAAATACCGGATCGCCCGAATTGTGAATCCGGCGTACCTCGCTTTGGGAAGAATCGGCTCCGTCCGGCAGGACGGGGTTCGGGGCGTCCTGACGGGCTCGAAACCTGCGTGCGGAAGGCTCGGTCCCGATGCAATTTTTCATGGGGGCCTTCTCCCGCGTGGCAGCGTCCTTGCTCGTGCCGGTGGTGGTCTCCTCCGTCTTGGCGGTTCTCTCGATTCCGGCGTGCCCCGCGTTCGCGGCCCTGATCGCGACTGGGAGCGGGACGGGCAACACCACCGCGCCGAATCCGGATCCCGGCTTCGGCCGGCTCGGCGTCGTCAACGGGCTCTCGGCCGTGTATTTCCGCAACGGCTGGGTCCTGACCGCGAACCACGTCGGGACGGCGACGTTCTGGCTCGCCGCAACGGGCTATGCACCGGTCCCCGGCTCGACCGTGCGGTTCAGCAATCCCGATTCGTCGCTGGCGGACCTGATCGCGTTCAAGCTCGCGACGCGTCCCGCCCTCGCCGACATCGCTCTCGCCGACACCCCGGCGAGCGTGTCGACGCTCGTGACCGTGATCGGGCGCGGCCTCGATCGCGGGGCGGCGACGAGCTGGATGGGAATCGGCGGATGGACGTGGGGGGGCTCGAGCACGATGCGCTGGGGCACCAATCGCATCAGCGTGGTCGGCGACGCCGCCCTCGATACCCGGGCCTTCAGGATCACCTTCGACGACATCCAGAATCCGTCCGCCGGAGAGCACGAGGCCGACCTCGTCGTCGGCGATTCCGGGGGCGGTGCGTTCACGGGAGCGGGGACGTCGGCGAAGCTCGTCGGGATCCTCTTCGCCCGCTCGACCTACGGGGGCCAACCCGCGAATACCTCGCTCTACGGCAACCACGGCATGATCGCCGATCTCTACGCCTATCGAGACGACATCCTCGCCGTCGTCGACCGCCCCGACTGCAACGACGGTCTCGACGAGGACGGCGACGGGCTGGTCGATTATCCGAGCGATCCCGGCTGCGTGAACGCCGGCGACTTCTCCGAGCGGGGCGCGGGCTACGAGTGCGACAACGGCGTGGACGACGACGGGGATTCCTCGATCGACTTCCCGAGCGACCCGGGCTGTCTTCATCCGACCAACCGGGTCGAGGCGCCGGAGCCGGGCATCGGACTATCGATTGGATTCGGCGTCCTCGTCCTCGCGGCCGCAACGACCCGGCGCCCCACGGCCGATCCGGCTCGTCGATGAGCCGCCCCTGATCGTTGCGGAAGGCGGCAGCCTTGCCCGCCATGGGCAGGCTGTCCATCGGGGGGTAGCCGATTCGAGGCCAACTTTCCGCGCCGCCGGTCAGAATCATTCCGTAAGCTGGCCCGTTCGGGGGCAACCTTCCGGGGCACGTAGGCGCAGAAGAACGAAGCGCTGCAGCCGCCGCTGCGAGAGCTCCAGCAGAATGAAGCATTCCATGCGCGCTCGTTCGTGCCTCCACTCGACCCTGTGCATCGCATAACACATCTGGGCACGAATCATGACGAGCCCTGGACGGCTTCCCGACCCGACGAGTTGAGCATCGAAAAGGCAACGACCGTTCCCATTGCCCGTTCGACAGGCGTTTTGCGGCTCGCACGCCCGATCGCCCGGCGACGTCCGCGTATTCAACGAGGCTTTCGGCCTCGCCAGCGCCGATGGCACGGCGAATGCATTTCGAGAATCGACAGCGGCCTCCACGCCTATTACTCGTTCGAGCGAGTCGGCGGTTCCAGGCCCCGTGGATGATCCAGCCAAGCAGCCACGCGCCCAATCAATACCAGCCCCCGTACCGGGCCAGTTTACGTAATGGCCTTTACCGGGGGCGGGGAAAATCCCGCTTTAAATTCCTAGCCGCCACATCTTGACTTCGCATGACGCACACCTCGCCATCCGCTCGTATCGAGCCGAAGCGGATCGGATTCTTTCGTCCAGGTGAATCAGGTTCCAACGGCTGTCGTGCCGGACTGCAGATGCTCTCTGACTTCCGATGGGGAGCGCACCCCGCACCCATGTGTCGCGCCGATCGCGACTTGTGCGCAGGGCGCGGCGACCCGACTAGCGAGCCTCGGACGACCAGCGCAGGCGCCAGGAACGCAGCGCGCTCACGAGGCGGCGGGTGGTCTGGATGCGCTCGTCCGGATCCTTCGCGATGCAGCGCATGCAGATGTCCTCGAGCTGCTTCGGGATCTGGCGATCCTTGGCAATCGTCGAGGGGCGTGGCGGTGTCACGTTCTTGACCTGGTGGATCAGGTCCTGGATGTCGTCCTTGCGCATGATCAGG
>JANMTD010000099.1:0-15541 GCA_031390075.1 Deltaproteobacteria bacterium | reverse complement strand
GAGCTTCGTCCCGAGCAGCTCGTTGAACTGCTTCACGGCATCCTGGATCTGGTCCTCGCGCACGATCAGCTCGACCCGATTGAAACCCTTGACCTTCACGTCGCCTCCTTCGCGCGCTGTCGCTTTGCCGAACCGGCCGGTTCGCAGCGCGGATGATCGCCCTACCAGCGCATGCCTTTGTTGCCGCCGCCGTTCACGGTCACGACCTGCCCGCTGACGTACGCGGCGGCGTCCGAGGCGAGATAGGCGACGACCTGCGCGACATCTTCCGGGGTCGCGACGCGGCCGGCCGCCGCCACAGCCGCAAAGGCTTCGAGCTGGGCCGCATCGAATAACGTACGGGTCGCCGGCGTCAGCACGAAGCCGGGGGACACGACGTTGCTGCGGATGCCCTGGTCGCCGTACATCGCAGCGGTGTAGGCCGAGAAGGTCTCGACGGCGGCCTTGCAGGTTCCATAGGCGATGCGGCTGCCGGTCGGATGGTGCGCCGCGCCGGAAGACATGTTGATGATCGAGCCTCCCCCCGACGCGATCATCGCGGGAATCGCATGGCGACAGCCGTAGACGGCGGCCATCACGACGACCTCCCAGGTCGCTTGCCAGACGGCGTTCGGCGTCTCGATCGTGTCCGTATCGGCCATCGAAGCGGTGACGGCGTTGTTGTGCAGGATGTCGAGGCGGCCGAAGCGCGAGAGGGCTGCGTCGACGAGGGCCTTCACGTCGGCCTCGCGCGTCACGTCGGCCCGCACGACCGTTGCGGCCGCCGTCCGCGCGCCGAGCGATGCTGCGACGCGCGCAGCGCCTGCCTCGTCGAGGTCCGCGAGCACGACGGACGCGCCCTGCTCGACGAAGAGCTTCGCCGTCGCGGAGCCGATGCCCCCGGCCGCGCCCGTCACGATCGCGACCTTGCCGTCGAGGTTTCGGGTCAAGATGGGCGACTCCGGGTGCGGGGCTCGCGGGATGCGGCGGGCGGATGCTCGCGTTCCGTCGCCGGACCTGCAACTGGACCCGCCATCCGACGAATGGGAAGCTGCGCTAGACAGAGGCGTGATTCGCGGCGTCTGCAGCGAAGATCGACAGGGCGGCGGTTCATCGCGCGCCCGAAGGACTGCACGGAGGACCGGCGTGAAGTATCTGAGCATCGACGAGGGGCGGAGAGCGCGGGGACTCCGTCTGGTCCTGGTCGCCGGGACGCCCGGAGCCTGGGGCGAGTGCATCAAAGCCGTCTACCACGTCAAGCGGCTCGCCTATCAGCCCGTCGCCCAGCTCATGGGCAAGGCGAACGAGGATCTCCGGGAGTGGACCGGTCAGACGAGCGCGCCCGTGGCGGCCTACGACGACGAACGCATCCGCATCGGCTGGGAGAACATGCTCTGGCAGGCCGAGCAGCTGGCGCCCGATCCGCCGCTGATTCCGAAGGAGGCGCGAGCCAGGGTGCTGATGTTCGGGGTCCTCCGGGAGCTCGCCGGCGAATGCGGTCTGGCCTGGGACCGCCGCCTCCAGTCCATCGCCGCCGCGGGCGGCCCGGAGGCGAGCCCCGTGTTGGCCCATCTGGCGAGCAAATACGGTTACAGCGACGCCGAGGTCGAGGCCTCGAAGGGCCGCGTGGCCCAGGTCCTGGGCCTCTGCTCGGATCTGCTCGAGGAGCAGCGCGCGGCGGGCTCTGCCTACTACATCGGAAGCGCGCTCAGCGCCCTCGATCTCTACTCAGCCGTCCTGACGGCGGTGATGATCGACCCCCTGCCCCACGCCCTCTGTCCGATGCCCGCCGCGATGCGCGCCGGCTTCAGCGCTCCCTTCGACTGCCTGAAGGCGGCGCGGCCGATCCTGCTCGAACATCGGGACGCCATCTTTGAGCGCTACCTGCCGCTGCCGATGGAGTTCTAGCGGGATCACCGTTCGCGTCGGATCCCGAATCGCGCGCGATAGGCCGCGAAGACGCTCTCCGTCCGCTGCGGGTCGAGGGCGAAGTCGGCGGCGGCGTAGCGGTGTGCGCCCCGCTTGCCCTTCGGATTGGCCTGCGTCCAGCGGGCGAGTCGCGCTTCGACTTCCGGAGACATCGTCATTCCGAGTCCCCGGTAGATCTCTTCGCTGATCCGGACCGGGTCGGCGACCATCCGGTCGTAGTCGACGTCGACGACGGCGTTCTCTCCCATCGCGCCGGGTGCGCGGTACTCGAGGATCCGCTCGACGTGCTTCGCAACGAAGGCACTCATCTCCACACCGATCGCCTGGCGATCGTTTCGCTCGCTCCGGGCGCCGCGGAATTCGTGGGTCAGGCTGCAGAGCGACGCGAGGGCCGTATCCGGATCGCGGTGGCTGAAGACGAAGGAGGCGTCGGGGTAGACCCGGCGGATCGCCGGGATCGCGAGCACGTGATTCGGGAACTTGAGGGCCCAGCGCCGGGCCGGCGCCTGCCATTGGAGAATCTGGAGCTGCTGCTTGTGGAGCCGATAGGCGGCCTCGAAATCGAGCGACTCGACCATCCAATCGAAAAAGCCCGGAACGTTCAGGTAGTTCGGGAAGCCGGCCTGGGCGAAGGCGATCGCGAGCAACATCGTGCACTCGTCGGGTCCCTCCGCGTCGAGCAGATGGAGCGCGTCGAAGCCCTCGACGTCGCCCTTCCACTGGCCCAGGAAGTCGCGGGCGGCCTCGATCCGGCGCGCGACCGAAGCCGGGTCGAGGGCCGGGGGCGGCGTCGGCGCGCGGCCCTCCCAGGTGCGCAGAAGTCGCAGGCGCGGATCGTGATCGAAGAGGTTGAGGAGGAACGTCGTTCCCGATCGCGGCAGCCCCATGAAGAAGATCGGCCTCTCCACGGCCCGGGCCTCGATCGCCGGCAGCTCGCGCAGCCAGCGCTGGACCAAAAGGCGATTGCAGAGATAACCCGTCAGCTCGGCGCGCGTGAGCTCGAGGCCGGAGGGCGTGAGATCCCCGCCTTCATCGAGGGCCGCGAGCAGACGATCGAGATTTTCGGCGAAGGGATCGGGGCCGAACTCCGGCTGATGGGCCAGTCGCGCGGCGTTGCGGCGGAGCTCGTCGGCGTCGAAGCTCATTTCACATGTTCCCGGGATCGAGCGGAGCGCGATGCCGCCTGGGCGTGCTAACCGATTCCATCGTCATCGCCCCCGGCCCGCTCGATGCTCGACCAGGAGAATCCCATGACCGACGAGGAACGCAAGAAGGCCGCCGAAGCCCTGTTCGCGAAGTGGTCGTCGAAGGCGATGTCGGAGCTGCAGGCGAGCGTGAGCCCCACTTTCGCGATGGAGCTGGGCGCGCTCGCCTTCGACAATGTCTTCGCGAAGCTCTGGGTCCGACCCGGTCTCGATCTGCGGGCGCGGAGTCTCGTGACCCTCGGCATGCTGATCGCGCTGCGCGCCGAGGCCGAGCTGAAGCTCCATTTTCCGATCGCGCTGGCGAACGGCTGCATGCTCGCGGAGATCGAAGAGGTGATCTACCACGCGACGGCGTATGCGGGCTTTCCTGCGGCGAATGGAGCGCGGGCCGCCGCGACGGAATCGTTTCGCAAGCAGGGGCTGATCGACTGAACGAGGCGGCTGAGGCGGCATGATCGATCTCGTGATCCGGGGTGGGACGATCGTCGACGGGAGTGGCGGGGAGCCGCACGTCGGGGACGTCACGATCGATGGCGGGCGGATCGTCGAGGTCGGCGGGCGTTCGACGGCAGCAGCCCGGCGCGTCTTCGACGCCGACGGCGCCGTCGTCACCCCGGGCTTCGTCGACATCCACACCCATTACGACGCCCAGGTCCATTGGGATCCCCTCGTCTCTCCCTCGAGCGAGCACGGCGTCACGACCGTCGTCGTCGGAAACTGTGGCCTCGGCCTCGCGCCCGTACATCCCGGGGACCAGAAGATGCTGCAGGCGCTCCTCGGCGGTGTCGAGGACATCCCGCAGCGCTCACTCGACGCGGGGCTCCAATGGACCTGGCAGCGTTATGCGGAGTACATGGCGGCGATCGACGCGATGCCCCGCTCGGTCGAGGTCGCCACACTGGTCGGCCACGCCGCCCTTCGCCTCCATGCGATGGGCCCCGAGCGCGCCTATCGCGAGGCGGCCCGCGCCGACGAGATCGCGGCGATGCAGCGCCTGCTCGGCGAGGCCTTCGACGCCGGCGCCCTCGGCTTCTCGACCTCGAGAAGCCGCCTCGACCGGGATTTCGAGGGGCGCTCGACGCCCTCCTGCTTCGCCGAGGATCGCGAGACGGAAGCCCTCGCGAAGGTCCTGGCGGATCGGGGACAGGGCGTGATCGAGCTCGCCTTCCGCGGCAGCGCGGGCGACGAGCCGGAGCGCTTCGAAAGCGAGCTCGACTGGATGCGCGACCTCGCCGCTGCGAGCCGCCGGCCGGTGACTTTCGGCCTCGCCCAGCTCGACGCGATTCCGGATCGCTGGCAGCGCGCCCACGAGGTTGCCGGGAGAGCAAGAGCGAGCGGCGTCGAGCTGCGCCCGCAGACGCTCGGGCGGATGCAATCGGTGCTCGTGGGTCTCGAGGCGGTCCACCCCTTCGCGAATCGGCCGAGCTATCGACCCCTCGCCGCCCTGCCCCTCGGCGACCGACTTCGGCGGCTGCGCGACCGGAACACGCGCGCGCGCATCCTGGCCGAGCCATCGGGGCCGCCCTCCGACGACGATCCCTTCTCCGGCCTCTTCAGCTACGACGCGAATCGGATCTTCATTCTCGAGGCCGTCCCCGACTACGAGCCGGGACCGGAGAAGAGCCTCGCTTCCGTCGCCCGCTTCCGCGGCGTCGAGCCCATGTCCCTGCTCTACGATCTGATCCTCGAGGACGAGGGCCGGCGCCTCCTCCTCTACGCGGTCGCGAACTACCACGGCGGCGATCACGCGGTCGCCCACGCGATGCTTTCCCATCCCTCGTCGCTGCTTGGCCTCAGCGACGGCGGTGCCCATTCGGGCCTGATCTGCGACGCGGGACTGCCGACCTTCATGTTGACGCACTGGGCGCGGGATCGATCGCGGGGCCCGCGCTTTGCGATCGAGCGGGTCGTCCAGCGCCTGACCGGCGAGCCGGCGCGACTCTTCGGCCTCGGAGATCGGGGCGGGCTCCGCCCAGGCCTGCGCGCCGACGTCAACGTCCTCGATTTCGCCGCCCTGACCCTCGAGCCCCCGCGCATCGCCCACGACCTCCCGGCCGGTGCGCGCCGTCTCATCCAGGGCGCACGGGGCTACCGCGCGACCTTCGTGGCCGGCGAGCAGACGCGCGCGGACGGAATCGATACGGGGGCGAGGCCGGGACGGCTGGCGCGGCGCGTCGACGACTGATCCTCACGGGCCTGCTCAGCGCGAGGCCGTCGTCGTCTCGCTCTCGGGCTCGCAGCTCTGATAGGGCGAGTCCGCCAGCCAATCGGCGTCGGGGTAGTAGGCGAAGACGGCGGTGCCGCCGCGGACGCCGTCGATCAGCGCGCGGTGGATCGCGGGGTCGACGGCGGGGCAGCCCCAGCTTCGCCCCAGACGCCCGAACTGCCGGGCGACGGTGCTCGTCGCGTATTCCGCGCCGTGGATCACGATCGCACGGTCCCGGGCCTGGTCGTTGACACCGGGCTCGAGGCCGTCGAGGCGGAGCGAGTAGCCGTGGCGGCCGACATAGGTCTCGGCCGTCCGAAACAGTCCCAGGCTCGACTGCTTCGAGCCCTCCTCGTTCGA
The DNA here is from genome assembly GCA_031390075.1 of Deltaproteobacteria bacterium. Classification (GTDB taxonomy): domain Bacteria; phylum Myxococcota_A; class UBA9160; order UBA9160; family UBA4427; genus UBA4427. Next base: position 9,862 of record JANMTD010000099.1, on the reverse strand, counting down.
GAATCGGATCGACCGGGCCTGGCCGCTTCCGCGGCCGTGGGCCACGTACTCATGGAATCGCACGCGCCCCTGCTCGAGATCGATGACCCACAAGCGGCGCCGATCGGACGGCTGCGAATAGTCGATCAAGGTCAGGATCGAGCCTTCGACGAGGCCGCGGGATCGTGCACACGCGACCGCATTCAGCGCATGGCGAAGCGGCTTCACCGGAACGCCCGATGCCACGAGGCGATCGACACTCGAGGACGACGAGCCTGCCCGCGCCCACAATTCGTCGGCCTGTGCCGGACCTGCCATGAACGAAGCGACTGCACAGAAAAGCAGACACGCTCGCACGATGGCGCGAGGACGCGTGTCGCCATCGATCGAGCGTGCACGACGGCGGGTGGCCGCATGCCCGATGTCTGATCGAATTCTCTTCACTCGCGCGCTCCCCGGCCAGGTATTCGCATGCTAGAACGCGCGCCGCGCACTGCCATTGCCGATTCCCGGTAGCTCGACGGCTGATCGACGGGAGACGGAACTTCGCATGTGAGATCGGACACCCTGCGACGAAACTCGAGGGGCGAGACACACGTCACTCGACCCGTCGGCCGAATCGAGGGGGGCAGGCGACTCGCCCGAGCCGCCTTATATTCCGGGTGGTCCACAACTCGATGAGGGGAGTCCCATGCGTAATTCGATCGCCGTGTTCGCCATTCTCTTGATCAGCGCGGCCGCCCAGGCCGCCGAGCCCGGAAATCTGTGGCAGATCGAGACGAGCATGGAGATGGGCGGCATGAAGATGCCCGGCCAGAAACAGAACGTGTGTGTCCCCGTCACCGCCGAGGGTCCCGAGGCGATGGACGGAGGCAAGAGTGAGTGCACGATGTCGAACGTCCGGCGTTCGGCGAGCAAGTTCAGCTACGACGTCGCCTGTCCCCAGGGCTCTGGCTCGGGCGAGATGACCTACCAGGGCAAGGACAGCTACACGTCGACGATGACCATGACGACCGACGGCGAGACCATGAAGATGGTGACCCGCGGCCAGCGCGGCGGCGCCTGCGACGCCAGTGTCGTCAAGAAGCAGGTCGCCGCAGCCCAGGCCCAGGCCACGGCCGGCATGGCCCAGATGTGCGCCTCGATGGTCGACACGCTGATGCCCGGGAATCTCCAGAGCTCCGGGTGCGATGCGAAGTACAAGGACCAGCTCTGCCGCAAGTTCAACACGAAGGAGGGCTTCGGCACGGTCGCTTCGCGCCCGACGACCGGCCAGGCGGCGCTCTCCCCGGGCACGCTGCCCGAGGTCGCGCGCTACTGCGGCGCCGACGCGAACGCCCTGCGTACCCGCTTCTGCGGCGAGGCGAGCCGGAGCGAAGACCTCGAGTTCCTCGGTGCCAATTGCCCGGCGCAGGCGCAGACGATCGCCCAGCGCGAGTGCGCCGGCCGGAGCTTCAGTACCCCTGCGGCGCCCAGATACCAGAGCTTCTGCGGCACCTACGCCCGCGCGATGATGCAGGGCGGGTCGAGCGGCGACGAGACCTCGGAGGCGGCGCCGGCGCCTTCGCCGCAGGGCGACGCGATCCAGGAAGGCGCGAAGCGGCTGAAGGGCATGCTCGGGTTCTAGTGTTCCGGGATTCCATGCGTCTGCGAGTTCGGATTGCCGGCGGGTTCATCGCATGTCTGCCGTTGCTCGGATGTCTGCTGCTGACGGCGACGGCCGCCCGTACGGCTCCGCCCGCCCCTTCCGCTGCGATCGATGATCCCTATCCCAGGGCGGCCGCGGCCTACCTCGTGATCGTCAACGGCGTCGTTCTCTGGCAGCGAGCACCGGAGCGCGCGCTGCCCCCGGCCTCGCTCACGAAGATCATGACGGCGCTCGTGTTGCTCGAGGACTGGCAGCCGGAGGCCGTCGTGCGCGTGAGCCCGCTCGCGGCCGCCGCCACGGGCTCGCGCCTCGGGCTGCGCGCCGGCGAGGCGCTTCGCCTTTCCGACGCGTTCGACGCGCTGCTTGTGAGCTCCGCCAACGACGCCTGTCTGGCGCTCGCGGAGCACGCGGCCGGGAGCGTCGAGGGCTTCGTCGCGCGCATGAACGAGAAGGCCGAGGCCATGAAGTTGACGGCCTCGACCTTCCGAAACCCCTGCGGCCTCGACGCGCCGGGCCATCTCTCGTCGGTGCGCGATCTTCAGGCGCTCGCGACCCGCGCGATGCAGGAGCCTGAGTTCGCGCGGGCGGTCGCCCTGCCCGAGCTCGAGATCCAAACGCTCGCGGGCCGGACGATCCGCAAGCCGAGCGGAAATCTATTGCTCGGCCGCGTCCCGGGCGCGGTCGGGATCAAGACCGGGTTCACGAGCCGCGCCGGCAAATGCCTCGCGGCCCTCGTCCGGCGCGGGGGCGACGAGGTCTCGCTCGTGATGCTCGATGCCCCGGATCGCTGGTGGGCTGCTTCGATCCTGATCGACGATGCCTTTGCGGCCCTCGATGCCGCTCGACGTTAGGCGAATCGGAGATCCGCGCGGTGCAGAGGTCGGCGCCGCCCTGATCCTGCTCGCGGCGATCGCCGCGGCCTACTCGAACGCTCTCGGCGCGAGCTTCCAGTTCGACGATTGGGACGTGATTGTGCGCGATCCACGGGTGCAGGGCGTCGCCGCGTGGTGGGCATCGATGCCGGGCATCCGCCCGCTGCTGAAGCTGAGCTACGCCTTCAACCACGCCAGCGGCTTCGGCGCCGTCGGTTTCCACGCCGTCAACGTCGCGATCCACGCGATCAATGGGCTGATCGCGATGGATCTCGCGCGGCGCCTCGCGGTTCGGCAGGGCTTTGATGCGACATCGACGCGCTGGCTCGCGCTCGCGACCGCACTCGTGTTCGCGCTTCACCCCGTGCAGACCGAGGCCGTGACCTACGCCTCGGGCCGCTCGGCGTCGCTCAGCACGGGCTTTGCCCTCGCGAGCCTCGCGCTCTGGCTCTCGGCGCGCGATCGCTCGACGCCATCGCGCTGGGCAGGCGTCGCATTCCTCGTCGCTTCGCTCATCGCGATGGGGATGGCGCTTGCGGTCAAGGAGACCGCCGTCGTGGTCCCCGCCGCGTTGATGCTCTGGGCGATCACCGATCCTGCACGCCCGGCGGGTCTCCGCGAATCGCTCCGGGTCGCATTCCGGGCGACCGCGTTCCATTGGCTCGTTCTCGGATCGGCACTCTGTGCGGCCCTCGCGCTCCCCGCCTATCGAGCCTTCGTCGGGACCAGCCTCGCAACACGCTCACCGATCGAGAACCTCGTCGCCCAGACCGAAGGCGTCTTCTACCTGCTCGGCCAGCTCGTGCGCGTCGATCGCTTGAATGCCGACCCGATGCTGCCGGCGGTCACGACCCTCGATGCGGCGGGCATTCTGATCGCGAGCGGAATCGTTGCGATCCTCGGGCTCGCCTTCGCCGTGCGACGGCGATGGCCCATCGCGGCATTCGCATTTCTCTGGACGGCCCTCTGGCTGCTTCCAACCAACTCGCTGCTCGCGCGCCTCGACCTCGTCAACGATCGGCAGTGGTACGGGGCGCTCTTCGGGCCCGCGCTGCTCGTGGGGCTCGGGGTCGCTGCGCTCGCGCGGCGGACACGCGTGGGCACCGGCCTTGCGCTGGCCGTCCTCGTGATCGCCGCCGGCGTCGCGACCCATCGGCGCAACGAGGTCTACCGGGACGAGCTCCGTTTCTGGCGCGACGTGATCGCGCAGTCGCCACACAACGCACGGGCCTTCAACAACCTGGGCATCGCGCTGGCCGACACCTGCGACGAAACGGGGGCCGTCGAGGCCTGGCGCCGAGCGCTGGCGCTCGATCCCGGATTCGTGCGGGCGGCCGTGAACCTGCGGCTGGCGATCGAGCGGGGTATCCACTGTAATGAGAGCTCGTCGAAGGCGGAGCCCAGTCCTTGAAAATGAAGATCCACGGCACACGCACCCAGGGCAGCCCCCGCCGCCTCGCCATCTTCCTCGAGGAGAAGGGCCTCTCGATTCCCTTCGTCCCCGTCGACCTCCGCAAGGGCGAGCATCGCACCCCCGAATTCCTCGCGAAGAACCCGCTCGGCCTCGTCCCCGTCCTCGAGCTCAACGACGGGACCTGCCTCTCGGAGACGGCGGCGATCGCGCGCTACCTCGAGGAGCTCTTTCCCGAGCGGCCCTTCCTCGGCCGTGATCCCCTCGAGCGCGCGCGGCTCGAGATGTGGGCGCGGCACGTCGAATTCGGCTTCTACACCGCGATCCGCGCCTGGTTCCGCCACGGCTCGCCCCACGCGCGCGCCCTCGAGCCGGTGCAGATCGCAGCCTGGGCGGAGCTCAATAAACACCACGCCGAGGAGGCGCTCCACATCCTCGACGAGCAGCTCGCGCACAACCGCTTCGTCGCGGGCCCGGATTTCAGCTGGGCCGACATCACGCTCGTGACGAGCATCGAGGGCACGTCCGCCGCGGGCTTCGCGCTTCCCCGGAGCTTCGGGCATGTGCAGCGCTGGTTCGAGACGGCTTCGGTGCGACCCAGCGTGGTGGCGACGCGGCCGATGGGGTAGAGATCCGCGGAAGCGTGCGAGGAGGTGCCATCCATGGCCGAGAGTGTCGCGACCCACGCAAGCCCGGACGCCGGCGCCTGGTCCGAGTTCTGTCGGCGGACCGAGAATGCGGTGAAGCTCGTCCTCGCGGCCTCTCCCGACGATCCCCTCGATCGCGCCGAGGGCCTGCGTTATGTGGGGCGCATCGCGCAGCACGGGCTCCAGAGCTTCATCGAGGAGAGCGATCCGGCGGCGCCGGTCGTGACCCACAGCCTGCCCAAGATGGGAGGCGACAATCCCGACTACGTCTACTCGGTCGCGGCGCTCTCGGGCGACTACGAATATCGGCTGCGCGGGCGGCTCGGGGACTCGAGCTACCTGGGGATCGGGACCTATCACGGCGGCGTCGGAACGCCGCAGGGCCTGCAGGTCTCCGGCTACCTCGCAGGCAAGGATCTCGCGATCGGTGCCGACGGCCGCTTCGAGATCGTGCTCGCCCGTGAGAAGCGGCCTGGCCACTGGCTCCCGATGAAGCCCGAGACCTCGCAGCTGATGATTCGCGAGCTGCTGCTCGACCGGCGCCATCAGCGCTCGGCCGTCTTCGAGATCGAGCGCACGAGCGGTGGCCCCGTCGCGCGGACGCTCGACCCGAAGCGCCATGCGGATCAGCTCGTGCGGGCCGGGGCGTATGTGGAGAACGCGATCGCCCAGTTCCTCGAGTGGTCCCGGGACTTCGCGACGCGTCCGAACCGGATCGAGCTGCTCCCGGAGCACCTCGCCTCGGGCGCCCGCGGCGATCCGAACACCCATTATTACGGCGGCTACTTCGCGATCGAGCCCGACGAGGCGTTGATCGCGGACCTGGTTCCGCCGGCCTGCGAATACTGGAACCTGCAGCTCTGCAATTACTGGCTCGAGTCCCTCGACTACTGGCATCACACCGTCGCCGTGAACCACGCGAGCGCCGTCCAGAAAAAGGACGGCTCGGTGCGCGTCGTGATCGCGCAGCGCGACCCCGGCGTTCCCAACTGGCTCGACACGGCGGGGCACCGCCGCGGCGGCATCTTCCTGCGCCAGGTCGGCACCCCGACGCCCTACGATCCGCGCTGCCGGGTCGTAAAGCTCGCGGACGTGGCCCGCGCCTGATCCGAAGTCGAAGCCGGCGTGCCGGCCCCGCGGCCCGAACGCCGACCGCTGCCTTCAGCGCCCCTTCTCGACGAAGAAGCGCGCGAGCTCGAAGCGGTCGTTGCCCCAGAACATCCGCTCGCCGACGAAGACCGTCGGCACACCGAATACGCCGTGCGCCATCGCGTCCTGGGTGTCGCGGTCGAGGCGCGCCTCGAGCTCCGCGGACTCGGCCCGGGCGAGCGCCGCATCGGCATCGAGACCGGCGCCGGCGAGGAGTCCGCGCACGACATCGCGCTCGGAGATGTCCCGCGCCTCGGCCCAGCGCGCGCGATAGGTCGGATAGTGGAACTCGCGGAAGCGGCCGGCGTCGGCCGCGACCAGCGCGGCCTTGAGGGCGAGGCGCGTCGAGCGCGTGATCAGATCCCGGGCGCTGAGATTCACGTCGGCGCCGGTCAGCTCGGACCAGGCCTGGAGATCACTCGCATACCACCGGCTCTTGCGCTCCCCCGACGCCGGCGCCTGGCCGGCGGTCGGCTCCCGCGCCGTCCCGAGATGGATCGGGCGGAAATCGATCTCGACCCCGACATCGGCGAAATACGCCTCGACGCGACAGCTTCCCATGTAGGCCCAGGGACAGGCGTAGTCGAAGTAGAAGGGGATCTGCATGGGACTTCTCCTCAAACCTCGTGAAAGAGCGGGACCTCTCCGAGGTAGTTCTCCCGGCGGAGTTCCGCGATCTCGGTGTCCGACAGGCCCAACATACCCGAATAGATCGCGGCGTCGTGCTCGCCCAGGCGCGGCGGGGGCAGGCGAACACCGAGCCGCTCCCCGTCGAGGATCCAGGGCGAGGTCGGCAGCGGAAACGTGCCGTAGCCCTCGAGCTGGGTCGGCTGGTGGAAGCCGCGGGCCCGCCAATGGGGATCCCGCGCATGATCGGCGGCGTCGTGGACCGCAGCCGCGGGAATCCGGCGCCGCTGGAGCGCCTCCATCAGGGCGATCGGATCGTGGGCACGGGTCCATTCGCCGAGACGCGCATCGAGCTCGCCGCGATGGCTCCGGCGCGACGTCCGCCCGTCGAAGCGCGTGTCGTGCGCCCACTCGGGATCGCCCATCGCGTCCCGCAGCGCCCGCCACTGCGCATCGCAGTAGACGCTGATCGCGATCCAGCGATCGTCGCCCGCGCAGCGATAGACCCCGTGCGGCGCCATCAACGGATGATCGTTGCCCGCCGCGCGCCGGACGCGGCCGTTGAGCGCCCAGTCCATCAGCGCTTCGGGAACGTGGTGAAGCGACGCCTCGACGCCGGAGACCTCGACCTGCTGCCCCTTTCCCGTGCGCTGGCGCTGGGCGATCGCCGCGAGGATCGCGACGGCGTTGGTCATGCCGGTCACGACGTCCGTGTGGGTGCTGTAGTTGACGGTATCCGGAGCGGCGTCCGGGTAGTGTCGCAGCGCGCCGTAACCCGCGATGCCGTCCATCGCACCGCCCATCGTGACCCGCTTCGCATAGGGACCCGTCAAGCCGAAGCCCGAGCAGCTGAGCATGATCAGATCCGGGCGGATCTTCGAGAGCACCTCGTAACCGATCCCCATCTTCTCCGGCACGCCCGTCACCATGTTCGTGACGACGACGTCGGAGACCGCGACGAGCCGCTTGAAGAGCTCGACCCCCTTCGCGCGCGAGAGATCGAGGGTCATGCCGAGCTTGTTGCGATTGGCCTGGACATAGCCCGAGTTGACGTCGTAGGGCCGCGGCCCGGGCTCGCGCCACGGATAGAAGCTCGCGAGCGACGGCGGAACATCGACGGGGCCCCGGGCGTGATCGAAGCGCTGGACGGCTTCGAGCTTGATCACCTCCGCGCCGAGATCCCCGAGCCACATCCCGGTCATCGGCCCGGCCCAGCCTTCGGCGAGCTCGAGCACGCGGATCCCGGCGAGGGGAAGCGGAGAGCCGGCCAGGGAAACGGGATCCCCGACGCCGAGCGCGGGAGAACCGGTCCCTCGAATCGCATCCGACCGAGGAGGATTCGCGCTCGACGAACGCGCCAAACGTCTCGACGTCCGCTCGAGCGCCTCGAGCTCCGCCATCACCTCGCCTTGATGCTGCGCGAGCGTCGGCGCCGGCCGGCTCGCGCGTTCGCCCGCCCCGTGGAGGCGAAAAGGCTTCGCCGGATAGCGCAGGCGACCGGCGGCGGGGTGCTCGATCTCCTCGAAGAGTGCGCGGGCATTGAAATGCGGATCGACGTCCATGTCCGCCGCCGTATAGACCGGCGCCATCGGGAAGCGCGCCTCGGCCGCGGCATCGAAGATCTCCCGGCGCGTGTGCCGCATCAGCCAGTCGTTCCAGACGACGTCGAACTCGCCCTTGTTCCGGGCGATCGCCGCCGAATTCGCGAAGCGCTTCTCGCTCGACAGCTCGGGCATGCCCATCATGCGAAAGACCCGCGGCCACCAGGAATCGCCCCGCCCGATCCCCTGCACCGCGACATGGCCGTCCTTGCACGCATAGCCCCCCATCAGGAACTGGGCGCGCAGCGGATCCCCGATCCGCCGCGGGATCTCGCCGTTATAGAAATAGGGAAGCGGCTGCCGCTCGCCGCCGGCGAGAAACGCCTCGGCGATCGAGGTCGTGACGTGGTGGCCCCGGCCGTCGCGACGGCTCGCGGCGAGGGCGGCGAGGGCCGCCGCGGCGAGGGCGAGGCCCGCATACCCGAGCGTCGCGTTCTCGGTCGACGCGAGCGGCTCGCGGCCCGGCAGCCCGCTCGGGTACATCGGTCCGGCGAGGGCGTAGGCGACGAGCTCGGTCAGCTCCCAATCGCGGTAGGGGCCGGTGTCTCCGAAATTCGAGAGTGAAACGAGCGAGAGCCGCGGATTCCAGCGCGCGAGAGATTCGAAGCCGATGCCCAGGCGCTCGAGGGTCCCGGGGCGATAGCTCTCGACGACGAGATCGGCGTGCGCCACCAGACGCTGGAACATCTCGACGCCGGGGGCGCTCTTCAGGTCGAGCACGATCCCACGGCGGTTGGTGTTGAGGTAGAGGAAGAGCCCGCTCCGCTCGGGATCCGGCGCGTCCCCGGGAAAGGGTCCCGCGAGCCGCATCGGATCGCCGCCGGGCCGCTCGATCTTGATGACGTCGGCGCCCTGGTCGGCGAGCTGCTTGACTCCGAAGGGCCCCGCAAATCCCTGGGTCAGATCGAGCACTCGGATTCCCGCGAGCGAGTCCTGCATGGATGGCCTCAGAGCGAGCGGAAGAATTCGATGATCTCGTGGGCCAGGCGGGTCGGATTCTCGAGGCCCGGGAAATGCCCGCCCTCGTCGATCACCTCCCAGCGCACGATGTTGTAATGCGGTTCGGCGAGGCGCCGCGGTGCGCGATTCTTCTCGTTGAACGCGGCGACGCCGAGGGGCACGTCGATCCGCGGCGGCTGCGGGATGATGTTGCCGCGCGCGAAGGTCTCGTAGTACATCCGCATCGAGGGTCCGATCGAGCGCGTGACCCAGTAGAGCATGATCGTCGTGAGGAGCTGATCCGGCGTGTACCGACGCGCGAGGACGCGACGCCCCGTCTCGTCCTCGATGTCGCTCCAGCGCCACCACTTCTCGAGCAGCCAGGCGGCGAGACCGACGGGCGAGTCGGTGAGCGCGAACGAAGCCGTCTGGTGCTTCGTCCGCTGGAGGTGGACATAGCCCCACTCGCGATCGCGGTAGTCGAGAACCTCCTGCCACCAGACGCGGTCCTCGGGCGAGAGCGACGCTGCATCGACGGGCGGAGCGAGCATGTTCACGTGCAGCCCGATCAGCTTGTCGGGATGGCGCGCACCGAGGGCCGTCGTCACCGCCGAGCCCCAATCTCCGCCATGGGACCCGAATCGCTCGTAGCCGAGCTTCGCCATCAGCAGCGCCCAGAGATCCGCGACCTGCCCGGCGCCGAAGCCCCGGCGCGTCGGCGGGCTCGAGAAGCCGTAGCCCGGAAGCGAGGGCACGACGACGTCGAAGCCGGCGCGGGTCAGCGGCTCGACGACCGCGGTCAGCTCGTAGAACGTGCTCGGCCAGCCGTGGGTCAGGACGAGGGGCATGAGCGGCTTCGCCCGGCCCTGCGCGCGGGCATGGATGCAGTGGACACGGGCGCCGTCGATCTCGACCATGAAATGGGGGAAACGATTGAGCTCGGCCTCCCGCGCGCGCCAGTCGAAGCCGTGACGCCAGTAGTCGACGAG
>JANMTD010000048.1:0-2759 GCA_031390075.1 Deltaproteobacteria bacterium | reverse complement strand
CATCGACTCGAAGAAGATCCGGCTCATGACGGCCATCAGCGCCGGCGGCTCCTTCGCCGCGTCCGCCGCCGACATCCCGAATCCGAGCTGCTGCATCACCATCTCCGGCGACTCGCTCCCCTGCGACAGGTCACACACCTCGTAGACGGTCACCTTGTCGATCCGGCGGCAGAGCGCCGACAGCACGAGCGGCAGCCGGTCGCCGGCGAAACCGGGATGGATGCCGCTGCCGTGGAACGAGACCTTGCCCTTGCGGCAAGCGGCGTCGAGGCGCCCGGCCAGCGCCGGATCCTTGACGAAGGAGAAGCCCGTCGGCGTCACGAGGTTCTTGCCCGAGGCGAGGATCGCGCACATCTCGTCGACGTCGGCGAGCAGCGGCGCGTAGAGCACGCAGTCCGCGTCGAGGGCCATGAGCGCCTTCTTATCGCGGGTCGCCTTGATGCCGAGAGGCGCGATGCCCGCGAGGGTACCCGCATCGACGCCGTCCTTGGACTCGCCGTGGACCCAGACGCCGGCGAGCTCCATGTTCGGATCCTCGGCGATCGCGCGGATCGCATAACGACCGATGCTGCCTGTAGCCCATTGGATGACTCGAAGAGGGCGGCGCCGTGTCATGTCGATCTCCCGGCGCACTCCGGCGCCACGCTGCGTACGCTAGCTGGAAACCCGCTGCTCCGGCGAGTCGGATGAATCCGGGGAATGGCAGCCGGCGGTGCCCGATCGACGGGCGGGGCGAAGCGGGTATCGTCACGCTGTCCGGGGAACGGACAATTGCCAACGTCAGTCAGCCAGAAGGAGCTCGCCATGGGAAAGCCGATCGTCGACTGGGTCATCGATGCCGATAGCCATGTGACCGAGCCGCCGGATCTCTTCACGAAGCGGCTCGCGGCGAAGTACCGCGACCTGGCGCCCCACGTCATCCGCGACCCGCGCACCGGCAGCGAGGTCTGGGTCGTCGGCGACCGCTCGCCCATCACCCCCCTCGGCCATACCGCGACGGCCGGCTGGAAAGAGCCCTTCCCTTCCGCGCCGAGCGGCTTCGCTGAGGTCCCCCTCGCCGCCCACGATCCCCACGCGCGCCTGCGCTACATGGACGAGCTCGCGATCTGGGCGATGGCGATCTATCCCAACGTCGGCGGCTTCGGGAGCCAGGTCTTCCTCGGGCTCAAGGACCCCGAGCTGATGATCGCCTGCGTGCGCGCCTACAACGATTTCCTGACCGATTGGTGCAATACCGATGCACGCCGACTGATCCCGATCACGGCGCTCCCGTTCTGGGACGTGCAGGCCTCCGTCGCCGAGATCGAACGCTGCGCCCGCCTCGGCCACAAGGGCATCCTCTTCACCGGCGAGCCCCATTCCCACGGCATGCCCGTGCTCGCCAATCCCCATTGGAACCCGCTCTGGGAATGCGCCCAGGCCCACGATCTCCCGATCAGCTTCCATATCGGCGCCGGCGATTTCCAGGGCAACGCCTTCTGGACCCCCGAGAAGATCGAGCACTACGGCGCGGGCGGCGTCAACGGCATGTTCACGACGGGCCTCTTTCTCGACAACGCGAAGCAGATCGTCGACCTGCTCTTCTCCGGCGTGCTCGCGCGCTATCCGTCGCTGAAGTTCATCTCGGTCGAGAGCGGCATCGGCTTCATCCCCTTCATGCTCGAGGCCTGCGATCACACCTTCGAGTACGGCCAGGTCCGCCGACAACGCCCCGAGTTCAAGCTGAAGCCCTCCGAGTACTTCGCCCGCCAGGTCCACGGCTGTTATTTCTTCGAGGAGTACGCGCCGTCGCATCTCCTCGATCGCATACCGCCGGACAACATCCTGTTCGAGACGGATTACCCGCATCCGGTCTGTCTCTACGGGAACGTGCGCGAGAAGATCGACGCGGGGCTCGAGGGGGCGAAGCCCGAGAATCGCCGCAAGCTGCTCTTCGACAACGCGGCGCGGCTCTACAAGGTGAGCGCGCCGGACCGGCCCGCGACGCTCGCGCGCGCTTCGTAGGCGCGCGGCAGCGGACACGCCGCGCGGCTCGCGACGCGCGGCGCAGGCCGCGCATCGAACGATTCAGCTCGGGCCCCGCTGGAGGACACGGACGGGATCGCCGACGGCGACCTCGCCCGGCGTCACGACCTTCCAATAGACCCCGCGGCGGTTCTCGGGGCGCGTCGCCGGCGCCTGGACGAAACGAAGCGCGTCGTTTCCGAAGCGGGTGTCGAACTTCGAGCAGCCGTTGTGCGGCTTCGGCGTGACCTCGACGATGGCCTCTCCGACCGCGAGACGGGTCCCCGTCGGTAGGTTCGCGGCAGACAGGTCGAGGTCGACGAAGAGATTGTCGCCGAAGGTCGTGAGGGGCTGACCGTTCGCGATGAGCCGAGCGACCGCGGTCTGCATGACGGCGAGCTGGGCCTCGGGGTCGCGCGGGGGCCGACTCTGCCAGTCGTCGCCCGGAACACCCTCCTCTCGCGAAAGCCGGACCCTCGCGGGCGCTTCTCGCCGGCCGTCGGCGAGCCGCCGGACGACGAGGGAGACCGTCCCCGCCTCGCGAGGCGCGCCGGGTCGCGCGGCGAAGGCCGCTTCGAGCGCGGCCAGTGAGACGTGACGCGCGGGATCACCGAGCGGCTCGCCCGGCTTGAACGTCTTTTCCGCCAATCGATCTCACCTCCGCCATCCGCGCGAGCCGCGAAGGATAGGCGGCCTCCGCGCGAGCCGTCGAACGCCAGAAATGCGAAAGGCACGCGAGCGCTGTCGCTCGCGTG
>JANMTD010000645.1:0-10226 GCA_031390075.1 Deltaproteobacteria bacterium | reverse complement strand
ACGCCGACGCCGGTCTCGCAGATGTCCTCGTCGACGTTTTCCTTCTCGCTCTTGTAGGTATGGCCGTAGCGCAGGCCGAGGAGGTCGACCCAGAAGCTGCGCAGCTTCTGTTTGTCGAGGCCGCCGACTGCGATCTGCTGGAGGCCGAGGACGTTGAAGGGTCGGGGGGATGAGGGGTTGGGCATCGAGCGAGTCTATCCGATCAGCTTTCGACGCCGCGATAGCCGCGGGCGACGAGGTAGCGCTCGCTGCTGCCCTTGCGGGTCGCGTCGAGCTTCACGGTCTTCGCCTGCTCGAAGGACGCGCGGATCCGCTTGTCGATCAGCTGGGCCTCGGGCCCTTCGAGGATCTTGACGACGAACGCACCGCCCTTCGCCAGCAGCTGCGGCAATAGCGCCTCGACCGCCTCGAGCAGCCGCTCTTCGTTCGCGCGGTCCCGCTCGCGCACACCGGTCAGCTTCGGCGCCGCATCCGACAGGACGACGTCCGCGCGCTCCGCCCCGAGCGCCTCACAGAGCTTCACCGCGATCTGCGGATCCTCGAGATCGCCGACGAGCGAGACGACCTGGGCCGCCGGAATCGGCGGCTCGACGGCGGCGAGGTCGACACCGACGACGCGGCCCCGGGGACCGACGAGCCGTGCCGCGACCTCGAGCCAACCGCCGGGCCAGCAGCCGAGGTCGAAGACGCGCTGCCCCGGCCTCAGGAGCTTCCACTCCTGCTGCAGCTCGTCGAGCTTGTAGGCAGCGCGCGAGCGAAGGCCCTCGTCCTTCGCGCGCTGATGCAGCCGGTCCTTGCGTTCGTAGCGGGCCATGGGCGGGCGATCGCCTCAGAGCTTCGGCGGGCCGAAACGTTCTCGGAAATCGACGAGCGGGATCGTGAACTCCTCGGCGGCGAGGAACTCGGCATCGGTCATCTCGGGCTGCTCGTGGGGCCGGTACCAGGCCGCATACTTTTCGAGCTCGCTCGAGAGCTCGCGGTAATGCGTCGAATACGTCCGCACGTCGATCCGCGGCGCGACACCACCGGTCTCGAAGCGCAGCATCCGGATCCAGCCGTCGCCGAGCCCCGTCGGGCCGCGCAGGAAGGGATCGAGGGGCTGGCCCGAGTCGAGGCCCGCCTGACCGCGGTCCTGATAGTCGGCGAGCATCTGATAGACCTCGTTCCCCTGCTCGTTCAGGTCGACGCGGAAGCTCTGACCGTGTTGGTGGCCGCAGAGCACGAGGAAGATCTGGTCGTTCTTCGCGATCAGCTTCCGGAAGAGCTCCTCGGCGCTGTTGTGCTCGCCGGGATCGACGCGGTCGAGATCGATGATCGGATTCGAATGGCGCTGGCCCACTTGATTCAGATAGTCGTGGGTGGAGAGGATGGTCGGGCGACCCGGGTACTTCGCCATCACCGACTCGATCCAGGCGACGACCTCGTCGCCCGCCTGCATCTCGAGAGCGAAGTGCAGGAACTCGTAGCCGCCGGCACTGAACACCTGCGCGCTGTTGGCGCCGCCGCGGAAGCTCGCGACGTACCAGGGCTTGCCCTTGAAGAAGGGCTTGTCGTCGCCGAACGCCGAGCGGAAATTGTCGAGGCCGCCGACGTGCAGCATGCCGATGTCCTCGACCGAAAACGTGAGCTGGTCGCGCGGCTTGGTCGCGTTGGGCGGGAACTGATCCGAGGTCCACATCGCGTCGTAGTCGTGGTTCCCCGGCGCGACGCCGAAGGGCATGCCCGCATCGGCGAGGATCTGATAGGCGGCGATCGCCTTCGGGATCTCCACCGACTGGGTCTTCGGGGTCGGGTCGAAATGGCCGGCGAAGAGGGGGTTCGCGACGCGGCCCATGCCGCGGTCGGCGTGCTCCTTGTCCATCGGGAGCGACTGGTGCTGCCAGACGTCGCCGACGGCGGCGACGAAGGCGACTTTGCCGCCGGTGGCCACGCCCCGCGACGCGATCCAGCGCATCTGCTCCATCAGCAGGTTGCTGGCGTCGAAGACGAAGCCCTCGGCGCGCTGGTGGGAATAGTCGACGTAGTTCTGGGTGTCGGGGATCATCGCGATCTCGAAGATGGTTTCGGACTTCGAGCCCTTGCCTTCGCCACCGAGATGGCCGCAGGCGACGAGCGACGACAGCGCGAGCAGGCTCGCGGCGAGCGACACGAAACGGAGTGGCGATGGGTGGCGCAGCCAGGGCGGTATGGCGGACAGTGCGGACATGCGGGGAACCTCCGGCGCGCAGGATGCCAGAAGGGCGCGGCGGCGGGTAGCAGGCGGCACGATGGAACCCGAGCCGCGGAACGGGTGTCGGCCCGGGTGGACCGCCCACCGCGCATTCGACCCCGTCCATGCAATCAGGGAGAAATTGGCCGAGATGAGCTCTGAAGAGTCGAAGAATCGATCCGATTGCCCGCAGTCCGTCCTCCCCTCCCGGCGCGCCCGCGGCGGGCGGCCGCTCCCGCTGCTCTTCCTTCTGCTGCTCGGCGCCGCGGATTCGGCGACGGCGGCGGAGAAGTCGCTGCCGCTCGCGATCAGCGGTGACGACGCGCTGGAGAAGGTCGCGCCCGCGCTCACCCAGATCATCAACCTCGCCCTGCTCGATCCGAACCTGGCGTCGACGATGGTCCCCGACGAATGGCTCGACTCCGGCATCGACAGCGCCCGCATGGTCGCCCACGAAGAGCCGCGCGTGCGGATCGGTGCCGCCCCGCCGCAGACCTGGCCCGTCGGCCCGTGGACGACGGCCCGCGACCTCGAGCAGAGCATCCGCACCCTCGATCCCGCCGCCGCCGCCGCGCTCTACGGTGCCCTCAAGCCCCGCATCGCAGAGCGGTGTCGGGCGAAGGGCGCCACGTTCGTGCGCTGCGAGCAGGAGATCCGCATGAGCCTCGAACGCCTCTCCGCCCCGGTCGTGACGGCGCGGGTCGCCGGCCGCGACGACGCCCCGATCACCGACACCCAGCTCGAGTTCGCGCGCATGGGCGCCCAGGTCGTGTCCGCGGGGAGGGCGAAGATCGAGGCGGTCCGGCGTGCGGTGTGGCCGGCGGGACGTTAGTCGTAACCGACCCGCCCGGTGATTGCGCAGAGAGCCCCCGCCGACTAGGGTGAAGTCGATGCAATCCACCCGACTCCGCTCGCGCTCCGCCCTCGCGATCGCCCTGCTGGTGCTCGCTTTTCTTCCGGCCGCGAACGCCGAAACGCCCCCGAAATCCCCGGCCGGGGCCGATGCGCCCGCCGCGATCGAATCGCTTCGGAATGCGGTCGAGGCGAACCCCCTCGCCGAAGCCCAGCGCGAGGCGGTCCTCGCGCAGCTCGATGCCGCCGCAGGCGACGAGCGCGCAGCCGAGACCGCGCGCAGCCAGCTGGCCGCCCTGCGAGCCGAAGCGACGGACGGGAATACGCCCGAGGCGCCGTCGAGCGGGATGCTCGCGGAGAACGGCGAGCTCGCCCTGCAGGAGTGGGCCGCACGGCTCCCGCCCGACGCGAACACCGAGATGTTGGAGAGCCTGCTCGAACGGCAACGCGGGCTCGCGGCCGAGCTGGCGGACCAGATCGACGAGGTCGAGACCGAGGTCGCGCAGATCCTGGCCCGGCCGGCGGAGACCGCGATCGAGATCGCAGCCCTGCGGCGCCGAGCCGACGAGTTGTCGAACCCGATCCAGGCCACGGAGAACGAATCGCGCCTCGCCCTCGACGCCCGCCAGCTGCGGCAGTCCGCCGAGCTGCATCGCGTCGAAGCGGAGCTCGAGCTGCGCCGCGCCGAGCAGGAGACGAGCCTCGAGCGCCAACGACTGCGCGAGCTCGCACTCGCCGAGATGGGCTTCCGACAACGCCTGAATCTCCGGCGGATCGAATGGCTCCAGGCCCGGATCGCCGAGCTGGGGCGCAAGGAGCTCGAACAGCGCATCGCCGAGCTCGCGAGGACGGAGAAATCCGTCACGGGCGGACCCAGCGTCGCGAGCTCGGTGGCCCACGACAATCTCCTGCTCGGCGACGAGCTGCTGCTGCAGAGTGATCAATTGGCGCAGGACCGCGAGGAGCTCTCGAAGCTCGAGCCCGCGCGGGATCGGGTCGCCACGTCGTTGAAAGACAGCCGCACGCGACTCGAGCTCGGCGGAGCGAGTGAGGCCGTCGGGCGATGGCTCTGGAGTGAGCGGCGGAGCCTCGAGCCCGCCGCGCGACTGCGGCGGCGCCGCGACGACCAGCGCAGCGAGCTCGCCGAGCTGCGGCTGCGATTGGTGACCCAGAATGATGAACAACGCGACCTAGCGGATATTCCGGCGGCCGCCCGGACCATGCTCGAAGCGCGGCAGGCCGAAGCCGACGACGAGGGCACGACCGCGCGCGCGGGTGTGGCCCTCGAGCCTCTTCTACGCGAGCGCGCCGAGCTGTTGACGCTGCTCGCGCCCGTCCTGCAGCGGCGCGTCAAAACGCTCGAGCGGAGCGAAGCCGCGCTGCAGGAACAGATCGAGACGACGCAGACCCTGCGCCAGCTGCTCGATCGATTCCTGCTCTGGACGCCCAGCCACGGGCCGATCGACTCGACCTGGTTCGAGCGCGTACCCGAAGGTTTTTCCGACCTGGTGAAGCCATCCCGCTGGAAGACCACCGCCGAGCTCGCCCACCAGGAGATCCTGGCGCGACCGTTCCTCTGGATCGGCTGCCTGCTGCTCCTGCTGGCCCTCGTCGAGCTCCGCCGACGCGCCCCTGAGCGGATCCGCGAGCACGAAGCGATCACCCGGCAGATCGTCTCCGACCACATCGGCGTCACGCTGATCACCTTCCTCTGGACGCTCGTCGCCGCATTGCCGGGACCCGCGGCCCTGGCCCTGCTCGGCACGCTGCTCCAGACCGCGGGCACGCCGGGCCGCTACAGCGACTCGCTCGGGCGAGCCTGCCTCGCGTTGGTCGTGCCGTTCTTCGCGATCCAGACGCTGCAGTGGACCTTGCTCGAGCAGGGCCTCGGCCACGCCCATTTCCGCTGGATGCCCGCCCGCCGCATCGCGCTTCGCCGCTGGCTTCCCCGCGCCGCGGCGATCGTGATGCCGATGTACTTCATCTCCTCCCTCGCGTTCATCCGCAATCTCGACCTGCCCAACGACGTCCAGGCACGCACGGCCATCGTGATCGCCTGCGGTGCCCTCGCGTGGACGTTCTGGCGTTTGTTCGACGTGGGTCAGGTCTGGGTCTCTCGCGGCGTCGAGAGCGAGCCGTCGACGCTGCGACGGCTCCTGCGCGTGTCCGTGCCCATCGGGTTGCTGGTCGTCGCCGTGCTGGCCCTGGCGGGCTACGTCTACTCCGCGGGACTGCTGCTCGAGGCGTGGCTCGCGAGCATCAGCACGGTCATTGCGGTGAGTCTGGGTCTCGGCCTGCTCGGCCGTTGGTTCCTCATCGGAGAGCGAAGACTCGCGCTGCGCCGGCTCGAGGAGCACCGCGCCTCCACGGAACAGGCCAGCGACGAGGGCGGCGGCGAGCCGCGCAAAGCCGACATCACCCTCGAGCAGGTCAACGCCCAGACCGGGAGCATGCTGCGGGTGCTCCGCATCATCCTGCTCTCGGTCGGCCTCGTCTGGGTCTGGGCCGAGGTGCTGCCCGCGGTGACGCGTCTCGACGAGATCGTGCTCTGGACCTTCAGCGAGGCCGGATCCGACGGTCTCCCGGTCGTGCAGCCGGTCAGCCTGATGGCTGCGCTGTTCGGATTCGTCGCCCTCGCCCTCACGGTCGTGAGCTCCAGGAATCTCCCCGGCCTGGTGGAGCTCGGCCTGCTGTCGCAGACGAGCATCGACGCGGCCTCACGCTATGCGATCACGAGCATCCTGCGTTATGCGATCGTGATCGCCGGGACGCTCTTCGGGCTCGATCTGCTCGGGATGCGCTGGTCGCAGCTGCAGTGGATGGCGGCGGCGCTGACGGTGGGGCTCGGCTTCGGGCTCCAGGAGATCTTCGCGAACTTCGTCTCGGGCCTGATCCTGCTCTTCGAGCGGCCCTTTCGGGTCGGAGACGTGATCACGGTGGGTGATTTGACTGGCCGCGTCACCCGCATCAGAACCCGCGCCACGACGATCCTCGACTACGACAACCGCGAGATCTTCGTCCCGAACAAGAGCTTCATCACGGGCCAGCTGCTGAACTGGACCCTCTCCGACACGACGACCCGCATCACGATCAAGGTCGCCGTCGCCTACGGAACGGATCCCACCCTCGTGCACCGCCTGTTGCTCGAGGCGGCCCATGCCAATCCCCTGGTTCTCAGCGAGCCCGAGCCGCGCAGCTGGCTACTCGCCTTCGGCGCGAGCGCCCTCGAATTCGAGCTGCGGGTCTTCGTCGGGACCTTGAGCGACCGCATCCAGGCCCAGAGCGACCTCCACCGCGAGATCGCCCGACTCGTCGCCGAAAACGGCGTCGAGATCAACTTCCCGCAGACGATCGAGCTGCTGAGCCGCGAACAGCCGGAGGGTCCGGCGTCGACGCCTAGCTCTTGATCGACTTCCGGATCTTGACGAGCCCGTTCGGATGCCCCGGCACCGCCCCGCGCACGAAGATCAGGTTCCGCTCCGCGTCGACCTTCATGACCTCGAGGTTCAGGGTCGCGACGCGGGCGTTGCCGTGCTGACCCGCCATGCGCATGCCCTTGATGACGCGGCCCGGGTTCGAGCCGGCGCCGATCGAGCCGCCGTGGCGGAAGAACTCGTGGGTGCCGTGGGTGCGCTTCTTGATCGAGAAGCCGTGGCGCCTGACGACGCCCGTGAAGCCGCGGCCCTTGCTGGTACCGATCGCGTCGACGCGCTGGCCGGCTTCGAACATGTCGGCCTTGAGCTCGCTACCGGGCTCGAGGGTCGCCGCTTCTTCGGCGGTCAAGCGGCTCTCGGACAGGTAGCGGCGCGGGCTACCGGCGCCGTGCTTGGCGTAATGGGCCTTCATGGCCTTCGAGAAGAGGACCTCGCGGCGTTCGCCGAAGGCGAGCTGGACAGCGAAGTAGCCGTCGGTCTCGTCGGTCTTCTTCTGGACGACGACGTTCGGGCCCGCCTCGAGGACGGTGACGGGAACGGCGGAGCCGTCCTCGGTGAACAGCTGGGTCATGCCGAGCTTCTTGCAGAGCAGTTCGATGGACACGGGGATCTCCTCGTCCGGATTGGAACGGGAAGCGTCCATCGCTTCCAGTTCATCGCGGTCGATGCGGCTCGCCGCCGACTCGTCGACCTGCGTCCTGTGTCCGGGGCTTCCCAGGTCGGGGAAGGCCTTGACTCGGAGGCGGGTGACCCTCGATGTTCCGGGTCCGGGACCCGAACGATGAGGAACGGCGCGCGAGGGGCGATCTATTTTGGGTCCGGCTCTTCGATGGGAAGGGTCCGGGCGGGCATCTCGGTCTTTTAACCAGGTCTTTTGTCGTCCCGGGACAGGGCCGGCCAGGGGCCGTCCTGATCTCGGGAGCGCGGCAGGCTAGCACGGCCCCAAGGCCTCGCCCGGCAGCGGGCTGAACTTTTTCAGCTGGGGCCAGGTCGAGGATTCCGTCGAGCGGGGTTGGGTCGCCCGGGCCCTGTGCCGAAACAGGCCAAGAGCAAGCAGAGGCCGGCCGCCGAGCCCAAGCGAACGAAGGAGTATCCGCCATGCAGTATCGAGCCACCCTGATCCCCGGCGACGGAATCGGCCCCGAGGTCGTCGAGGCGGCCGTCCGGGTCGTCGAGGCCGCGGGGGTCCGGATCGAGTGGGAGCGGGTCGAGGCCGGGGCGGACGTCTTCCTGAAGCACGGCACCCCCCTGCCGGACGAGGCCCTCAACTCGATCCGCAAGACCCGCGTCGGGCTGAAGGGCCCGATCGGGACACCGATCGGCGGCGGCTTCAAGAGCGCCAACGTGCTGATGCGCCAGGCCCTGGACCTCTACGCCTGCGTGCGCCCGATCAAGACCATGGCGGGGCTGCCGACGCGATTCACGAACGTCGACTTCGTGATCGTGCGCGAGAACACCGAGGGCCTCTACTCGGGCCTCGAGCACCGCGTCGCCCCCGGCGTCGTCGAGAGCCTGAAGGTCGTGACGGAGCACGCGAGCCTGCGCATCGCACGTTATGCGTTCGAGCTGGCGCGCGACCAGCGGCGCACGACCGTGACCGCGATCCACAAGGCGAACATCATGAAGCTGACCGACGGACTCTTTCTCGAGTGCGTCCGGCGCGTCGCGCGCGACTATCCCGAGATCGCGATGCGGGAGATGATCATCGACAACTGCGCGATGCAGCTCGTGACGAAGCCCGAGCAGTTCGACGTGCTCGTCATGGACAATCTCTACGGCGACATCCTGTCCGATCTCGGCGCCGGTCTGGTCGGCGGCCTCGGGATCGTGCCGGGCAGCAACATCGGTCTCGAGTGCGCGGTCTTCGAGGCGGTCCACGGCAGCGCCCCCGACCTCGCGGGCAAGAACAAGGCGAATCCGACGGCGGTGATCCGCTCGGCGGCCCAGCTCGTCGGCCATCTCGGCGAGCGCGACGCCGCGGCGCGGATCGAGAGCGCGGTCGCGACGGCGCTCACCGATCCCGCGAATCACACGGGGGATCTCGGCGGCAAGGCGACGACGAAGAGCCTGACCGACGCGATCGTGCGTCACCTCGCCGACTAGTGTCGGCACAGCGCCCGCTGCCCTCGCCGCGCCCGTTGCGCCCGGTCCTCGTCCTCGCCCTCGACGGCGCGAGCTTCGACGTGATCCGGCCGCTGGCGGAGGCGGGCGAGCTCCCCCATCTCGCCGCCTGGATGGCGCAAGGCCGCGCGGCGCCGCTTCCGAGCACCGCCCCGCCCGTCACGTTCCCGGCCTGGTCGTCCTTCATGACCGGCCTATCCCCCGGTGAGCACGGGATCTTCGACTTCACACAGAAGCTCCCCGGCGAATACCGCCTGCGCTTCGTGAACGCGACGGATCGACCGGCGCCGAGCCTGTTCCAGCGCGTGAGCCAGGCCGGCGGCCGCGTCCTCGTGTTGGGCATGCCCGCGACCCATCCCCCCGAGCCCGTCGACGGACTGCTCGTCTGCGGCTTCGAAGCCCCCGTCGCGAGCGGCAGCGATCCGAAGAGCGCCTCCGACCCCGAGCTCTACCGGCGGATCGCGGCGACGGCGGGGCCCTGGATGCGCCCCGAGCTCGACGAATCGGCGAAGGCCGACGATTTCCACGAGCGCGCCGTGACGACGCTGTCAGGCCGCATCGACCGCAAGCGCGACTTTGCCCTGGCGGCCCTCGCGGAGCTGCGCGCCGCCGGGACGAACGCGCTCCCCGACCTGACCGTCGTCGTCTTCTCCGAGAGCGACACCGCCGGCCACCACTATTGGCGCGACCACGACCCGCGCTCCCCCCGCCACGACCCGAGCGTTTCGGCGGCGCGAAAAGGTGCGCTCGCGAGCGTCTACCGCCGCCTCGACGAGGCCTGCGGCGCGCTTCGGAAGGCCGTCGGCGACGAGGTGCTCTGCGTCGTCGTCTCCGACCACGGCATGGGGAGCGCCTCGGACAAGGTCGTCCATCTCAATCGCTTCCTCGCCGAGACGGGCCTGCTCGTCCGGAGAACGAGCGGCCTCGCTTCGCTCGGCCCCCTCGGCTCGTTCTTCGCCCGGGACCAGCTCGCTCGCCGCCTGCGCGACGCGGCTCTCGCCTGGCTTCCGCCGCGCGCCGCCCAGCTGATCTTTCGCCGGGCGCGGGGGGCGGCGGCGCTGCTCGAGAGCCGCGTTCGCTTCAGCGGCTTCGACTGGCGCCGGACGCTCGCCTTCAGCGAGGAGGCGAATACCCAACCCGGCATCTGGATCAATCTCGCGGGTCGCGAAGCGGAGGGCTGTGTCGCGCCGGAGGATTACGAGGCGGTCCGGGATCGGGTGATCGCCGCGCTCGAGGCGTGGAAGCTCCCGTCGGGCGCGCCCGTCGTCGCCCGAGCGCTGCGCCGGGAAGCCGTCTACTCGGGTCCCTTCGTCTCGCGCGCGCCCGACATCGTCCTCGAGCTCGCCCTCGACGCGGGCCACGGGCTCTCCCTCGTCCCGACCCCCTGGCCGGAGGGGGGGGGCCAGGGCGAAGGCATCCCGAGCGTGCGCGTGCTCGACGCGAGCGAGCACGCCGGCGGCCGCGGCCGCGGCATGAACGGGACACACCGCGGCGACGGGATCTTCATCGCCTGCGGTCCGGGCCTCCCCGAGCTCGCCGCCTTCGAGCCGCCGGTTCGACTCGCCGCCGTTGCCCCTTGGCTCGCCCGGGTGATGGGTCTAGCCTGGGCC
>JANMTD010000597.1:0-13476 GCA_031390075.1 Deltaproteobacteria bacterium | reverse complement strand
CGATGAGGCCGGCCGAGGCCGCTTTCTCGAAATAACATCACGGAGGTCACTGGATCATGAAATCAAAGTCGAAACTGTCCGTCGTCGCGGGCGTGATGTTCGCGTTGGCAGCCACATCGAGTGCGGGGCCCGCCGCGTCCGAGACGCCGATCGACGACCGGTCGTCGACGCCCGCCGGTAGTCTGGATGCGGGACCGGATTCCGATGCGGATGTCCGTCCGATGGCCGGAGAACCCGACAACAGTGAGCGAAACGTCCGCGATCGGGACGGCGACACCCTGACCCCGACGGACCAATCGAACGCAGCGTCAGACATCGAGATGACCCAGAAGATCCGCAAGGGGATCACGTCGAACGACTCGATGTCGGTGCAGGCGCGAAACGTGAAGATCATTACGCAGCGCGGCGTCGTGACCTTGCGCGGGCCGGTGAAGACCGCGCAGGAGAAGGCGGCGATCGAAGCCCTGGCGAAGAACGCGGGTGCCGCTCGAATCGACAATCAACTGGAAATCGACCGCGACATTCCGTCCGGCGAGAAGGGGTAGCGACCATGGAACGAGCCGTAATCTGCATCTTGAAGACAGCGGATCAGACTGAACGAGTAGTGAACGACCTGCGCTCCGCGGGTTTCACGGGAGATGATATTTCTGTGCTCCTCCCTGACAAGCAGGGGACCAAGGACTTCGCCCACGAGCAGAATACGAAGGTGCCCGAGGGCGCGGTGACTGGCGCGAGCGCCGGCGGCCTGCTTGGTGGTGGTCTCGGATGGCTGGTGGGCGTCGGCTCCCTGGCGATTCCGGGGGTGGGGCCTCTCATCGCTGCCGGTCCGATCCTGGCTGCCCTCTCCGGGGCCGCCGTGGGCGCAGCAGTGGGAGGCCTTACCGGTGCGCTCATCGGAATGGGCGTTCCCGAGTACGAGGCGAAGCAGTACGAGGGCAAGGTCAAGGGTGGCAACATCCTGATCTCTGTTCATACGGATGACGCGCATCAGCGCAAGCTCGCGACCGAGATCTTCGAGAAGGCGGGCGCCGAGGACATCAAGACGACGGGCGAGGCGAAGCCCTGACGGATCGCTCGCTCGCTGTCGAGGACGCCTGCACCCTTGGCGCGGTGAAGGTGTACGGCAGCGAGCAAGCTTCCCGGCCCATTTTATAGAAACGTGGCAGAGCGATTGGGGATGGGCGAGGGCGGGTTCTCGCGTCCGATCGCGCCATCGCCTCCCTGGCCCCCGGCGCGAATCTTGCTCTATTCGAATGGGCAATGAAAAGGACAACGACGTGGACAAGATCGAGCTCGACTATGGTGAGACGACCGGGCGGCGTCGGGAACAGGGCGCGATTGGCTGGGGCGTGCTCTGGCTGATCGGAATTCCGGTCCCTCTGCTGCTCGTCTTTTTCGTCCTGCGAGGATGCACCTGAGAGGCGGAGCCGCGACGCGCCGTCGTCGGCAGGCGTCGCGGGAGTTCCCCATCTCGCTGGTCCTGCTCTCGCGTGGCCTTCGTCATGACTAGACGCTTCAGCTTGACCCTGCGCATCCTCACAGGCGTTGGATTCGCCGTTCTGATCGCTTCGATCGTCGCAGCCTTCTTCGTCGAAGAGCCGATGCGGCGCTGGTTCGTGCGCGAGATCAACGATCCGCTCGACGGCTACTCGGTCGGGCTCGGCGGAGTCGATCTCCATTCGCTCAGCGCGTCCGTCACGCTGGAGGACCTGGTGGTGATCCAGGATGCATTGCCTGAACCACCGCTCGTCGAGATCCCGCGGATCGACGCTGCGGTCGATTGGCGTGCACTCCTCTCCGGGGCTGTCGTCGTCAGCGTCCGCGTCGAACGCCCGATCGCCCGCATCGATCTGGAACAGCTGCGCAAGGAAGCGGGAGATCCTGCGCCCATCTCCGAAAAAGGCTGGCAGGAGGCGATCAACAACGTCACTCCCGTGAAGGTCAACGCGCTTCGGGTGATCGACGGAGTGGTCTCCTATCTCGATCAGCCGGGATCCAAACCCATCCGGATCGAGAAGCTGAACGTGCGAGCGAGCAACATCCGGAACGTGAGCTCGCCACCGGGAGAGTATCCCTCGCCGATCCAGGCGGACGCGCAACTCCTCGGCACGGCTGCTCTCCACGTGGAGGGCGCGATGGATTTTCTCGCCACGCCGCGCGCAGCCGGTCGCGTCGATTTCACGCTCGCAAACGTGCCGCTCGAGCGCATCGAGCCCGTGGCCCACCACGCGGGACTCGCGCTTCGGGGAGGGATTCTTGCGGCGAAGGGCACACTCGAAAGCACGTCGGAGGCAATGAGCGTCGTTCTGCGTGAAGTCACGCTCGACAAGGTCGAAGCCGACTACGTGGAGACGGGGGCAGCGACCGCCGGGAAGGAAGCGACGAAGGCTGCGACGAAGGTCGCAGCGAAGGCGGCGACGACCTCGGCGACCGAGTCTCAGGTCCGAGTCGTGATCGATTCGCTCGAAGTGAATCAGAGCACTTTCGGCTTCGTGAACGCGACGGTCGACCCCGACTACCGTCTCTTCATCGATGTGAGCACTGCTTCACTGCGCGATTTCAGCAACGGGAAGCGGCAGAAGGATGCGCCGATGATGCTCGACGGGACCTTCATGGACAGCGGGACGCTGCGCGTCAGGGGCAAGATCCGCCCCGATCAAAACGGTCCCGATTTCGAGGTCAGCCTGGAGCTGAAGGACACGGAGATCAGGACGCTCAACGAGGCCCTGCGTGCGCACGGCGGGCTCGACGTCGTCGCCGGCCAGCTCTCCGTCTTCTCGGAGGTCAGCGTGCGCGATCGGAGGGTGGCTGGATACGTGAAGCCCCTGTTCGTCGATCTCGATGTCTACGATCCCGCGCAGGATCGCGAGAAGCCGATCCTGAACAAGATCTACCAGAGCACGGTCGGCGCGGTGGCCAATCTGTTGAAGAACAAGCCGCTCGAGCGAGTGGCGACCGTGACGCCGATCGAGGGCACGCTCGACGCCGTCGATACGGGAGGCTGGAGAACCTTCGTGCTTCTTCTTCGCAATGCCTTCGTCGAGGCCATCCGAGGGGGATTGGAAGGGGACAGCGCGACTTGATCCTGGTCGGACGATCGTGCGGCAGGTCGCATGCGGGCTCGGTCGTCACTTCTCCCCGAGCTTCACCACCGTCCCCTTGAGCGCCACGTTGGCGACTACGCCGCCCGCGGCGCAGCGAAACAGACTCTCAGCTGAGCGCGCCCGTCGCCGCGATGTCCGAGATCTCTTCGTCGCTGTAGCCGAGAATGTCGCGCAGCACCTCGAAGGTGTGCTCGCCGATCAGCGGGCCGGCGTGTCTCGGCTTCGCCGGCATGTCGGAGAAGAGCGTGACCGCGCCGTCGAAGGTGCTGCGGCCGAAGCCCGCGTGGTCGAGCTCGATGAAGAACTTTCGCGCCGCGAGCTGCGGGTCCCCGTGGAAGTCCTTCGCGCGCAGCGGCACGTAGGCCGGGACGCCCGCCTGGCGCAGCCGCTCCGCGGCGTCGAAGCAGGGCTGCGCCTGGCACCAGTCGGAGAGCACGGCGTCGAGCTCGGACCGCCGGGCGATGCGACGGTCGACGTGGTCGAGCTCCGGCCCGCCCCGCGCTGCCAGCGAGCCGAGCGCCGGCACGACGCGGCAGAGCGCGCGCCACTGTTCGGCGGTCCGTGTCTCGATCGCGACGAAGCGCTCGGTCTCCTGCGTCCGGTAGACGCCGTGCGGGCAGCCCCACTCCGAGTCGTGGCCCGCGCGGTCGAGGACCCGGCCCGTCAGTTGATAGTCGAGGATCGTGGGGGCGAGGTAGTGCATCGAGGCCTCGATCTGGGAGACGTCGATCATCTGGCCCTCACCGGTCACGTCGCGGTGGTGCAGCGCCGCGCAGAGGGCCGAGAGCGCATAACGGGGCGAGATGAAATCCGTGTAGGCGCCCCAGGGCATGTTGGGCTTGCGGTCGCGCCAGCCCGTCACACCGATGAAGCCGCCGAGGGCCGCGCCGTGGATGCCGAAGCCCGTGTGCTTGCGCTCGGGACCGGTCTGGCCGCGCATGCAGGTGTAGAGCATCACCAGGCTCGGGTTCTTCTGGCGAAGCGTCTCGTAGTCGAGGCCCAGGCGTTCGGCGGTCCCGGGCGTGAAGTTCTCGACGACGACGTCGGCCCACTCGGCCATGCGGTGGGCGACTTCGAGGCCGCGGGGCGTCGTGAAGTCGATCGCGACGCCCTTCTTCGACTGGTTCATATTGGCGGCGGTATGCCCCGTCGTCGTTCCGGGCGGCCCGATCCAGGGCGGCAGGAAGCGCAGCGTGTCGACACGCTTCTCGGTCTCGACGCGCAGCACCGTCGCCCCGAGGTTGGCGAGGTCCTTGCTGATCAGCGGCCCCGCCGCGATCCACGAGAAGTCGGCGATCTTGAGGCCCTCGAAGATCTGAGTCCGCGGTTTCTCCTTCATCGTGAGCACCGGTCGCGCCGGGCGCCGCGTCGTTGCGGAGACGAGGTGCTGGTCCTGGCCGAGCTTCGGGGCGGGGCGCTCGTAGCGGATCGGTGTCGCGGACAGGCGCGCGAAGGGGCCTGGAACCTTGTAGCCGTCGAAGTCGATCCAGAAGTTCCTGGACAGCAGCTGCGGATCGGTCAGGAGATCCGGCGCCAGGTTGATCGGCGAGATCAGCCATTTCTGCTTGACCGCCTGCTCCTGGACCTCGGCCTTCGTCATGGTCTTCAAGAACGCGAGGAGCTGATCGATGGCGCGGTTGCCGTCGGCGACGGTGAGGGTTCCCTGCTGGATCTGCTGGATCCAGGTCATCCAGTCGATCTTCATGAGATCCGGGTCGAGGCCTCCCTGCTGGCCGATCCATTTCATTGCGGCGTTGAAGCCGAACGCACCCTGGGCGGCCAACACGAGCACCATCGCGACGTAGCCGTCCTTGCAGGGCTCGATCGAGGGCAGGTAGAGGCCCGGGATGATCACCATCGTGCCGCTTCGCTTCGCGCGATCGTCGCCCGTCTGCGGCGGGTCCTGACCGACGGCCGCAAAGTCCGTGACGTACATCAGGCTCCACAGCACCGCGGCCTGGATCGACGTGTCGAGATGCTGCCCGACCCCCGTGCGATGGCGTGCGTAGAGCGCCATCAACACGTCCGCTGCCGCCTGGGTCGCGCCGAGATGCGCCGTCTCCGGGAGTCCGACCGGCACCGGCGGCCGATCGCCGTCGCCCGTCATGTTGAGAAGGCCGCCCGCCGCCGAGAGCGTGAGATCCGTCGCGGGAGCCTGGGCGAGGGGGCCTGTCTGCCCGAATGGCGAGACCGAGACGTAGAGGAGCATCGGATTGCGCGCGCGCAGCGCGGCGGCGCCGAGCCCCTTCGCGTCCATCACGCCCGGCGTGAAGGACTCGATCAGGATGTCGGCGGTGTCGACGAGGGCGAGGAATTTCTCGCGGTCCGAGGCGGAGTCGAGATCGAGGACGACGCTCTGCTTGCCCTGGCCCCACGCACGCCAGAAGAGGGACTCCACTCCGTCGCCACCGGGCAGCTCGGAGCGATACGCGTTCCGCGCCGAAGGCGCCGTGAGGAACGGCGGGGCGAAGCGTGCTTCGCAGCCCCCCGGCGGCTCGATCTTGATCACCTCGGCGCCGAGATCCGCGAGGATCCGACCCGTCGCCTCCGCGAGGGGCGTCGAGAGGTCGAGAACCCGGATGTCGGCCAGCGCCGCGGGCCGGGTGCGGCCCGCGGCGCTGGCCTCCGAGGTGTTAGCGGCGTGAGCGGAGTCGCTCATGCGGCGCGCAGCTGGTTCAGGCTGCGCGTGTTGTCGCGCAGGATCCGCAGCTGCTTGGCGTCGTCGAACTTCGAGAGCTCCTTCACGTAGGCGAGAGGCGTCGGCATGCCTTCGATGTGCGGCCTGTCGGATCCGAAGATCACGTGCTCGGCGCCCATCAATCGCTCGACGTCGTAGACGTTGTCTTCCCAGAAGGGGTTGATCCAGACATGCTCCCGGAACATCAGGGTCGGATCTTCCTTGTAGTAGTGGGTGACGGCGAGGCGGTCCCGGGACTGGCGCAGCTTGCGATAGAGGTCGTCGAGGAACTCGGCGCCGTTCTCGACCGAGGCGATCCGCAGGTTCGGGAAGCGCTCGAAGAGCTTCTCGTAGGTGATCGTGATCAGGAAGTCGTAGGCGGCGCGTTCGATGTTGAAATGCTTGATGTTGGGCATCATCGTGGCTTGCGCGGCGTCGGCGGTGAAGCCGTCCTTGACGTAGCCGTGGGTCGTGTAGCCGGAGTCGCCGGCGTGGATCACGACCGTGATGCCCGCCTCGTTGGCGCGTGCCCAGAAGGGATCGAAGCGCGGATGCGAGGGCGAGAAGATTCCCTCAGCAGTCTGGATGGCGGCCGGGCGCATGCAGACGACGCGCGCCCCTCGAGAGAGGGCCCACTCGAGCTCCTCGCAGGCGAACTTCACGTCGCAGAGCGAGATGTAGGGCGCCGCGAAGATCTTGTTCTGGTAGTTGCAGCCCCAGTCCTCGTCGAGCCAGCGATTGAAGCCGCGGAAGAGGGTCATGACCGCCTCGGTGTCGTGCTTGACGAGCTCCTCGTAAAGCACGCCCAGCGTCGGGAAGAGCCACATCGCCTCGATGCCCTGCTCGGCCATCTTCTCGACCCGGGCGGCGCTGTGCATGTAGTAGGCCGGCAGCGGCTCGCGAGCCTGGAGCGCGGTCATCATGTTCGTCTTGTTCGGATTGCCGCGCAGGAAGTCCGAGATGGCACCGGGCATCGCGATCGGGTTCCAGGTCGGGTTCTTGACGGCGTGCGTGAGCCGGCCGCCCACGATGTGGTGCTTGCGGCCGTTGATCTCGGCCCACTGGACGCAGCGGGGCTGCATGTTCTTCGGCACGTGGCGCGTGAACGCGTCGAGGGCCTCGTAATAGTGGTTGTCGCAGTCGAAGGGCTGGTAGCTGAGCTCGCTCATGGCGGCACTCCTCGCATGAAAATCGGGATGGGTGGCACGGGCGGCCGCAGTTTAGCCGCGTCTCGAGGGGCGCGACCAGTGATGGCCCCGCCTCAGACGTGGAGAGGACGAGAACGGACGGGGGCGACGGGGGAGCGGGCCGACCCGAATCGACCGGGGGGCCGGCCGTGAGCCCCGCGTGGCGGCCGTTGCCGGTGGCCTGCCGGTTGCGTCAGCGCGGCGGCTCCAGGAACACGATGTCGAGGGGCGTCAGCGGGTTCGAGGGGGGTCTGTAGGCGAGGTGGGGATTCCAGGCCTGGAGCTGCTCGGGCGTGAGGCGCAGCCCGCCTTCGCGGGCGAGCCGCTCGATCAGCACCTGCCAGCCCTCGCCGTCGACAGGCTGGGTGAAGCGGCGAACGGGCTTCGGCGCGGGCTTTCTGACCATCTCCCTGACCATGAGAGTCACCGCCCCCCGATCCACTGGCCGCTGCGGGCCGCCGAATAACCCGAGTCTTCGCGATGGACGGAGACGCCGTTCACGAAGACCTCGCGTACGCCGCGGGCCTTGCGCACGAAGCGGAAGCTCTGGCCGCCGTCGGGGAGATCCCAGGCGAGCTCTTCCGGGCCCCGGTCGATCGTCGCCGCGTCGAACAGCACGATGTCCGCAGCCTGGCCCTTCGCGAGGCGGCCGCGATCCGGGATGCCCCAGAAATCCGCGATGTCCGCCGACAGCCGCTTGCACGCCTCTTCGAGGCGCATGGCCTTTCGTGCCCGGACATAACGTGCGAAGAGGTGGCCCGTATCGCCGTAGGTCGCGAAGCGCGCCACGTGGGCGCCGCCGTCGCCCGCGCCGATCTGGACCTGGGGATGCAGCAGCGAGGGGGCGATCTTCGCCTCGTCGTCGTGGGCGAGGTCGCTGGCGGTGAAACGCGCGTCGAGGTCCTCGGCGAGCGAGATGTCCATCAGGACCTCGGCGGGATGGATCCGGCGCTCGGCGGCGAGCTCGCCGAGCGTGCGTCCGACGTCGCTGGCGGCGCTGCCCCGGGCGAAGGAGAGGCGTGTCTTCGCGAGCGAGAAGTCGAGGGCGATCGGGCTCGGCGACGTATCGGTCTCGGCGGCGAGCTTCGCGCGCAGGCTCGGATCAGCGAACGCCTTGCGCGTCGCATCGGGGCCGGCCAGCAGAGCGCCCATCCAGGTCGGCATCGTCGAGAAGACGGCGTTGCTGCCGTGCAGGTCGAAGGTCATGTCGATGGGCCGCGTCTGCATCTGGGCCTGGAGTCGCGCCCCCCGCGCCGCCTGCAGCTCGAGGCGCTCGAGCGCCCGGGCGACGAGGCCCGGCATCGCGCGGCTCTCGAAGAGCGGCGAGAAGCTGATCGGGATCTGGTGGCGGATCGAGAGCTCGGCCAGCTGGTCGATGCGGGTACAGAGCAGGTCGCCGTCCCAGAACTCGGGCAGCACCTGGAGCGGGCGGCCGCGCTCGCCGAGCACCGCGCATAACGCGCCGAGCTCGCCCATCGTCGCGAGCCGACACGGCACCGGGCGGAACTCGTGGTCCACGTCGCAGAAGCTCGTGCTCATGCCGAGGGCGCCCTCGTCGAGGCAGGCGCGCAGGCAGTCGGCGAGGGCGCGCAGCTCCTCGGGCGTCGAGGCGCGGTCGCGGCTCGCGAGACCCAGCACATAGAGGCGGAGCAGACTGTGGCCGACCAGGGGCGCGTTGTTGATGCCGAGGCTCTTCTCGATCGCCTCGCGGTATTCGCCGAAGGTCTGCCAGCTCCAGCGCAGGCCTGCGTCGAAGGCGCTCTTCGGCATCTCCTCGATCTGGCGGAAGGCGGCGCCGAGGAACTCGCGGTGCTCGGGGCGCAGGGGCGCCAGCGTGAGCGAGCAGTTGCCGGGGATCACGGTCGTGACGCCGTGCTCGAGGGAGGGGGTCGCGAGGCCGTCCCAGGTCAGCTGGGCGTCGAAATGGGTATGCGGGTCGATGAAGCCGGGGGCGATCACGAGACCGCCGGCGTCCACCGTCTGCCGCGCGTCGCCGAGCTCTCGGCCGACGGCCGCGATCCGACCGCCGTTCACGGCGACCGACCCGAGCTCGCCCTTCGCCCCGGTGCCGTCGCAGACGATGCCATTGCGGATGATCAGGTCGAACATGAGGTCTCCTCGCTCGAGAGCGACGACTCTCGCCCAAACCGCGGTCGACGTCATCCCGCCGCCGCCGGCGGCCAATCGACGCCGCCGCTCGCCGATCCGGACGAGGCGCGCGGGCTTCGTCCGGTGGTACGCTCGCCCGGCGCGGTCCCGATGGCCTCCGCGCGCGAGGACATGCGATGCGCGCCGCCGGCTCCGAACCGACCGAACTCTCGCCCTCACCCCACGTGATCCGAAACGCCGTCGAAATCTCGATCCGGCTGGGGTCGATCGCGCTGCTGGTCGGCTGGTGCCTGATGATCATCGCGCCCTTTCTCGGGATCGTCGTCTGGGCGCTGATCATCACGATCGCCCTGGACGACGGCTATGAAAAGGTCTGCGTCTGGCTGGGCGGGCGCCGGATCCTGGCCGCGGCGCTGTATGTCGGTCTCGCGCTGCTCCTGATCTTCGGTCCGACCGTGCTGCTGTCGGAGACGCTCGTCTCCGCGGCACAGGAATACGCGCAG
Organism: Deltaproteobacteria bacterium; assembly: GCA_031390075.1. Taxonomy (GTDB): domain Bacteria; phylum Myxococcota_A; class UBA9160; order UBA9160; family UBA4427; genus UBA4427. The sequence goes on along the minus strand of JANMTD010000597.1, from coordinate 3,896 downwards.
AAGTTGAAGGCGGGCGAGCTCGTCGTGCCGCCGCCGAGCCCCACCGTCCGCGATTTTCCGGTGGTCGGGTCCATGGTCTACGACGCCTGGCTCCGCGCGAGCCAGAATCTCGGCGAGACCCTTTCTCGGCTCGCACCGCAACTCCGACCGGTGTCGGGCTGGCTGCTCAAAACCGCCAGTAGCGTCGGGGTCGGAATCCTCGAGCTGATTGGCTCGATCCTGATCGCCGGCGTGATGCTGGTCCGCAGCAAGCTGCGCGAGGAAGCGATCCATCAATTCGCCATCCGCATGGCGGGCCCCGTGCGCGGGCCCGAGCTCGCGAACCTGGCGCGCGCGACGGTGCGCAGCGTCGTGCAGGGAATTCTCGGCGTCGCGGCGCTGCAGGCGATCCTCGCGGGTACGGGATTCGTGGTCGCGGGAATCCCCGGCGCGGGGCTGTGGGCCCTGCTCGTACTGGTCGCCGCGATCGTCCAGCTGCCCGTGATCCTGGTCATGTCGATTCCGATCGTGATCGGGTTCTCGACGCTCTCCGGCGCCGCGGCGATCGGGCTGATGGTGTGGTGCATGGCGGTCGGTCTGGTCGACAACGTGCTGAAGCCGATCCTGTTCGGGCGCGGGGTCCGGGTCCCGATGCTCGTGATCTTCATGGGCGCGCTCGGCGGGATGTTGACGATGGGGATCATCGGCCTGTTCCTCGGGTCGGTCGTGCTGGCGGTCGGATTCGAGCTCTTCAAGGCCTGGCTGGAGGATCCCGCTGGCGACGGATCGACCCAGGGTCCGACGTCGACCGCGGCAGTGGTCTCGGCAGCGGGGGTGAATCCGCGCACGCCCCGCTGATACGTGGACCGCGCGCGCGTTCGCTGGAGCCGGCGCTGCGCCCCGACCGGCACACCGCAAGGTCGACGGGTCTGTGCGATTCGAGGGGCCGGGAGGGTCAACCACCTCACGTGGGTCGACTGTGAGTTCGCGAAGATTCACGAAAATAATGGTTCGCGAGCGCGTGAAGCATCGCTAGTGTTCGGGTCCCCCGCGCGACGTCAGTGCGGTGAGAAGATGGATCTGGAGGAGACCCCGATATGTTCAAGCTCGAGCACGTAGTCCTCGCCGCAGCGCTCGCTGCGGCGGCCGGTGGTTGTGCGACCGCACCGATTCCCTACAAGGCTCCCGTGAGCGCAACCCCGCCGACCGGCACGGTGATCGTCAGCCAGGCCGTCAATGTGCTTGACGCGTCGGGCTCGACGCATGCGATGTACGCCGACGGCAAGTCGACCCTCGAGTCGCTCGTGGGCGTGATGCCCGACGGCAGCTACAGCGCCGGCCAGGTCAACTTCGGCGGCTTCGACCGCGAATCGACCGCCATGGCCCCCTTCAATCGCGCGAGCCTCGCGACGGCGGCCAAGGCCACGACCTGGCTCGAGGGCACGACGCCGATCGACGACGTGATCACGACCGATGTCGGCGGAATGATCGGTGGCGGCGAAGGCCGCGCCGCCGTCACCCTGATCTCGGACGGTCGCGCGACGGACTACGCCGGCCGCGACGGCATGGGCGATGGCGCCGTCGCCGCCGCTCAGGCCCTGGTCTCGGGCCGCAAGGGCGAGACCTGCTTCCACACGATCCAGGTCGGGAACGATCCGGCGGGCGCGACGACGCTCCAGGCGATCGCGAACGTCTCGAGCTGCGGCAGCTTCCGCAATGCGTCGACCCTGACCTCGGCCTCTGCGCTGCAGCAGTTCTCGCGCGACGCCTACCTCGGCGCGGCTCCGGCTCCGGCCGCGGCGGCGATCGGCGACGCCGATGGCGACAGTGTGCTCGATCCGAGTGACGCGTGTCCGAATACGCTCAAGGGCGCGCATGTCGATGGCCGCGGTTGCTGGAGGCTCCACGGCCTCGAGTTTGCCGTGGGCAGCGCGGAGATCAATCGCAGCTACACGACGATGCTCCAAGAGGCGATCGACGTGCTCAAGGCGAACCCCGGCGTCGGGATCAGCATCGACGGCCACACCGATTCCGACGGCTCCGATGCCTCGAATCAGTCGCTCTCCGAGCGGCGCGCGGCGAGCGTGAAGACCTACTTCGTGACGGAAGGCGGCCTCGCGGCCGACCGCTTCACCACGAAGGGGTACGGCGAAACGATGCCGGCGGCTCCCAACGACTCACGGGAGAACAAGGCCCTCAATCGCCGGGTCGAGCTCACGATCGTCAAATGACCTAGTCGGGATCGATCGATCCGAGGTCTGTGGGGCCCGGGGACCGAAAGGTCTCCGGGCCCTTTTGCTTTGGACTCAGCCGAGCGGGTTGCCGAGCCAGATCTCCGGTGTCGTCTCGAAGCTCTGCTTGCCCGTCGAGAGGAACACGATGCCCTCGCTCACGGTGAGCGACCAGCGGAGCTGTCGCTCCGCCGAGTCCGCGAGGGCCGTGACGAAGCCGTCGTCGAGGTGGAGGACCGAGAGGTTCTCGGGCGGGTCGCGGAGGGGCTCGAGCTCGGATTTCCGCCAGCGCCAGCTGCCGTCGCCGAAGACGATGAGCGTCGCGCGCTCGGCGTGGCGCGCCGCCTTGACGAGCCGCTTCATCTCGGGCTGGCCGACCTCGATCCATTCGATCGTCCGCCCATCGCCGCCGCGGGTCCAGAGATCGGGCTCGTCGGTCGCCGAGACGCCGCGGCCGAACTCGAGGCCCTCGGCATAGCGGAGCCCGTAGGCGAGCAGGCGCACCAACGCGCGGGCCAGCGTCTCCGATGGATGCTGCGCCAGCGAGAGCGAGCGATCGGCGTAGATGCCGCGATCGATGTTCGAGAGCTCGAGATGGACCCGGTAGATCGTCGCGCCACGCGCCATGCGGCCGAGCTTCGCCCACGCGCGAGGTCGCCGCGAGGGGCGGCGCCGAGAGCGCTGTCGCCGCTCCGGGTCGAGAGGTCTAGACCGTGAGGTCGCCGGCGATCGCCTTCTGCAGCACGCGCTCGATCTCCGCTGCCGTGCAGGGCTTCGGATTCGTCTCGAGGGAGGGATCCGCGAGCACCATCGGCACGAGCGCCGGAACCTGCGCGGGCGTGACGAGACCCGCGAGGGATTCGGGGAGTCCCACGCGCCGGCGCAGCGTCAGGAACCAGTCGAGCACGGCGTCGAAGCCCGTCGCACCGGAATCGAGCTCGAGCCCCCGCGCGAGGCGCTGCATGCGCGCCTCGATCACCGGCCGGTTGTGGACCATCACGTAGGGTTGGAAGATCGCGTTGGCCGTGCCGTGGTGGAGGCCGGTGACGCCGCCGACCGGATGCGAGAGGGCGTGGATCAGGCCGAGGCCCTTCTGGAACGCCGTCGCTCCCATCGCCGCCGCCATCAGGAGATGTGCGCGCGCCTCGGCGTCGCGCCCGTTCTCGAAGGCGCGCACGAGATTCGCCGCGACGAGGCGCATGCCTTCGAGGGCGATTCCGTCCGCCATCGGGTGATAGGTCGGGGCACAGAAGGCCTCGAAACAGTGGGCGAGGGCGTCCATGCCGGTCGCCGCCGTGAGCCGCGGCGGAAGGTCGTAGGTCAGCTCGGGGTCGGCGAGGACGATCCGCGGCTGCATGCGCGGGTGGAAGATGATCTTCTTGTTCCGATCGCGCGGGTCCTGGATCACGGCCGCGCGACCGACCTCCGACCCGGTCCCCGCCGTCGTCGGAATCGCGATCGAAGGCAGGATCTTCGCGCCGTCCGCCCGTTTCCAATTATCACCGCGGTCCTCGTAGTCGAGCACACCGCCGGGATTGCGCGCGAGCAGCGCGACGCATTTGCCGACGTCGAGGGCCGAGCCGCCGCCGACGAGGATGCAGCCGTCGGCGCCGTGGGCCCGGACTGCTTCGAGCCCGGCGTCGACATGCGGGGCGGCGGGATTGGCGCCGATCGCCGAGAAGACTC
>JANMTD010000538.1:0-3157 GCA_031390075.1 Deltaproteobacteria bacterium | reverse complement strand
CCGACACGATCGACAACTGTCCGTTCCTGCCGAATCCCGACCAGGCCAACACGGACACCCTCGATCCAGCGCTCCAGCCCGACGCCGTCGGCGATGCCTGCGACGCCTTCACCTGTGGCGACGGGATCGTGCAGAGTGCGGAGGGCTGCGACGCGGGCGCCGCGAACGGTATACCGGGAGGCTCCTGCTCTGCGAGCTGCGCCGTGGTGTGCCCGGTGGAGTTCGAGGTGATCGCCTCCCTGGAGCTCGGGTCCGACGACAGCACGCCGATCGTGATCCACGGCTCCGCGTCGGCGACGGGCGCGGGCTGCCTCAACCTCGCACAGCAGACCGTGGGCGGAATCCCGCCGAAGAGCATCGACCCGACGACGCTCCGGCTCTCGGCCACACCGCCCGCGCGGGCCTGTCCGACGACCGGAGGCGCTCCGATCAGCAGCCTGCAATCCCCCTTGGACTACGCGCGGCAACTGCACGACTTCGACCTCGACGGTATCCAGGATCTGAAGCTGCTGTTCAACACGCAGCCGATCGGCGCGACCGCTTCGACGACGCAGCTCTACCTGACGGGCCGATTCAGCGAGGCTGCGGGCGGAGAGTGCTTCCTGTCGACGGCGCCCGTTCAGATCTCGCTCGACGACCATTGATTCGCGCCAGGCGCGTCACCGGCGACCCGCTGAAGGCGGGTCGCCGGTCGCAGCGTGGTGTCGACCGGTGATGGCGAACGCGAGCCCGCCGACCAGGATTCCGACCACCGCACCGGTGGTCAAGTTCAAGCGCAGTCAGGTGAAGCCGCAGCGCGGCGTCGCCAGGGCGATCAGGGCCGGCGACATCATCGCGAGCAGGCCGACCATCGGACCGCGCAGCCACCATTGCCGCGGCCAGACCGAGATCCCGACGAGCAGCCCGATCGAGAGGCGGGCGCCGTAGAACGCCCAGATCGCGACGTCTCCGCGGATGTAGAGCACGTTGAACTTCTCGGGGATCGGGCCGTGGACGAGCATCGGGAGCCAGCCGAAGCCGAGCCCCAGGAGCGCGCACAGCAAGGGGTAGGGAAGACGATTTCGAAGGGGCGACGCGCTCATTGAACTCTCGATGATACCCTCGGACGATGCCGAGTGTCGATCGACCGGTCCCGACGCCCTTCTCGCCCTATCAGCGCCGACTCTTCGTCTTTCTCTCGGCGGCGACCTTCTTCGAGGGCTACGACCTGATCGCGATCACGCAGATCCTGCCCGATCTCCGAGCAGAATTCGAGCTCTCGAAGTCTGCCGGGGGACTTCTCGTCGCGGGCGTCAACGTCGGTGCGATCGCGGCGTGGCTGCTCGTGCGGCGCGCGGATCGCTGGGGCAGGCGGCGGCTGCTCGCCTGGACGATCGGCGGCTACACGCTCTTCACGGTCGCCTCGGGTTTCGCACCCGATGCGACGAGCTTCGGTCTCGCCCAGCTCCTGGCGCGCACCTTCCTGCTCGCGGAGTGGGCCGTCGCCATGATGGTCGCCGCCGAGGAGTTTCCCGCGGATCGACGTGGATTCGTGATCGGCCTGATCCAGGCGTTCTCGAGCGTCGGCTCGATCCTGTGCGCGGCGCTGACGCCCACCCTGCTCGCCACCAGTCTCGGCTGGCGGGCGGTCTACTTCGTCGGCGCGATCCCGCTGCTCCTGCTGGCGTGGGCTCGGCGCAGTCTGCGCGAGACCCGCCGATTTTCCGAGCAGGTCGCGCCATCGGGCGACCCCGCAACTCGGGTCTTTGGAGCGATCCTGCGTGGGCCCTATGGGAGGCGGGTCTTGATGATGGGTATCATCTGGATGCTCGTCTATGCCTGCACGCAGAACGCAATCACCTTCTGGAAGGAGTTTGCCGTCGCGGAGCGCGGGTTCAGTGACGCAGACGTCGGACGCTCGGTCGGGATTGCGGCGGTCGCCGCCCTCCCCCTGGTCTTCGGGGTCGGGACGCTGCTCGACCGGATCGGTCGGCGCCGGGGAGCCGTGGTCGTCTTCGGCGTGACCGCGCTCGGGGTCTTCGGATGCTATTCGGCCCACGCCCCCTGGCTGCTCACCGCCTGCCTCGCCCTGGGCGTGTTCGGCGCGACGGGCGTGCTGCCCGTCCTGTCCTCTTTCAATACCGAGCTCTTCCCCACCGCGCTCCGCGGCGAAGCCTACGGCTGGGCAAACAACGGAATCGGGCGTATCGGCCATGTCCTCTCGCCCGCGCTCCTCGGCCTCGCGGCGGAGAGTATTGGCTGGGGCGCCGCCGTCCGTGCGACCGCGATCCTTCCGATTCTCGCCGCCGCGCTGGTGATCGCCTGGCTGCCCGAGACCGCCGGACGTGAGCTCGAGGAGACCTCGGCGCTCAGCAGCGGATGAAGCCGCGCGGACCCGTACTCTGCCCATGCTCACACCGACGACGATGGATACAGCTCGACGCACAGCCCTGGCCGTATCCGTCCTCGATCAAAATGGCTTTGGCGACGCGACGATGGCCCGGCTATGGTCGCCAATCTTCTCGACGGACCGTGCCCCATGATCACCGCCGACCAGCTGCTCGCCCATGCCGTGGGTGACTACATCCTCCAGAGTGACTGGATGGTCAGGGAGAAGCACCGCAATAGCGTCGCGGCCGGCCTCCATTGCATCTTATATCTACTGCCATTTGCCCTGCTTACGCAGAGCATGCTGGCCCTTGCGATGGTGGCCGTATCGCACTTCTTCGTCGACCGTTTTCGCATGGCTCGCTACCTCATCTGGCTGAAGAATCGGCCCTGGCCCGGTGCGCGCCCCTGGACCGAATGTCGCGAAACGGGTTATCCGCCGGATACACCGCCGTGGCTCAGCGGGTGGCTGTTCATCATCGTCGACAACGTCATTCACATCGCGCTCAACGGCGCCGCGATTCAATACTTCGGTTGACCAGGCGCCGGACCCGTTCCGATCGATCTCAGCCCGCCCGCTCCTTGCGACGAATGCGCTCGCCGAGCAGCCGCATGACGTGCAGCGAGAAATAAGGGGTCTGCCCGACGAGGAACGCGAATCGCCGTTCGTCTACGCAGACCAGCACGCAGTCCGACTTGACGATCGCATCCGCACTCCTGTGGTGATCGCCGATCAGCGCCATCTCTCCAAAAATGCATCCAGGACCTTCCGTCGTCAGCACCTGGCCGC
>JANMTD010000502.1:0-2821 GCA_031390075.1 Deltaproteobacteria bacterium | reverse complement strand
GTCGTCGCTGGCGGTGCAATGTGCCCCGGCCGGGCCTCGCGTTGATCTGGGTGGGACGGGACGCGGGGGGGCCGCTCGCCACTGGGCGATCGCCGTGCTGCGCGCCGGTCACTCCGATTGCGCTCGCGAGGCCCGGCCGGGGCACTTGGCACGGCCTGCGACGACGAGCCCCCGCGATCTGCTAGGCGAGGGCCGCTCCGTCGACGCGAATCTCGGTGCCCGTGATGAAGCGGGCCTCGTCCGAGGCGAGGAACACCACGACGTCGGCGATCACCTCCGGGCCGGCAGGGCCGTGGAGCGAGCCGAGCCGGTTCAGGAGCTCGATCTTCGCGGCCTTCGGCAGCTTCGCCGTGCCCGACATGCCCGTCTGGATCGACGCGGGGCAGATCGAATTCGCGCGCAAACCCTGATCGGCGTACTCGACGGCGATGGCGCGGGTGAAGGCGTGGATCGCGCCCTTCGAAGCGCTGTAGGCCGAGCCGTAGGCGAGACCCGAGAGGCCCGCCGTCGAGCCGAGATTCACGATCGCGCCCTTCGTCGCGAGCAGATGCGGGATCGCCTCGCGCGTCATCAGGAAGGTGCCGTCGAGATTGACCGACAGGATCCGCCGCCAGAAGGCGAGGGACATCTCGTGCACCCGCTCGTAGGCGATGATGCCCGCGTTGTTGCAGAGCACGTCGAGGCGCCCGAAACGTTCGATGCAGGCCGCGACGCTCGAGCGCGCTTGCTGCTCGTCGCTGATGTCGGCGGCCCGGAACTCGACCTTCGCCCCGAGCTCGGACGCGCGCTTGGCCGTGTCCTCGAGGCCGGCGGTGACCACGTCGGTCAAGAAGAGCGCCGCTCCCTCGCGGGCGGCGCGGAGCGCCGAGGCGCGGCCGATCCCCGACGCCGCACCCGTCAGCAGCAGAACCTTGTCGTCCAGTCGGCCCATCGTCGCTCCCTCTCCCGCAAATCCGCTTCGGCTTCAGTAGTAGTGCGGCCAGACGAGGGCGTCGAGGACCATCGTCTGGAGCCAGAAGAAGAAGAACGCGACGACCGCGAGCCAGGCGATCGCCGGGCCCCGCGCCGCGAGCCGCACGAGCATGCCCGCGAGCACCGTCGCCCCGCCTCCGACGACGAGCAGGACGACGCGGATCAGCAGCCAGAGCGGCATCGAGGGATGGCTCACGTAGAGCGCCGTCAGCGGGAGCCAGAGTGCGGAGGCCATCAGGATGGCGGCGTAGGTCCCGAACAGCGCGGGAAATCCGAGCCCCGTTCGATCGCGCAGCGCGCTCGCCGGCGTCGCGAAGACGAGGAGCCAGGTCGCGGGGAAGAATCCGAGCGCCGCGAGGAACATGTTGAGCGTGTAGAGGTCGCGAATCCGCCCCTCTGGAATTCCGCCCCAGAGCCCACTGCCCACCGCGGGATCGAGGACGAGCAGATAGCTCGCGAGCACCGCCGACCCGCCGATCGCGATCAGCTGCAGTAGCGCGCGGCGAAGTGCTATGTCCGCGAGACGGTCCGGATCCGGGTCGGTCGCGCTCATGCTCTCAATCTCCGGTCGCCGGGGCGGGACAGGCCGCGGGATCACCTGCCCAGGCGAGCGCGTTCTCGAGCAGGCTCACGTAGGCGGGGTTCTCGTAGGCGCTGCCCCAATGGCCCATCGTCGAGTAGAGCGCACGGCCGCGGCCGAGACAGCGCCACCACACGATCGGATGATCCCCCATGCGGATATCCGTCTCGGAGCCGAGGAAGCGGATCGTGGGGTCGTAGCTCGACTCGTCGACGGAGAGCAGCACGTTGAACCCGAGCGCTCGGGCGCTCTGGTCCCACGAATACCATTCCTCCTCGTGCTCGAATTCGGCGGGTAGATTCCGCGTCACGGGATGGGCGCGATCCTCGACGACGACGCGCGCCTTCTGGGTCTGCGGCCCCAGGATATGGCCGATGAAATCGGCGCCGATCAGGTTTTCCTTGTACCAGGTCCAGTCCGCATGGGAGAGGTCCCCTGCGGCATGGAGTCCGATCCAGCCGCCGCCTGCTTCGAGCCATTTCTCGAAGGCGCGGTCCTGCTCGTCGGAGAGCATGTTGCCCGAGGCATTGCTGAAGACCACGACGTCGAAGCGTTCGAGCTCGGAGTTGGTGAACAGCGCGCCATTCTCGGAGTGAAGGAGGGCCAGGCCGCCCCGCTCGGCGATTGCGTCGAGGGCGCGGCGCGCGCCGGCGATCCCGTCGTCGTGGCGGAAGGAGTTGGTCTTCGAAAAGACGAGCACGCGCAGCGCCTTGCCCTCGCCGAAATCGGCGGGGATCTCGGGGGGCGTCGTGTCGTGCTGCTCGCTTGGAAAGATGAGGGCCCAGGCGCCCGAGCGATGGATCATCGCCAGGCCGAGGGCGACGAGCAGGGCGAGGGCGATCGCGGTGTAGAGGAAGGCTTTTCGCAGGCGCGACATCGATCGATCCTCCGCCCGAAGCCTTCGCACTTCCGGCGGAGGCTTCGGGAGGAGGACACGATACGACAGATCACGCGCCGCTGGACCCGGGTCCGGCGGCGGTCTCCCTGGGTGGGCTCGTCTAGTCGGCTCGCTCGGGCGTGAAGCGCACGTACATGTGCTTCACGCTGCGGACCAGCGCCGAGGAGCCGAGCTCGGGGCCATTCGTCGCATAGCGCATGTCGGGCAGGCGCCGGAGGATCTCCGTCAGCGCCACCCGCAGCTCCATGCGGGCCAGGTTCGCGCCCATGCAGAAATGGTTGCCGATGCCGAAGGCGAGATGGTGGGGATTGCGGTCGATGTCGAGCCGGTCGGGATCGCTGAAGGCCTCCGCATCGCGATTGGCCGAGCCG
>JANMTD010000478.1:0-3306 GCA_031390075.1 Deltaproteobacteria bacterium | reverse complement strand
GCTGGCGGCTGCGCCGCAGCGGACGGATTCCCACTACTACCGGACTGCCGCCGGGGCGGAAGTCGATCTCGTGCTCGATCTGCCCGGCGGCAAACGCTGGATCGTGGAGATCAAGCGTGGTGGGGCACCGAGCGTCACGCGCGGCTTCCACAGCGCGATGGCCGATCTCGAGCCCGATCGGGCGTTCGTCGTGTATTCGGGTCGCGATCGCTATCCGAAGGGCGAGCGGATCGAGGCGATCGGCGTGCGCGAGCTCGCCGTCGAGCTCACGCGTCTCGCGTGACCATTGCCCCGCGCGCCGCGCCGCTCGTCAGCCTACCCCGACCTCTCCGTTCGGAATCAGCGGGCTCCAGAATTCCCGCGCCGCTTCGTGGGGATCCTTGACGAGGCCGCGGCTTCCGCCGAGGGTCATCGTGTAGCGGCGGTGGGTCTCGTACGCGGGCCAGTCGGGGAGCTTGTCGGCGGCGGGCTCGCCATTGCGCGCGAAGGCAACCCAGGCGTCCTGCATCACGTCGGCGAGGCGCCCCGCGGCGCGATCTGCGACGAGCCCGACGCGAAGGATTCCGCCGCGCGTCGCGCCGAACACGAAGGGCAGCTCGAGACCATGGCAGGCGCCGAGGCCGCCGCCGATCAGCGGAAGCGTCCACTCGAAGAGATAGGCGTAGGTGCGCGGTTGATGAGCCGACTGCGCGTCGGCGAGCCGCGTCGCGGGGTAGTGGAAGATGCGGTCGCCCTGGAGCCCGATCCAGCGCTCGTTCGCGCCGGGATCGCGCTCCCCGGTGCTCGGGCCGTAGGTGCTGAGGATGCGCTCGGCGAGAGAGGCTTCTCCGGATTGGCTGCGCCGCGCGATTCGGCGCACGCGGCTCGCCAGCTCCGCGTCGTTCACGCGATCGCGGTCCACGAAGGTGAAGAGTCGGTACTCGTCGCGGTTGCTGCCGACCAGGAGCGGGACGTCGCGGGCCGCGCCGCGATCGATGACGGCGAGCGGCATCTCGGGAACCAGATCGCCGTCGACGCAGGGCTGCCAAGCCATCATGCCGTCCTCGAGCCCGATCCCGACGGTGGCGCGCGCCTGCGCCTCCATCAGACGGCTGACCGGAACATCGAGCAGCGCCGTCGGCGAGGGCTCGGCGATGCCGAGCTGCTCGAAGAACTCGGCTGCGACTCGCGCTGCCTTGTCCGCGCTCGAAACGTTGTGCGACGCACCGCTCTGGAGGATCGCTTTGTGGAAGAGCCCGCGTGCGGCCGGGACACCGAGCAGTGTCCCGATGCTCATTGCCCCGGCGGATTCGCCGAATACCGTCACGTTCCCCGGATCGCCACCGAATACCTCGATGTTGTCGCGAACCCAGGCGAGGGCCGCAAGCTGGTCCCGCAGTCCGAGGTTGGCGGGCGGCAGGTCGGCCCCGGCGTAGAAGCCCTTCCAGGACAGGAATCCCAGCGCCCCGAGGCGATAGTTGATCGTCACGACGACCACGTCCCCGCGCGTCGCGAGCCGCTCCCCCGAGTAGAGCGAGGTCGAGCCCGAGCCGAGGATGAAGGCACCGCCGTGGATCCAGACCATCACGGGGCGCCGGGCGCCGTCGCATTTCGGTGTCCAGACGTTGAGGTAGAGGCAGTCCTGGCTCTGGCGGCTGCCGGCGGCGCCGATCAGGCTTCGGATCACGCGGTTGACGGGGCCGATCTGCGGCGCCGACGGACCGTAGTCCCGAGCGTCCCGCAGCCCCGACCACGGCTCCGGGGGCACGGGCGCGCGAAAGCGGAGCGCACCGATCGGCGGCTGCGCGAAGGGAATGCCGCGGAAGCGGACGCCGCCCCCGTAGCTCTCGCCGGCGAGTCGGCCTGATCTCGTCGAAATGTCCTGGCTGCTCAATCGGTCCCGACCCTGGCGAGGCCCCCCGCCCAGCTGGTTCGCGCGCGGGCCGAATCTAACGGCCGCGCCCGGTCCGAGCAAAGACTCAGCCCGCGCCGTCCGCCGGCCGCCCGCCCTGCGAGAGGCAGTCGTCCGTCGACATGAACTTCGTGCCCTCGGGCAGGCGACAGCTCACGATGCCGGCGGGCCCCGCTTCGCCCGGGGTCATGGTCTTCGCCTCGCTCCACCATTTTTGCGAGTGCTCGGCGATCCGGCTCTTTGCGGCCGCGAGGCGATCGGCGGGGCCGGCCGCGGTCTTGGGCTGCGTCTCCTGGCCCGCTGCTTTCTTCGCCTTCTCCACCTTCGAGGTCGGCATCTTGGCCGCGGCGTTGTCGAGCTCGTCCATCACCATGCAGCCCGCCGTGCTCGAGAGCGCGAGGGCCAGGCCGAGGGCGGCGGCGAGAAGCCGCGTCGACGGTCGGGGTGTCTTCGACGCCGTGACGAGGGATGTGGGCGTGTGGGCCATGTCGGGCCTATCGCCGATCGGGCGGGCCTGCTTGAACCTGCGCCCGGACTGCGTCCGACTCGCCTAGCCCCGGTCGGCGGTGCGCCAGAGGTACCAGCTCGCGACGGTCCGGTAGGGGGCCCAGCGTTCACCGTAGGCGGCGAGCGCCTTGGGCTTCGGCTGCTCTCGCAGGCCGAAGGCGAGGGCGAAGCCCTTTCGGACGCCGAAATCGTCGACCGGAAGCACGTCGGGCCGCCCCAACCGGAAGATCAGGAACATCTCCGCCGTCCAGCGCCCGATCCCGCGCACCGCCGTCAATCGCTCGATGATCGCCTCGTCGGAGAGGCGGCGGGCGGCGGCGAGGGTCGGAATCTCGCCGGCGAGGGTTCGCTCGGCCAGGTCGCGCACGGCCAGCATCTTGGCCTGCGAGAGTCCCGCGCCCCGGAGCATCGCGTCGGAGGCGCCGAGGATGTGGTCCGGCTTCGGCCCGCCCCGCGCGCCGGGAAAGAGCGCGCACACGCGTCCGTAGATCGTCGCCGCGGCTTTGCCCGAGAGCTGTTGCGAGACGATCGACTCGGTGAGCACCGCGTAGACACTCTTCGCGGCGCGCAGGTCGCGTACGAGGGTGAACTCCCCGATTGTGTCGATCGCGCGGCCAAGTGTCGGATCGGCGGTCCGCAACGACTCGACTGCGACGACGGCGTCGAACCCGAGCGCCTGGCTTCGCGCGGTCGGCGCGGGCCGGGTCGGCTTCCTGGCCGGCGTCTGGCGTTTCTTCGCCGCCGCCTTCTTTTTCCTTGCGGCGGGCCGCTTGCGCGGGGAGGCGGATTTCCTGGAAGAGCTCGGCGGCATCGCGGTCGTCCCCCGCGGTTCGAGATGGAGTTGGCGGCGATCGGGTCAGAGGTCGCGGAAGCTCGGGCTCCAGTAGCGCTTCACCCAGGCGGGCGCC
>JANMTD010000403.1:0-3400 GCA_031390075.1 Deltaproteobacteria bacterium | reverse complement strand
CATCCTCGAGCGCCGCCCGGCCCTCGACACCGGCCCCGAAGCCGACCGTCGCGGTCTGCTTCGCGCCCTCGACGGCGAGGACGAGTCCTTCGAGGGCCTCGCCGGCGGCGAGGCGCGCGCGGATCTCGCTGGCGGCTGCCTCCGCCTTCACCTCGGCGAGCCCCGCGTTCACGCGGGCGAGGTGCTCGAGCTCGAGCGCGCGTTCGTCCGGGCCAACCTGGCGCAGCGGGCCGCGGTAGCCGTGGCGGTGGTCCTGGGCGACGAGGCCGCGCTGCACGGCGTCGCGGGCGGTGCGCTGGAGGTCGAGATCGAGGGTCGTCTCGATCCGCAGGCCCCCTTCGAGGACGGTGTCCTGGCCGAGCTCCTTGTACAGAAGGCGCCGGACCTCTTCGCTGAAATAGCCCGCGACCGCGAAGTTCTCCCGCTCCGAGTGGTCCCGGATCACGGGGGGCGCGGCCAGCTCCGCGTCGTGGGTCGCCTGATCGATGTGGCCATCCGTCAGCATGCGGCCGAGCACATAACGCCGGCGGGCTTCGGCCGCCTTCGGATTGCGATTGGGCTCGTAGGCGCTCGGGCGCTGCGGCAGGCCCGCGAGCAGCGCCGCCTCGGAGATCGTGAGGTCCTTCGCGTCTTTCCCGAAATAGCTCCGCGCCGCCTGGCCGACGCCATAGGCGCCGTTTCCGAAGTAGATCTGGTTCAGATAGAGGTAGAGGATCTCGTCCTTCGTGAGCTGCTGTTCGAGGCGCCAGGAGAGGACGATCTCCTTGAGCTTGCGCTCGTAGGTTTTCTCGGAGGAGAGGAGCAGGCTCTTCACGGTCTGCTGCGTGATCGTGCTCGCGCCCTGGGCGATGCCCCCCTCGCGCAGGTTCGCGAGGGCCGCGCGCAGGATCGCGACGAAGTCGAAGCCCTTGTGCTCGTAGAACTTGCCGTCCTCGGCGGACACGAAGGCGAACTGGACGTGGCGGGGGATCTCCGCGATCGGGACGAGGCGACGTTGCTCAGTATAGAACTCGGCGATAAGCCGGCCCTTGCGGTCGAGCACGACGCTCGAGACCGGCGGCCGGTAATCGTCGATCTTCTGGAAATCGGGGAGGTCGCGGATCACGAGCCAATAGACCGCGGCCGCCCCGCTCGCCGCACCGACGATCGAGACAGCCAGCAGGATCAGGGCGATCCGGATCCCCCCAGACCGGAACAATGCCATTTTTACTCCGCGATCCGGCAAGCTAGCCGACGCCTCCGACCGTGCGCTACCGATTGGCCCCCATGCCGTCTCGATCGAAATCCGCCCGTCCGCTCTCGCTCGCCTTCGTGATGGATCCCGTCGAGAAGGAGCCGATGCTGGCCTCGACGACGATCGTGCTGATGCGAGAAGCGCAGGATCGGGGTCACGAGGTCCTCTACGTCGATCCCGCCGATCTCTGCGTCGACAATGGCTGTGTGCGGGCCGAAGCCGCCCCGATCACCCTCGACCTCGCCTCGGAGACCCCCGTGCGCCGCGGGCCCGTCCGAAGCGTCGATTTCGACCGCGAGGTCCACGTCGCATTCCAGCGCAAGGACCCCCCCGTCGACCGCGACTACATCGTCGCGACCCAGATCCTCGACGTCTGCCAGAAGACCCTCGTCCTGAATCGGCCATCGAGCGTCATCAGCTTCAACGAGAAGCTCCTCGCCGTTCGTTTCGCCGATCTGATGCCGCAGACGCGTGTGACCCGTCACATTCGGGAGCTGCGGGAATTCATGCAGGCACACGGGGGACAGATGATCGTGAAGCCCCTCGACGGCAAAGGGGGCGAGGGGATCTTCCACGTCGTCGAGGACGACCGGAACCTGACCTCGATCCTCGAGCAGTCGACGCAGTTCGGGAGGCGCTCGGTGATGGCGCAGCAATACCTGCCCGACGTGCGCAAGGGCGACAAGCGGATCCTGCTGCTCGAGGGCGAGCCGATCGGGGCCGTCCTGCGCGTACCCGCCGCCCACGAGTCCCGGGCAAATCTCCACGTCGGGGGGACACCGGCGAAGGCCCCCCTCGACGACGCCGACCGGCGGATCCTCGCCCGCGTCGGCCCCTTCGCCCGGGAGCACGGGCTCTTCTTCGTCGGCATCGACGTGATCGGGGGCTATTTGACCGAGATCAACGTGACGAGCCCGACGGGAGTGCAGGAGATCAACGCCCTCGAGAACGCGAGGCTCGAGGCGCAGGTGATGGATCGGGTCGAGGCGATGGTCGCGGGGCGTTAGGGGTCCACCCCGCCGCCCCCCTTCGATCGCCTGCGTTAACGTCTCCCCTCATGACCGGGAACGCCGATATCGAGGGTGCACGACCGACCGACGAGACGCGCCGCTACGGCATCCTCGTCGTCGATGACGAGGACGCGATCCTCGAATCGATCGAGCTCACCCTCGGCTCCGAATACCGCATCTTCACCGCCCAGAGCGCCGAGCAGGGACTCGCGATCCTCGACCGGGAGGAGATCGCCCTCGTGATCTCCGACCAGGTCATGCCGGGGATGCGGGGCGTCGAGTTCTTCGAGAAGGTGATCGAGAGGAATCCGCGCGCGATCCGGATCCTGTTGACGGGCTACTCGGACATGCCGTCCCTCGTGCGCGCCATCAACGAGGGCCGGATCTATCGCTACATCGCAAAACCCTGGGAGCCCGACGAGCTGCGCATCAGCGTGAAGCGCGGGCTCGAGGTCTATGAGCTCTCGAGCGAGAACGCCCAGCTCGCGGGGGCTCTCGCGGAGGCGAACGCCCGCCTGCGGGCCGAGAACCTCTACCTGCGCCGCGAGGTCGAGGCGCGCTACTCGTTCGAGGGCATCATCGGGAACGCGCCCGTGATGCAGAAGGTCTTCGACGTGACCCAGAAGGTCGCGCAGACCAATGCGACGGTCCTGCTGACGGGCGAGACGGGGACGGGCAAGGATCTGCTCGCCCGCGCCATCCATTATTCGGGCCCGCGCCGGGACAAGAAGTTCGTGGCCCAGAACTGCGGCGCGCTCCCCGAGACGCTGCTCGAGAGCGAGCTCTTCGGCCACAAACGCGGCTCGTTCACCGGCGCCCATGCCGACAAAAAGGGCCTCTTCGAGGTCGCCGACGGCGGCACGATCTTCCTCGACGAGATCGGCGAGACGGAGCCCGGCATGCAGGTCCGGCTCCTGCGCGTGCTCCAGGACGGCGAGATCCGCCCGCTCGGCTCGTCGGACACCAAGAAGGTCGACGTCCGGGTCATCGCGGCGACGAACCGCGACCTGAAGAAGCTCGTCGCCGAGGGCCGATTCCGCGAGGACCTCTACTACCGCCTGCGTGTCGTCGAGATCGAGCTGCCGCCCCTGCGCGACCGTGTCTCGGACATCCCCGCCGTCGGCGACCTCGAAGAGGCCCTTTTTGTCGGCATGGG
>JANMTD010000388.1:0-9038 GCA_031390075.1 Deltaproteobacteria bacterium | reverse complement strand
GCGCCGCCGGCGCCTCCCTCGTCGAGTCCATGGCGACGGAGTCTTTCGCCCTGGAGCTCTCGTCGCGCAGCGAGGATTTCCGGGAGGGGCTCGCCTCCTTCCGCGAACGCCGAAAACCCGAATTCAAGGGCCGCTAACCATGGCATACGAGACCATCCTCTACGCAGTGAAGGATCGCACGGCGATCATCACGTTCAATCGCCCCGACCAGCTGAATGCCTTGAGCCCCCGCATGGTCGAAGAGCTCCGGCAGGCCTACCACGCCGCGGAAGCGGACGAGGACGCCTGGACGCTGCTGATCACGGCGAACGGCCGAGCCTTCTGCGCCGGGGCCGACGTGACGGAGATTCCGGCGGATGGCCGCGTCCTCTATCCCACTCCCTACCTGTCGACGTATCCGCAGTGGGAAGCGCCGCAGGAAGCCACGCCTCCATTCCGATCGATGACGAAGCCCGTCATCACGGCGGTGAACGGAATCTGCTGTGGGGCGGGACTCGATCTGCTGACGACGGGCGATATCTCGATCGCCTCGGATCGAGCCCAGTTCTTCGACCCCCACGTGAGCATCGGACTCGTCTCGGCGCGCGAGTCCGTGCGCCTCGCGCGCGTGCTGCCGACGGGGATCGCGATGCGCATGGCGCTGATGGGCAAGCACGAGCGGATGAGTGCGCAACGCGCCTACGAGCTCGGGCTCGTCTCCGAGGTCGTCCCGCACGAGCAGCTGCAGGTCCGCGCCCTGGAGATCGCCGCGACGGTCAATCGAAACGCGCCCCTCGCTGTTCGGGGAACGCGGCTCGCCATCCGCAAGGGGCTCGACCTGCCGCTGCACGAGGCGGAGATCCTCGCTGAAGCCTTCCGCGAACGCGTCGTCCGAACGAACGACGCCAAGGAAGGGCCCGCGGCGTTCGTGGCGAAGCGCGAGCCGAAGTGGACGTGCTCATGAGCGATCGCTTCGAGACGATCCTCTACGCGGTTTCCGACGACAAGGTCGCGACCCTCACGCTGAATCGCCCGGAGGTCATGAACGCCTTCAATCGCACGATGTGCGAGGAGATGCGCGTCGCCTGGCGACTGATCAAGGACGATCCCAACGTGAATGCCGTCGTCCTCCGCGCGGCGGGCGACCGGGCGTTCTGCGCCGGACTCGACATCAAATCCAGCTACGGCCAGCCGGTCGACATCTGGAACCACGAGGATCCGGGCGAGCTGCTCAGCCCCAAGTGGCAGCAGGTCTGGAAGCCCGTGGTCTGCGCGGTGCAGGGCATCTGCACGGCGGGGGCGTTCTATTTCGTGAACGAGTCCGACATCGTGATCTGCTCGACCGACGCGACCTTCTTCGACTCGCACGTGAGCTACGGAATGGTGTCGGCCCTCGAGCCGGTGGGGCTGATGCGGAGGGTCGGATTGGGTGAGACGCTGCGGATGGCGCTCCGCGGCAACGACGAACGCGTCGTCGCCGAGACCGCACTTCGAATTGGACTCGTCACGGAAGTCGTCGCGCGGGAGTCGCTCTGGGAGCGCGCTCACACGCTGGCTCGGGAGATCGCCGAAAAGCCGTCTGCCGCGACGCAGGGGACGGTTCGCGCCATCTGGGAATCCCTCGACCGCCCCTACCGCGCCGCGATGCAGCAGGGCTTGATCTATACGCGTGTCGGGAACCCGATCGGCATGGCCGAGGTCGCGGAGAAGCCGCCGACCCGTCGGTCGTGGGGAAAACGATGACGACCGCCGACGTCGCTGCGATTCATGCGATCTCCGCTCGGATCCGCGCCGTCCCCCGGATCGACCCCGACGCTCCCGCGCTCGAGTACGAGGGCCGATGGTCCCCGTGGAGCGCGCTCGCGAATGCGATCGATCTCGTCGGGCCGGTCGTGACGACACCCGGACGCCAGGTCGGAATCCTGCTCCGCAACCGGCCGTGTCTCGTCGGCGCACTGCTCGGCGTGCTGTCCGCCGGCGGCTGCGTGGTCACGATCAATCCCGAGCGCGGCCTCGCGCGAACGCGTGCGGACGTCGGGGACCTCGACGTCGACGTGATCCTCGGCCTGGAATCGGACGTGCAGGAGATCCTCGGGGAGCAGGCGGGCAGACACGAGCGGATCGAGCTCCCTGCTCTCGGAAAAGACGCCATCGTGCGAGTCGAACGTCAGATCTCCCCGCCTTCTGCGCCCCTCGAAGGGACCGCAGTGCGAATGCTCACAAGCGGCACGACCGGAACGCCGAAGCGCATCGCGCTCGACTACGCGCTCTTCGATCGTGTCCTTCGCGGCGCGAAACATTACGAGAGCGACAAGGCCAACGACCTCCGCCTCCGAACGGGCGTCGCGATCATCAACGCCCCCCTCGTCCACGTGAGCGGGATTTTTCGCACGCTGCAATGCGTGTTCGACGGACGTTCCTTCTGTCTGCTCGATCGCTTTCGCGTCGACGCCTGGCTCGACGCCGTTCGCCGACACCGACCGCGGACGACGAGCCTGGTGCCGACGGCGCTGCGCATGGTGCTCGACGCCGACCTCGACCCGAAGGACCTGGCGAGCCTCCAGTCTGTCGTCTGCGGCACGGCGCCCCTCGATCCCGACGACGCGGACGCGTTCTTCACGCGCTACGGGATCCCGGTCCTCGTCTCCTATGGCGCGACGGAGTTCGGCGGCGGCGTCGCCGGTTGGAACCTCGCGGACCACCGCACGTTCTGGCAAGCGAAGCGCGGAAGCGTCGGTCGAGCCCACCCCGGCTGCCAGCTTCGGATCGTCTCGGAGACCGACGGCGAGGTCGTCGCTCACGACACGCCCGGACTGCTCGAGGTGAAGGCGGCACAGCTCGGTGGGGATGCGTGGACGCGCACCACCGACCTCGCACGCATCGACGAAGACGGCTTCCTCTGGATTCTCGGGCGGGCCGACCACGCGATCATCCGGGGCGGGTTCAAGGTGCTGCCGGAGACCGTGCAGGCAGCGCTGGAACGACACCCGGATGTGCGCGGCGCGGTCGTGATCGGCCGACCCGATCGAAGACTCGGCGCGGCTCCCGTCGCGGCGGTCGAGCTGCGTACGGGCGCTGCCACCGAAGTCGGCGACCTGCTCGCGCACCTCGCCGAAGCGCTCGCGCCTTACGAGATCCCGACGGAGATCCGCATCTTGACCCGGCTCCCGCGGACCGCTTCCGGCAAAGGCGATCTCCGGGCGATTGCCGAGTACTTCGACGCGCAACCCGCTTCGGTCGCCGCGAATCCGGCAAAAGACCCTCGAGACACTCCATAACAGAGGCCGAACCTGATGGACCTGCGCTACTCGAAAGAAGACGAAGCGTTCCGCGAGGAGATTCGCTCGTGGTTGGCGAACGAGGTGCCGGTCCACGGCCCGCCCCCGCCCGCGGACGACTGGCCCGCACGCCGACAGTACGACACGGCCTGGCAACGCAAGCTCTTCGATGCAGGCTATGCAGGCCTCGCGTGGCCGGCGGAGTTCGGTGGACGCGGACTCCCCATCACCCAGCAGCTCGTCTACCTCGAGGAGTACGCACGAGCCGAAGCGCCCTACATCAGCGTCAACTTCGTCGGGCTGATGCACGCGGGTCCGACCCTGATCGCCGAGGGCACCGACGAGCAACGGCATACGCACCTCCGGAAGATCCTGCGAGGCGACGCGGTCTGGTGCCAGGGCTTCTCCGAACCTGGCGCCGGCTCCGATCTCGCCGCTCTCCGCACTCGAGCCGAACGCGACGGCGACGAGTACGTCGTTTCCGGCCAGAAGATCTGGAGCACCCGCGCGCATGTCGCCGACTACTGCGAGCTGCTGGTTCGCACCGACCCCGATGCAGCGAAGCACAAGGGGATCAGCTGGCTGATCCTCGAGATGGATCGCCCCGGCGTCGAGGTCCGACCGATGCGAACCCTCGATGGTGAGAGCCACTTCTGCGAGCTGTTCCTGGACCGCGTTCGCATCCCGGTATCGAATCGCGTCGGGGCCGAGAACGACGGCTGGCGCGTCACGAACGTCACGCTCCGGTTCGAGCGCGGGACGGCCTTTGCGCAGCACATCATCACGCTGCGCACGCAGGTTCGCAGGCTCGTCGAGCTCGCCCGGTCCGGCTCCTCAACATCGGAAGCGGGCTGGGAATTGGACGACGTGCGCGGCCGCATCGGACGCCTCGGGGCACAGGTCGAAGCGCTCTGGCGGATGACCCAGATGTGCATCGCCGAGGCGGAGCGGACGGGAGCCCCGGCCCAGTCCGGTTCGGCCGTGAAGCTTCGCTACAGCGAGCTGAGCCAGGAGATCGCCAGCCTCGCGCTGCGGTTGGTCGGACGTCCGATCCTCGGGCGATGCGATCTCCCGGGTTTGCCGATCTCCGCGGTCGTTCGAGAGTTCCTCTGGTCGCTGCAGTACACGATCGCAGCGGGCACATCACAGATCCAGCGCAACCTGATCGCCGAGCGAATCCTCGGCCTGCCCAAGGGTCGATGACCACGTGACGCAGCCCACGGTCGACACGGGCGACGCCCTTCCCCTCACGCTCCCGCGATTGCTGGAGATGCGCGCGCGCGAGCTCGGCGACGCCCCGTTCATCGTCGTCGACGACGACCGTCTCAGCTATCGGGAGGCAGAGCGAAGCTCGCGCGTCCTCGCACGGGGGCTGATCGCGAGCGGCGCCGGAAAGGGGACGCACGTCGGTCTGCTGTTTCCGAACGGCGCGGGATACGTCGTCGCCTGCCTGGCTGTGATCCGGATCGGAGCGGTCGCCGTCCCGCTCAGCACGTTCTCGAAGCCGAGAGAGATCGCGGAGCTGGTTCGCAACGCGGACATCGACATCCTCCTGTCGACGAAAGCCCATCGCAGTCACGACTATCCACAGGCACTTCGGACGGCCTTCGCCGAGCTCGACACGACCGGGCCGGGGGCGTTGTGGTCGACGTCGGCACCGACCCTGCGTCGCATCTATTTCGATCCGCCGCCATCGGGGGTCCACCCGGACTGGACCTACCACGCGCTGCAGCGCGCTGCGCAATCCGTGCCCGACGGGGTGCTCGATGCGGTCCTCGATGGGATGGAAGCCGACGTCGCGCCGTCCGATCGGATGGTGGTCATCCATACGTCGGGGTCGACGAGCGCGCCCAAGGGCGTCGTGCACACCCATGGCGCGCTCATCCGCCACATCGACAACCTGAACACGAATCGTCGCTTCGATCGGACGGAGATCCTCTTCTCGAACTCGCCCTGGTTCTGGATCGGCGGCTTCGCCTACACCCTGCTGGGAACGCTGATCGCGGGCGCCCGACTCGTCTGCTCGAATGCGCAGCACGCTGCGGGGGTCCTCGACGTGATCGAATGCGAGCGTCCCACGATGGTGAATGGCTTCGCGCAGTCGGTCGCGCACCTGCCGAGCGACCCCTCCTATGCCGGCCGGGATCTCTCGTCGATCCGGCGCGGCAACCTCTACCCGATCCTGCCCAGAGCGCTGCAACCCGCCGACCCCGGACTGCGGCACGGCATGCTCGGGATGACGGAGGCCGGCAGCGTCTGCCTCGACGCACCAAACGAGAACGACCTCCCGGAGCCTCAACGCGGGTCCTTCGGCCGCCCGGCGCCCGGCTTCGAGTCCCGCATCGTCGATGCCGAGTCGGGAAGGGTCTGTCCGACCGGCATGGTCGGTGAGCTCCAGCTCCGAAGCCCGTTCCTGATGCAGGGATATCTCGGGCGCGAACGCCACGACACTTTCGATCCCGACGGGTGGTTCGCAACGGGCGACCTGTTCCACGTCGACGAAGCCGGTCTCCACTATTTCCACGGACGCGCGGGAAGCATGATCAAGACTGCCGGCGCCAACGTGTCGCCACGCGAGGTCGAAGCCGAGATCGCCGACATCACGGGATGCACGGCGATCGTGATCGGGGTCCCGGATGCCGATCGCGGGCAGCGTGTCGCCGCCGTCGTCGTCTCGTCCGAACCGGTCGACTTCGAACGATTGCAGACCTCGCTCCGCGAGCGACTCTCGTCCTACAAGGTCCCACGGACCTTCCTTCATCTTCGACAGGAGGACCTTCCCTTGATGTCGAGCGGGAAGTGCGACCTGCCCGCCCTGAAGAAGCTCTTCGATGGAAATTGAGAACCCGACGGTTCCGGCCTTCCTCGTCCACCGCGCGGCCACCTCCGGCGAGACGATCGCGCTGATCCAGGACGAGACGTCGATCTCGTATGCCGAGCTCGATCGGCGCAGCCGGGAGCTCGCGGGGCGGCTGGTCGCGGCCGGCATCGGCAAACACGCTCGTATCGCGCTGCTCGCGCCGAATGGAATCGATTGGGCGGTCATCGCCTACGCCGCGCTTCGCGTCGGCGCCGTCCTGGTCCCGCTGTCGACCCTCTTGCGTCCGCCGGAGCTCGTCGCGCAGCTGCGACAAGCCTCGATTTCCCACCTCGTCGCGAGTCCCGGGTATCGCGGGCGGAACTATTTCGCCGACCTCGAGTCGATCGTGCCCGGGATCGTCGAGGAGACGAACGCGGGGCGCCGCACGGCGGCACTTCCGGCGCTCCAGGCGATCTGGGCGGCCGACGCGCTCCCCTCTTTATCGGCGAGGCGTGAGATCGTCGAAGCGCTGGCAGAATCCGTGCGGCCCGCCGATGAGCTCGTCATCCTGTTCACCTCGGGCAGCCGGAGTGCGCCGAAGGGGGTCGTGCATACGCACGGCAACGCGCTGCGGGCCGTCGCGAGCGGACTCGACTTGCGCTGCATCGGCCGCGGTGAGCGCCTCTACGTTCCGATGCCGTTCTTCTGGACGGGCGGACTGAGCGCCGGGCTCCTCAGCGCCCTCGTCGCCGGAGCCACGCTCCTCACGGAGTCCGACCCGACCCCGGCGCGCACACTGGCCTTCCTGTCGCGGCAGCGCGTCTCGCTGTTTCGGGGCTGGCCGGACCAGGCCGCCCGCATCGCAGCCGACCCCGCATTCGCTGCAACCGACCTATCGAGCCTCGGCCCCGCCAGCCTCCCCGCGCTGCTTCCGGAATCGCGGCGACCGCGACCGGGGGCCCGCGCCAACATCTTCGGCATGACGGAGACCTTCGGTCCCTACTGCGGGAGCAGACTCGACACGGACATGCCGGACGACAAGCACGGCAGCTGCGGACGGCCTTTCGACGGGATCGAGGTCCGGATCCTCGAGATCGAGAGCGGAGCCCCCGTCGAACCCGGAATCCAGGGCGAGATCGCCTTGCGAGGTCCCAACCTCATGAGCGGAATCCTCGGGCGCCTCCGCGAGCACACGTTCACACCCGATGGTTTCTACGGGACCCGCGACCTCGGTGTGCTCGACGACGACGGCTACCTCTATTTCAAGGGGCGCGCGGACGACATGTTCAAGGTGAGCGGGGCGACGGTCTATCCGTCTGAGGTCGAAGCGGCCCTCCGCACGATCCCGTCCGTCGCGCAGGCCTTCGTGGCCAATGTCCGCGACGAGGAGGACGACCGGGAGGTCGTCGGCGCGGCCGTCCTCTGCCGCGACCGGATGGAGCTCGCCACCCTCGATCGCCTCGCCCGCGAACGGCTGAGCGCGTTCAAGGTGCCGCGGCGATGGGTGCAGCTGACGTCGCTCGACGAGGTTCCGATGATGACCACGGGCAAGGTCGACAAACACGGACTGCAGCAGCTGATCGCCAAGTCCGGGGTAACGGTCTAGGCCGCCGCGGCCGCCCGGATGCAGCCGGGCGATCAGTCCTCGAAACGGGCCGCCACGAGCTCGCCGATCTCGTCGACGAGGGCCCAGCAGGCCCGCTCCGCAGCCGCGGCGCGGCGCGCTTCGAGCTCGCTGATCATCGCCGTCACGCCGCGCCGAGTCGCCTCGGCGGAGCCCGGAATCGTGACGTAGAAGTTGCCCGGAACGATCCGCGACATGGGTGTGAACAGCGCGCGGAGTCGCATGGATCCGCCATGACCCACGATCGTCAGCTGGAATCGGATGCTCGCGGCCAGCAGCGCATCGAGATCCTTCTCGACCCGGATCTGATCCGCGTGGCTCCGCAACGTCTCGATGACGGCCGGGTCTCCGCGCCGGGCCACGACCCGCGTCGCGAGGCCGTAGATCCGCCCGAAGACGTAGAACTGCTCGCGCACGACATCGGCATTCAGCCCGATCACGAAAGCACCGCGATTCGGCACGATCGTGACGACGCCCTCCTGCTGGAGCCCGGCGAGCGCTTCGCGAACGGGCACCGAGCTCACGCCGAGGGTCTCGGCGATCTCGCGCTGTGGAACGCGCTGGCCGTCCTCGAGCGTGCCGAAGAAGACGAGGCGGCGAATGTAGTCCGCCACCGCATCGGACACGCTCGCTCGGCCGGCGCGAGGCAGCGGGTCGGGTCCGGCGATCGTTCGGTTTGCTGCGGGCTTCACGTTTCCCCTGGGCATGGCTAGGCGCCGCGGCACGATCGGAGCAGCCGACTCAATCGTCGTCGCCGGCATATTGTGCCCATTTTGGAGCGCGCTTTTCGAGGAAAGCCTTCGGGCCTTCGATCATGTCGGGGTGGTCCGCGTGGACCATCAGCTCGCGATAGGCGACGTCGAGTCCCTCCTCGAGGCCGTGGTCGAGGCTGCGCCAGATCGTGCGCTTGGTTCGCGCCAGCGCGGCGGGGGATTGGCGCGCGATGATCGCCGCCAGTTCACGCGCGCGATCCATCAGGCGCGCCTGCGGCACGATCTCTCCGATCAATCCGATCTCCATCGCCCGCTTGGCGCTCATGCGCTCCGCGCTCCCGAGCAGCACCATCCGAAAAACGGCGTCGAGCGGGATCTTGCGCGCCAGACCGACGGGCTCATAGCCCGCCAGCATGCCGACTTCACAATGCGGATCGAAGAACGTGGCGGTCTCCGATGCGATCACGATGTCCGAATCGGCGACGAAATGGAGCCCGCCGCCAGCGCACATTCCATTGACCGCCGTGATGACGGGCTTCCAACATCGATTCTGAAGCGCCGTGATCTGGCAGTAGGGCGCGTCCAGACGAGCCGCCTTGGCGAAGTGCTGGCTCTCTCCGGCGGCGGTCGAGGTGACATCCCAG